>JAEMSV010000005.1 GCA_016462625.1 Solirubrobacteraceae bacterium | reverse complement strand
GGGATGACGTCGGAGACGGACGGCCGGGGACAGGGGTCCGGCGGCATCCTGCGCCGCGCTTGGCTGCCCGCCCTTTGCGGGCTGGTCCTGAGCACCCTGCTCTTCGTGGGGCTGAGCGGCCGCGAGAAGTCGTATGAGACCTGCGCGAACCTGCGAATCAACAGTGGGCCCGTCGACCAGGCCGTCCTCGGGCTGCCCGCCGCCGACAAGCCGGTCCTGAACCTGGTCGGCGAAACCGCGCAGCAGATCGGGCAGGCCAGCGTCGCCCGGCGGGCGATCCGCATCCTGGACGGCAAGCCGTACTCCGACCCGGACGACCTCCTGGACGCGACGTCCGCGAAGCCCGACCTGGACTCCGGCCTGATCGCGGTCTGCGCGAAGGCCAAGACCCCGCGCCAGGCGCAGCGTGTCGCCAACGCGACCGCCCGGGCGTACGTCCTCATGAACCGCGAGGGGCAGAAGGCCAATCTTCGAGCCGCGCGCAAGGAGCTCCAGCGCCTGCAGAAAGCCCGCATCGCCCGCCTGCGGCGGCTGGGCGGCAACGATGCAACGGTCCGGGAGACGATCGACACCGGGAAGAGCCAGATCGAGCGCCTGCTCCTCGCCGAGCGGATCAACACCGACTCCGTCATCGTCGCGACCCCGGCGGACCGGCCGGGCGGAGCGGCGGGCATCCCGGTGTACGTCATCGCCTTCCTCGGGTTCATCGTCGGCGCGGCGCTCGGCGGCGCGGTCCTCGTCGTTCGCGAACTCGCCGACACCCGTATCGGCTCCATCGCCGAGCTCGAGCAGATGTCGGGCGCGCCCGTGCTCGCGGTGGTCCGCCGCAAGCGCCTGCTGAAGCGCCGCCGGCCGCTCGAGGAGCTCCGGCGAAAGCAGGCCGAGCCGTTCCGCCTGCTGTACGCGCGGCTGTGCAACTCGACGAGTGCCGAGGGTCGTCGCACGATCGTCATCGCGTCCGTCGACGACGACGGCGCCAGCGGCGGCATCGCCTGGTACCTGGGAGCGACGGCCGCCGTGTCGGGCGCGCGCGTCCTCCTGCTCGAGACCGACCCCGACCGGCCCAGCGCCGTGGACACGCCTGAGGACCGCCCCGCGGGCATCGCAGACGTCCTCGCCGGCCACGCCGGGATCGACGAGGTGGTCTTCCATGTCGCCGCAGACGCCCAGCACGCCGTCGACGTGCTCCCACCCGGGACGCGCAACGGCGCCGGGCCGCTGCGCGACCGGCAGGCGATCGAGGACCTCGTCAATCGTGCGGCCTCCGGCTACGACCACGTCTTCGTCGACGTGGCTCCGGTGACCGAGGCCGGTGCCGTCCCGTTCGTCCGCCAGGCCGAGGGCGCCCTGCTCGTCTACCGCCACCGCGGCCCCGACCGCGACGAGCTCCGTGCGGCGGTCGGCCAGCTCGCCGCCACCGGGACGCCGCTGCTCGGCATCATCGCCGTCGGCTTCGTGCGGTAGCGCCTACTCGGCCGCCCGTGTGATCGTCCGGCGCAGGTCCTGCGCGGCGTTCTGCCACGTCCACGACGAGACACGCCGGTATGCCGCACGGGCCAGCGCGTCCGCGGCCGCCGGGTCCTCGGTGATCTCGCGCAGCGCATGGGCGAGCTCGATCTCGTCGCCGGGCGGCACGAACCTCGCCGTCTCGTCGAGGACCTCGCGCAGCACCGGAAGGTCACTGACGATCGACGGCGTGCCGCGGAGCGCCGCCTCGGGCGGGGGGAAGCCGAATCCCTCGAGCATGGTCGGGAAGCACAGCGCGAGCGCCCCGGCGTAGAGCAGGTCGAGTTCGTCGTCGGGCACCCAGCCGAGCACGTGCGCGTTGGGCCAATCGAGCTGCTCCGCCAGCCGCCCGGCGCCGACGAACACGACGTCGGCGTCGATCCGGGAGCGGGCATGCGCCCGCAGCAGCAGGTCCGGGCGCTTGCGCGGCTCGAGCGCTCCGACCTGCAGCACGTAGCGCTCCGGCAGACCGTGCCGCTCGCGGACGGCCGCGACAGCGCCCGGATCGGGCTCGGGCAGTCCGGCGAGACCCACGGGCCAGCGCGGATGCGCCAGGCCGGGGCGGATGATGTCGATCTGCGCGGGGTCGATGTCCCAGCGGCCCATCAGCTCCCCCGCCACCGCGGCGGTGTGAACCACGATGCGCGCCGCGCCGTCCGCCTGAGCACGCGGCCGCGTCAGGCGGTGGATCATGCGGTCGAACGACGTGAAGTCCTCGGGGCGGTGCTCGAAGGAGAGATCGTGCACGGTCAGGACGAGCGGCACATCGGGCGAGACGGTGCAGCCGTTGCTCGCCGGCAGCCAGAAGGCGTCGAGGTCGCCGCCGAGCGCCTCATCGAGCCGCGGCGTGCCGAACACGGTCGACCGGCCGAAGTACACCCGTGACCGCCCAGGCGGGCGGACGATCGTGATGTTCGGCGCGTCCGGTGGGTCGAACAGCGGCGCGTTCCCCGGCGCAAGCAGGCGCAGCTCGTCGTCGGGGAATGCCGTGGCGAGCGCCTGCAGCATCTGCGCGACGTAGCGCCAGACCCCGCGGGTGGTGCACAGGGATCTGGCGTCGACGCCGATGACCATCGGCGCGGTGGAAGGCCTGGCCGGCGGAAGTCCGTTCGTGTGTGCGCGGCGGAACCTGGCCGGCCGACCGCGCTGCGGCGTGCTTAAGCGCTCCATCACCATCCCTCGCCCTGGTGAACCTCGTCCGAGTACTGAACGTACCGCCGCGCGTTCCGCACCCTGTGAATTCCATTCACGAACCATGAATCCGGTTCATCGAACGTGTGGTCGGACCGGCGACTACCCGGATCCCGATCGTTTCAAGCGACCTGACCGGACGCGCGGCGCAGCGAGGTCATCACGCCGCGCGCGGTCGCCTCCCACGTGCGTGGAGCAGCGACGGCGTGGGCCGCGAGCGCCAGGCGGGTGCGCAGCGCATCGTCTCCGGCGACCTGACGAAGCGCCGCGGCGAGCTCCTCTTCGTCACCGGCGGGAACGAACAGCGCCGCGTCGTCGCCGAGGACCTCACGCAGGGCCGGCAGGTCGCTGACGATGGACGGCGTCCCCCGCAGTGCGGCCTCCTGGGGCGGGAATCCATACCCCTCCAGCATGCTCGGGTAGCAGAGCGCGAGCGCGCCGGCGTAGAGCAGGTCGAGGTCGTCGTCGGGCACCCATCCGAGCTGGTGGACATCGGGATGGCGCAGGGGCGCGTCGATCCGGCCCGACCCGGCGAAGACCAGCGCCGCCCCCGTGCGGGCCAGCGCGTGCGCGCGAACGAGGAGCTCGGGGCGCTTGCGCGGCTCCAGGGCACCGACCTGGAGGACGTACTGCTCGGGGAGGCCGAGCCGGGCGCGCATCTCAGCGACGTCCGCGGGATCGGGCGCGGGCAGCCCGTCCGATCCGGCCGGCCACCGAGGGCGGCTGATCCCGGGATGGATGACGTCGATGACGGCCGGATCGACGTGCCAGCGCTCGAGCACGTCGTGGCGGACCGTCTCGGTGGTGACCATGATCCTGTCGGCGCGATGGGCTTGGTGGCGCGGCCGCGTGACCCAGTGGTTGAAGCGGTCGGACGCGGTGAAGTCGTGCGGGCGCAGCTCGAAGGAGAGGTCGTGGACGGTGAGGACGAGCGGCACGTCCGCGCTGACCGAGCCCGCGTTGTTCGCGGGCAGCCAGAAGACGTCGATGCCGATCCCCAGAGCGCGATCCATCCGGGGCCGCCCGATCGCCGACGACGACGCGTAGAACACGCGCGAGCGGACGCTGGGACGCACGATCGTCACGTTCTCCCCGACGGGAGGGGCGAGCAGAGGCCGGTCACCGGGGACCAGCAGGCGGAACTCGTCCTCGGGTGCGAGGTCGACGAGCGCCTGGAGCGTCGACGAGAGATACCGCCAGACGCCGCGCGAGGTCTGCAGCGCCCGGGTGTCGATCCCGATGATCATTCGCGTCCCGTGCTCCGTTCCCGCATCCGTCGGGAGGAGCATAGGTCTGCAAGCGCCCACGCGGGGTGAACGAGATTCATGTCGGCCGGTTGTGGGCAGACTCGCTGCCCGTGGACTGGCGTGGTCAAGTCGTGCAATCGGCAACACGAATTCCACCGCTGCGCAACCCCATGCTGCGACGGCGCCTCGTGGGCGCGCACCGCTCGCGCCAGCGGGCGCGGCGGCTCCGGGCCGAGGCGGCGGGCAATTGGGCGTACTCCCGCCCCGCGCTCTACGACATGGACCGGAAGATCGACGAATTCCTGCCCGGCCACGACGGCTTCTTCATCGAGGCGGGGGGTAACGACGGGTTCCGCCAGTCGAACACGTACCACCTCGAGCGCCGCCGCTCCTGGCGCGGGCTGCTCGTCGAGCCGGTCCCCGCGCTCGCCGCGGAGGCCCGCATCGAGCGACCGCACTCGGCCGTCGTGAGCGCGGCGCTCGTCGCCGAGGGCTACGAGGAGCCGACGGCCCGCATCCGGTACGGCGGCCTCATGTCGGTCGTCTGCGGTGCCCGTGGCGACGAGGCGGCCGACGAGGACTGGGTCATGTCGGGACTCGTCAGCGGCAACCTCGGCCTCGAGGATGGCTACGAGCTCGACGTCCCGGCCCGCACCCTCTCCGAGATCCTCGACGAGATCAATGCGCCGGAGATCGACCTCCTGTCGCTCGACGTCGAGGGGTACGAGCCGCAGGTCCTCGCCGGCCTCGACCTCGACCGGCACGCACCCCGCTTCGCGCTCATCGAGGTCCGCGACGACCTCGCGCACGCCGAGGTGCGCGAGCGCCTCGACGACCGCTACGAGCTCGTCGAGATGTTCTCGCCGTTCGACGCGTTCTACCGGCGGACGGCGTAGCGGCGCACCAGCTCGCCGACGTTGCGCTCCAGGTCGAAGCGCTCGGCGATCACCTCACGCGCGCCCGTCGCCAGCCGCTCGCGCAGCTCAGCGTCACCGAGAATCCGCTCGAGCGCTGCGGCGAGGCCGTCGACATCGTCGGATTCGACCAGCAGCCCGGAGCGATCATCGATCACCGCTTCCGGGATCCCCGCCACGGGACACGTGACGACCGGGATGCCGAGCTGCATCGCCTCGAGGATCGCCAGTGGGAGGTTGTCCTCGTCGCCATCGTCCTCGACCCGGCACGGGAGCGCGAACGCCGTGGCGCGGCCGAGCGCGGCGTCGACCTCGGCCCGCGGCTGCGCGCCCGGCAGCGCCACCGCGTCGCCGAGCCGGAGCTCCTGCGCCAGCGCGCGCAGCTCGTCCTCCTGCGGGCCCGAGCCGATGATCTCCGCGCGGACCTCCACGCCTCGGTCGCGCAGCTGCGCGACCGCCCGCAGCAGGGTCGGCAGGCCCTTCTTCGGGACGAGCCGGGCGACCGCGAGCACGAGCCCGGGCTCGGGCGCGCGCGTCACTGCCGGCGGGGCCGCCAGGCCGTTGTGCACGGCGATGACCTTGTCCGTGTCGGCGGCACCGAGCATCGGGCGCACCCGGCTGACGGAGTACTCGGACTCGACTGCCGCGAACGTGCTGCGCCGGACCTTCTCCGCGAGGAACGCCGGCGACGTCACGGCGAAGAGGTCCTTCGCGTGGCCCGTGAAGGACACCGTCTGCCCGCCGAGGATCGCCAGCGCGAGGCCCACCGTCGTCGGCGTGTTGGCGAAGTGCGCGTGCACGTGGGCGTCGGCGGGGATCCGCCGCGCGAGGAACGCAGCGAACGGCACGGCCGCGAGATGCCGCGGGTCGCGCTCTCGCACCGCCCATGCCGCGCACCAGCCGGCCGCGCGCGCGAACCGCAGCGGCCGCGTCACGGCCTCACGCACGGTTGCGCCTGCGAGCGCGCGCGTACGCGCGATCCCCGTGGGGAGGTCCCGCACCACCGCGCGGACCTCCGGCGCCAGCGCGACCGCCGCATCCTGCTCGGCGACGATGAGCGACCACACCGTCAGCGGCTCGCCGCGGCGCACCAGCTCCGCCACCTCGCGCTGAACGAACGACTCCGACAGCTGCGGGAACGTCCGCACGACGTAGTGCAGCGTCACGCCGTGGCGACTCCCACGCCGCGGCCTGCCAGGCGCCCCATCCGCCGCAGGCTCGGGAAGTCCAGGACCACCATCAGCGCGAAGTACAGCGACAGGCCGATGCCCAGGCCGGCCCCGATGCCCGCCCAGTTGTTCGACATGTGCGACGAGAACTCGTACCCGACCGCCGAGGCGATGAACGCCGCGATCGTCGGTGCGAGCCCACCCCAGATCGCGCGGGGCGTGAAGAGATCACGCGAACCGACGTAGCAGGCGACGAAGAACGTGGCCTGGCCCGCGAAGTAGCCGATGCCCGCGCCCGTCACGCCCATGGAGGGCAGCAGCGCCGCCCCGACTCCGAGCGACAGGATCACCGACGGGATCCCGATGTAGACGACCCGGTCGGCCTCCTGCTTGACCCACAGCAGGCTCACGAGCACGGTCCCCACGGGGACGCCGAGCATCATGCCGCCGGCCATCCACGGGACGATGTCGATCGTGCCCTGCCAGTCGTCGCCGAACAGCGCGGGGACGAGCGCCGGAACCGTCGCGATCAGGCCGACGACCGGCACACCCGTCCCAAGCGCGGCGAACGCGAGCCCCTGCTCCATGATCCGCTTCGTCGACTCGCCGGCCTCCATGAGCCGCGCGAGGCCCGGCAGCGCGACGCGCCAGGCCGTCTCGAAGACCGTCGTCAGGATGATGAGCAGACGGCGAGCCAGAGCCCAGGCGCCGAGCGCGGCGGTGCCGCCGATCGCGCCGATGAGGATGGCGAGGCCTTCGTCGCGGATCAGCGTGAGGATCCACGAGATCTGGAAGAAGACCCCGAAGCGCGCCTGGTTCCCGAGGACCCCCCACTTCCACGAAGGCCGGACGAACCCGATCGGTCCGCCGAAGATCAGGACCGAGCTGCCGACGAGCACCTTCAGCGCCGTGGCGATGCCGACGCCGAGCGGACCGAGCCCCGCGATCACCAGGCCGATGGCCAGCACGTTGTAGATGAGGGCCTCGGCGATATCCGCGCGGATGATGAGGCTGTACTGCAGGTCGCGCTCCAGGACGACCGTCGTCGGCACGCGCGGGACGGCGAGGAAGAGCGACGACGCCATCAGCGCGATCGCGAGCCCGTTCTCCCCGGTGAACGGCACGATCCCGAAGGCGATGGCGCCGACGATGCCGGTGATCGTCATCTGGAAGCCGACCATCGCGCGCAGCTCGCGCTGCGTGGGCGGCGACTCGCGCCCGAGGAACGCCGCGTTCAGGCCGCCGTCCGAGATGAACCGGCTGACCATCATGAAGATCATTCCGATGGCGACGACGCCGTAGCCGGACGGACCGAGCAGCGGCGCGATGACGAGATTGCCCGCCAGGCCGAGGATCCGGATGACGATGGCGCGCGCGCCCATCGCCGCCATGCCCTTGACAGCTTTGTCGGTCAGTTCCGTCTGGACCGCCGACGACGCCCCCTGCGCGTCGGCCCCCTGCGGCTCACGTTCGTCCATCGACCCGGGAACTGTACGGACGCGGCGGTTTTGCCGCACCTCGGCCATAGGTCCAGCCCCGTATCATCCGGGAGGTGATGAGGGTTCTCGGTCTGATCGGCGCCCTACCGGACGCAACTGCGCCCGCCGGGCCGCCCCGCGCGCTCGCGCTGCTGCGCATCCTGTCCGATGCGGGGCACGACGTGGAGCTCGTCGTGGGCGAGCCGCTGAACGACGCCACGCAGCCGCTCGCCGACGCCGCGGCGTCGCTGATCGGCGGACCGGTGAGCGCCGCCCCGGGTGGCGGCCCGCTCGCCACCGGCACGCTGTCGCTGCGCTGGGCGCTTCCCGTCCGCCTCGCCGCGGAACGCTCCACCCCGCTGGCCCGCGCCGCGCGCTCCCGTGTGGGATCGGTCGACCTGATCATGAGCTTCGACGACGCGGGCCACGGCGCCGCGTCGGCCGTCTCGGACGACGTCCCGACGGTGATGGACCTCCACCACCTCGGCGGCATGCCCGAGGACGGCGACTGGGCGCGCACCAGCCGCGAGCGGTGGCTGATCCAGCCGCAGCGCTCCTGGGAGCGCCGGGTCCTCGCGCGCGGCATGGCCGTGATGGCGCCGTCCCGCCAGGCCCAGCACCGGATCGACCGCCTGTACTACCGGCGGCCGGTCATCGTGCCGACGCCCGTCCCGGCCGTCGAGCCCGCTCCCGCCATCGACGGCGCGTTCGTCGTGGGCTGGTTCGGGGACACGAGCGACCCTGACGAGCGTGCCGGGCTCGCCGCGCTCACCACGCAGATCTGGCCCAGCGTGGGCACGCCCGGCGCCGAGCTGGTCCTCGCGGACGCCGCGCAGTCCACCGCGCTGGCCGCCGCAGGCGCGGCTCCCGGCGTCTCGCTGCTGCGCGCCGCGAGCGTCGCCGAGCTGGCCGCCCGCTGCACGATCGCCGTCCGCCCGACGCACCGCGCCGGCGGCGACGGCGCCTTCACGCTCGCGCTGATGGCCGCCGGCCTCCCCGTCGTCGGGACGCCCCAGGCCTTCGAGGGGATCGACATGCACGACGGCATGGAGGGCCTCGTGGCCGAGACCCCGATCGAGCTGGCCGCCGCGCTGCGCAAGCTCGCCGCCGATCCGTCGTCCACCCGGCAGATCGCCGGGCAGGGCCAGCAGCACGTGCTGCGCCGGCACGCCGCCGACACCATCCTGCCGCTCGTCGAGCAAGCGATCGCGCACGCGCAGGCGCGCCATGAGGACCTCACCACCGGCCGGGTGCCCCACCCGCTCGACCCGGCGGGCGTGAAGCGCGAGATCGAGGAGACCCTCGCGCTCGCACGTGCCGCAGGCACGCACGAGCGCTGAGGCGCAGCCCGGCGGGACTCAGGCCGCCGGCGCCTCGGCTTCGAGGTCGTGGATCGCGTGGGCCTCGATGCCGTCGGTGCCCAGCGTCTTGCGCACGAGCCCGGCGAGCACGTGGCCCGGCCCGGATTCGACGAAGCGCGTCGCGCCCGCCGCGTGGAGGTTCAGCACCAGCTCGCGCCAGCGCACGTTGCGCTGCACGGCGGTCGCGAGCTGCTCGATCGGATCCGTGAACGGGGCGGCGTCGGCGGCCGACCAGATCTGCGCGGTCGGCTCATGCAGCGTGACCTTCGCGAACGCCTCCCGGATCGGCTGGGACGCGCCCGCGGCCTGGACCGTGTGGCCCGCGCCGCCGTTCATCGGCAGCCTCACGACGCGGAACCCGGCCTCCTTGCCCGCGGTGTAGCACCAGTCCATCGCCTCGACCGTGCCTGCGACGACCACCTGGACGGGCGAGTTGTCGTTCGCCATCAGGACACCCCGGTCCGCGGCGCCCGCGACGAAGTCCTGCACGCCCGGCCCGATCATCGCCATCATCGCGCCCTTCGCGTCGCCGTGGCGGACCTCCTCCAGCGCCTCGCCGCGGACCTTGACGACCTGCAGCGCGTCCTCGACGCTCAGCGCGCCCGACGCGGCCATGGCGCCGAACTCGCCCAACGAATGCCCGCAGAACGCGCGCTCGGACTCCTCTCCGAGGTCGAGCTTGCCGGCGTCGTGCATGCGCTTGATCCGCTCCCAGCCGGCCATCGTCGCGCAGAACAGCGCGGGCTGGAACAGCCCCAGGCTTTCCTTCGCGCGCTCGAACAGATCGGGCGCCACGATCTCGCGGGCGAGCGCACCGAGCTCCGGCACGTACTCGTCCACGCGGGCCCCCATGTCGGAGATCTCGCTGCCCTGCCCGGGGAACAGGAGGACATGCGTGACGCTAGCGGCCATGCTTCACCCCAGCCGCGAGAAGGAGCCGCAGGCGAGTTCTCGCAATGGAATGACGAGCCGCTAGGCGAGTCATTCCACCGCACCCGCCTTTTCGAAGATCCCGTCAAGCGCGTCGCCGACCGTCCGGATCTCGCCGAGGTCGCCCTGCTCGATCTGGATGTCCATCTCCTCGTCGAGGATCTGCGCCAGCTCCACGAGATCCAGCGAGTCGATGTCCAGCTCCTCCAGGGTCGCGTCCCGGTTGATCTTCTCCGGGTCGGCGCCGAAGTTCTCGAGTGCGTCGACGATCTTCGCCTCGATCTCTGCTCGGGTGTGCGCCACGGTGCTCCTCTGCGTCAGGGTGTCGGTTGGGAAGAAAGCATGCCAAGGGGAACCGGCGACGCGGACAGACCGCCGTCCACGGTCAACACGACGCCGTTGACGTACGCGGCACCCGGCGAGGCCAGGAACCGGACGCACGACGCGACATCGTCGGCCGTACCCGCGCGCTTGGCGGGGATGAGCTTCGGCGCCGCGGCGACGAGCGCCTGGAACTCCTTGGCGTGATGGTCGGACTCGATGAGTCCGGGCGAGACGGTGTTGGCGGTGACGCCCCGCCGGGCCACCTCCGCGGTCACGGCGCGGGTCAGGGCCTCCAGGCCGCCCTTCGACGCCGTGTAGCCCGACTGCCCGGCGACCGGCATCGAGGCCGAGAACGAGCTCACGTTCACGATCCGGCCCCAGCGGAAGCGGGTCATCTTCGGGACGGCACGGCGGATCATGCGAAACGGCGCCGTGAGGTTGACGTCGAGCACCGGCTGCCAGTGCTCGTCCTTGGTCCCGCCGAGCGTGCGGTGCGACCACGCTCCCGCGTTGTTGACGAGCACGAAGACGGGCCCGAACGTCTCCTCGAGCGCGGTGAACACCTGCTCGACCGCGGTCTCGTCGCTCAGGTCGCCGCCCACTGCGAGCGCCTCGCCGCCGGCCGCGCGGATCTCCTCCGCTACGGCCTCGGCGCCTTCGGCGTTCGCGTGGTAATGGACCCCCACGCGCCAGCCGTCGGCCGCCAGGCCCCGGGCGCATGCCGCACCGATCCCGCGCCCCGCGCCGGTGACGAGCGCGCACCCGTCCTGCTGCGGAGCGTCCGTCCCGGCCATAGGGTCAGACGGCGTCGCGGACGGCGGGGTCGGGCTCGCCCGACGCATCCGCGGCCTGCGGCACTTTGACGAGCCCAGGCTGCGCCATGATCCAGTCGGCGAAGTGCCGGCCGACGACGCGGGAACCCGCCTCGTTGACGTTGTAGCCGTTCGAGATCCGGAAGCGCATGTCCAGCCCGAGCTCCGGCCGCGGGAGGACCTTCACGCGATCACCGGCTCGCTCCGCGGCAGCGTGCAGCTCTGCGGTGAGGTCGTCGATCTTGTGGCGGAACAGCCCGCCCTCGAGCACCGGCGAGGTCGGCTCGTACAGCGCGATCAGCACGTCCGGCCAGGTCTTCAGCGTGATGTCGAGGAACGCATCCAGCGCGTCGGGGCCCGGGTAGTCGATGGTCTTGAAGCCGCCCCAGCGCAGCAGCTTCGAGATGACCCGCCAGATCGGGTAGATCAGCGGGCCGATGCGCTTGCCGGCGTTCTCGCGCATGCCGATGACGCGGCGATGCCCGCCGAGGTAATGGCGCCCGGCGTAGATCGGGCCGACCTGGACGAAGACGAGATCCGGCGCGGGCCGGTTCTTCCGGCGGCGCTTGAGCAGGTCGCGCTCCGTGACCGGGAGCTCCTCGAACATCCAGACCCACATGTTCTGGTAGCCCGCACGGATGCCGTTGCGGGCGAGCTCGCCGAGCATGAACCGCGGGAAGCCCAGCGGTCCGTTGGCCTGGTGGTTGTGCGGCATCGCGCGGTCCTCGCACGAGCCGATCCGCAGGATGTCGACGGTCGGGCCGTCATCACGGTCGGGCACCGGCAGCGACCAGAACATCCAGCGGTCGCGCGGGCGCACCCACAGCCATGCGGCAATGTACGTCTTGAACAGGTCGCGCGCGAACAGCTTCGCGGCCTGCAGGCGCCCCCCGACGCCGGTCCCCTCTTCGGCCATGCCGCGATATTAGCGACGGCCCTCGCGCCGGGAAAGGCCCCCGGCCCTATCCGAGAACTTCGAGCTCGCCGATCGACACCCGCGGATCGTCCGGATTCGGCGCTGCGCCGAACCACAGCAGGAGCCGACGGGCCTTCGCACCGTCGTCCTCGAGGGTGATCGTGATCTCGCGCTCGCCGTCCGGCAGCGCCTCGTCGTCGAGTAGGCGCCAGCCGGTGTTGATGCCGGGCGGGATCCCCTTCGAGACACCGTAGATCTCCAGGCCGAAGTCCGGTGTCGTCGTGCGGAACGTGATCTCGCGGACCGTGCGGACCGCGCCGAGGTCGACGACGAGCCCGGCGCCGATGTCCTCACCGTCGGCCGGAACGGTCACGTCGAAGAACGGGTCCTTGTCGGCGAGGGCGTCCGCCGGATCGCCGAACTCGGCCCCGGGCCGCTGGTACGGGTCGTAGACCTCGAGGTCGTCGGCCTTGATGTCGAAGGCGGTGAACGTCGGCTCGTCGGGGGTGGTGCTCGTGTCGTTGCCGGTCCCGGGATCCGTCCCGGTGGTGTCGGGCACGGGCTGGACGGGAGCGACGGTCGTGTCGTCAAGCGACGGCGAGGCAAGATCGTCCGCGGTGGAGTCGGCGGTCGTCGGCGCAGGGGCCTCGATCTTCGGCGGCTCGCTGGTCGGCTTGGCCGGCGCAGGCGGGGTCGCGGCGGGCGCGGGGACAGGCGTGCCGGGCGCGGGGTTCTGGGCGGCGGTCTGCCGCTCGGCGTCGCCGGTCACGGCGGCGTAGCCCGCGACGGCCGCCCCGCCGACGAGCAGCAGGGTCAGCGCGAGGACGAGGGCGCCCAGACGCCAGCCCGGGCGCTGGCCGAGCCGTCCCGGGGCCGCGGTGCCGCACTCCAGGCACCAGTCCTGCGAGGTCGCCATCACGGCGCCGCAGACGGTGCACGACGGGCCCGAGACGGGCGCCGGGATCGACGGAGGCGCGGGCATCGCGCCGTTGCCGTTCGCCGTCGCCTCGACGGCGGCGGGCTCGGCGGGTGCCGCCGACTCCGGGGCAGGGGCGGGCTTGCGCAGCAGCGTCCTCACAGGAGTGAGGCTACCCAATGGGTGGAAGAAGGAGCGTCAGCGAGTTCTTCCGACGGAACCAAGGCCTCAGGCCGCAGGTTCCGCGACTACGCCGCTGCGGGCTCGACCCGGAGCGTGACGCCGTTGACGGACTGGCCGTCGACGGCGGACACGACGCGCTCGACCTCGGAGGCCGGCACCGAGACGAACGAGAACTTCGTCAGAACCTTCACGTCCCGCACCGCCTCGCCGTCCAGGCCGGCGTGCTCGACGACCGCGTGGACGACGTCGGAGACCTCCAGGCCGTCGGACCGGCCGCTGGCGAGGATCAACTTGGAGTACGCCTCATCGCCGTTGCGCGAGAGCCGCGGCTTGCTGTGGCGGCGCGGCGTCTCCTCGACCTTTGCGGGCGCCACGTGCTTGCCCGGCTCCCACTGGGAGATCTTGGTGCCGATGTGCTCTTCGATGGCCTCGAGCTCGCGCTTCTGCCGCGGCTCGACGAAGGTCACCGCGCGACCCGATCGTCCGACCCGGCCGGTGCGGCCGATGCGGTGGACGTAGACGTCCGGCGACGTCGGGACGTCGAAGTTCACGACGTGCGTCACGGTGGAGATGTCGAGCCCGCGGGCGGCGACGTCGGTGGCGACCAGGATCGGCACGCGGCCGCCCTTGAAGCTCAGCATCACGCCGTCGCGCGAGCCCTGGCTCATGTCGCCGTGCAGCGCCTTGACGTTCAGGCCGCCGTCGCGGAGCTTGCGGTTGAGCTGGTCGCAGCGGACCTTGGTGCGGACGAAGACGATGGCCTGGTCGGGGCGCTCCTGGCGGAGGACCTCGACGAGCTTCTCGGCTTTGTCCGGCGCCTTGACCTCGAGCTGGAACTGCTCGACGGAGTCGACGGTCAGCGTCTGCGCCTTGACCTTCACGAGCGCGGGGTCGTACAGGTAGCGGTCGGCCAGCTTGGCGATCGGCGGCGGCATCGTCGCGCTGAAGAGCGCGGTCTGCCGGCCGTTGGGCGTCAGCGACAGGATCTTCTCGACGTCCTCGAGGAAGCCGAGGTCGAGCATCTCGTCCGCCTCGTCGAGCACGACGTAGCGGCAGCTGTGCAGCGCGAGCGAGTGTCGGCTGATGAGGTCCTTCACGCGGCCGACCGTGCCGACCACGATGTGCCCGCCAGCGCGCAGCTGCGCCTGCTGGGTGCGGATCGGCGCGCCGCCGAACACGGCAACGACGTCGACGCCCTTGTGCACGCCGTAGGAGCGGATCGCCTGCGTGACCTGGATGCACAGCTCGCGGGTCGGCGTGAGGACCAGCGCCTGGACCTCCCTGACGTCCGGATCGACGTTCTCGATCAAGGGCAGCCCAAACGCTGCGGTCTTGCCCGATCCGGTCTGCGCCTGACCGATCATGTCCCGGCCTTCCATGAGCGGCGGGATCGCCTGTTCTTGGATGGGGGAAGGCTTTTCGTAGCCGACGTCCTGGAGCGCTCGCAGGACGGGCTCTGACAGGCGGAGATCCGCGAAGCTCGTCATTCGCGCACCACTCTAGGTGGTCTCGGCGAATTCCCGTCTACGCTCCGCGACGCGTATGCGCGTTCTCTACGTCAACCAGACCGCCCAGATGAGCGGGGCCGAGCACTCGCTCCTGACGCTCATCGAGGGGCTTCGGGACCGCGTCGATGCGGAGATGGCGTGTCCGGAGGGGGACTTCGCCGACGCCGCGCGCGACCGTGGGCTGCCCGTCCACGTCATCACGGGCACCGACGTGAACCTCCAGCTGCATCCCGTCGAGACCCCGAAGGCCATCGCCGGAATCGTGGCCGACGGACGGCGGATCGCCGGGATCGGGCGCGGGGGCGGGTTCGACCTCGTCCATGCGAACACGACCCGCGCGGGGCTCATCGCGACGATGTTCGCCGGTGCCGGCGCGCTGCCCACCGTGGTCCACGTGCGCGACTGGACGCCGGAAGGGGCCGTCAGCTCCGCGATCCTCCAATACACGCGCGTGCGCGCTTCGGCGCTCATCTGCATCTCCGAGCTCGTCGCCGGCGAGTTCCCGGCGCGGCCGCGCAGCACCCCGCTGCACGTCATCCACAACCCGATCGACGTGCAGCGGTTCGATCCCGATCGCTACGACCGCGCCGCCGCCCGGGCGGAGCTGGGGCTCGGCGAGGACGAGGTCGTGGCGGCCGTCGTCGCCCAGCTGACCCCGTGGAAGGGGCAGGAGGACGCGATCCGGGCGGTCGCGCTGCTCGCCGAGCAGCACCCGGAGCTGCGGCTGCTCGTCGTCGGCTCGGCGAAGTTCCAGACGGCGCGGCTCGACAACCAGGCGTACGCCGACGAGCTGCACGTGCTCCCCGACCGGCTCGGGATCGCCGACCGCGTCCGCTTCCTGGGCGAGCGGCGCGACGTCCCCGAGATCCTGCGCGCGCTCGACGTGCTGCTCGTCCCCTCCTGGAAGGAGGCGTTCGGCCGGATCGTCGTGGAGGGCATGGCGATGCGTCTGCCCGTCGTCGCCACCGACGTCGGCGGGCCGAGGGAGATCGTCACCCACGGCGCCGACGGGCTGCTCGCCGCACCCCAGGACCCGCGCGCCTGGGCCGACGCCCTGGGCCGCCTGGCCGCGGACCCGGAGCAGCGCCGGATCCTTGGCGAAGCGGGCTGGAACACCGCCCGCGCGCGCTTCACGCCGGCGCATGCAGCCGACCGCGTCGCGGCGGTCTACGGCCGTTTGGGGCCACGGACAAACGGCCTGTGATACCCGCCCAACACACAAATAAACAGTGGCGTTCTGAAGTGCGCTCCGTTACGATCCGGTCGGGATGAGGGACGGTGCAACTTCGGGGGTTGCGCTCGCACACGACTACCTGCTCGTGTTGCGTGGCGCCGAGCGCGTCTTCAGCGCGATGGCCGACTGCTGGCCAGACGCGCCGATCTCGACCCTGCTCTACGACGAGGAGGCGACCGAGGGCCGGTTCTCCGGCCACGAGATCCACACCTCGTACCTGCAGCGCCTGGGCGTCAGGCAGCAGGGTTTCCGCCGTCTGCTGCCGTTCTATCCGCGCGCCATCGAGAAGCTGCACGTCCCCGACGCGGACGTCGTCGTCTCGAGCTCCAGCGCGTTCGCGCACGGCCTCGTGCCGCCGAACGGCGCCATTCACGTCTGCTACTGCCACTCGCCGTTCCGCTACGTCTGGCACGAGCGCGAGCGCGCCATCAGCGAGATGCCCGGCTGGGCCACCGGCTACGGCGAGCGCCTGCTCGACCGCGTCCGCGACTGGGACCGTCACGTCTCCACGCGCGTCACGCACTACATCTCGAACTCCGAGCTGACCCGGGACCGCATCCGCGAGTTCTACGGGCGCGACTCGTCGGTGATCCATCCGCCAGTCGCGGTCGACCGCTTCACGCCCGGAGAGGAGCACGACGACTACTTCCTCGTCGTCTGCGAGCTCGTCCGGCACAAGAACGTCTTCGTCGCGCTCGAAGCGGCGCGGAAGGCCGGCGTGCCGATCAAGGTCGTCGGCACCGGGCCGGACGAGTACTGGCTCCGCCGCGACTACCCCGAGGCCGATTTCCTGGGCCGGGTCTCCGACGCGGAGCTGGCCGACGTCTACGCGCGCGCCCGCGCCTTTGTCATGCCCGCCGTCGAGGAGTTCGGCATCGTCGCCGCCGAGGCCCACGCGGCCGGGCGGCCGGTGCTCGCCGCTGGCGCCGGCGGCGCGCTCGAGATCATCCGCGAGGGCAGCACCGGCGTCTTCGCCGAGCCGCTCAACGTCGATGCGTTCGCCGAGGCGATGCGACACGTCGACTGGGAGGCGTTCGATCCCCGGGTCATCCGGGCCCGCGCGGAGGAGTTCTCGGTCCCGGTCTTCCAGGCGCGCCTGCGCGAGGAGATCGACCGCGCGATGGGCCGCAATGTCGCCGCGATCCAGCTCGCCGCGACGCCGGGCGCCGTCGACACGGTCCCGCCGGTCGCCGGCGATCAGGCCGTCGGGTCGAGCAGCAGCTTCCCGGTCGAGCGCCGCTCGGCCAGCGCGAGCTGAGCCTCCGCCGCCGCTGACAGCGGGTACGTCGCGCCGACGACGACGCGCAGCTCGCCGCGCGCGATCCGGCCGAACAGGTCCTGCAGCGGCGGGCCGACGAGCTCCGGGCGCTCGAGCAGCGGCTGGATCCAGAAGCCGATGACCTGGCGGTTCGTGCGCATGAGCTTGCCGGTGCGGATCTCGTTCTGCTCCCGCGAAGCGACGCCGTAGACGACGAGCCGGCCCAGCGGCGCGAGCGCGTCGTAGGACTCCTCGAAGACCCGGCCGCCCGCCATCTCGAAGACGACGTCGACCGGCGCGCCGCCGTTGGCCTCGATCAGGCGGTCCTTCAGGCCTTCGGGCGCGCCGTCGATCGCGGTGTCCGCTCCGAGCTCCAGCGCGAGCGCTCGCTTCTCGGCGTTCGACGCGGTCGCGATGACGCGGGCGCCTTCGGCGTACCCGAGCTGGACCGCGAGCGAGCCGACCCCGCCGGCGGCGCTGCCGACGACCACGGACTCCCCGGGCGCGACCCGGCCGAAGGTCCTGTAGAGGTGCCAGGCCGTGAGCCCCTGCATGATCACCGCGAGCGCCTGCTCATCGGTCACGCCGCCGGGGATCGGGAACGTGAGCGGGGCCGGCGCCGTCGCGTACTCCGCGTAGCCGCCGTTCCCGCACAGGGCGACCACGCGCTCGCCCGTGTCCTCGCGCACGCCCGCGACCTCGACGCCCGGGATCAGCGGCAGCTCGCGCGCCTCGACGTACTGGTTGTGGCGCTGATGGGTGTCGGCGAAGTTCAGTCCCGCGCGGGTGACGCGGATGAGTACCTCGTCGTCGGCGGGGACCGGAACGGGCAGGTCGACGACCTGCAGGACCTCGGGGCCCCCGAACTCCTCGATCTGGACTGCCTTCATCGGCCGGAAGCTACTAGGGTCCCCGCCCATGTCCGTCACCGTTGTCGGTTCCATCGCATACGACGCAGTCAAGACCCCGTTCGGCGAGCGCGAGAAGATGCTCGGCGGCGCCGCCGTGCACTTCGCGCTGGCCGCCTCCTTCTTCGACGAGGTCCGGGTCGTCGGCCCGGTGGGCGACGACTTCGGTGACGCCGAGTACAAGGTCCTGCACGACCGCGGCATCAACACCGACGACATCGAGCACGTCGAGGGCGGCAAGACGTTCTTCTGGAAGGGCGTCTACAGCGAGAACCTCAACCAGCGCGAGACGCTCGTCACCGACCTCAACGTCTTCGAGACGTTCGAGCCGAAGCTGTCCCAGGAGAGCAAGGACGCGGAGACGCTGTTCCTCGCGAACATCCAGCCCGACCTCCAGCGCGCGGTCAACGAGCAGTCGGCCGCGAAGTTCGTCGCGCTCGACTCGATGGATCTGTGGATCAACATCGCCCACGAGTCGCTGACGGAGACGATCAAGGGCGTCGACGTGGTCATCCTCAACGACGAGGAGATCGAGATGTACTCGGGCAAGACCCCGATCATCTCGGCGGCCAAGCACATCCTGGATCTCGGCCCGAAGGCCGTCCTCGCCAAGCAGGGCAAGTACGGCGTCGGCGTGATCATGGAGGAGGGCACCTTCTGGCTGCCCGCCTATCCCATGGAGCAGGTCATCGACCCGACCGGCGCGGGCGACAGCTTCGCCGGCGGCTTCGTCGGCTTCCTCGCCCAGCACGTCGGCGCGGAGCAGAACCTGGACCTGTACGCGCGTGCGGCGGCGTACGGCACGGCGGTCGCCTCATTCAACGTGCAGGAGTTCGGCACGGAGCGCGTGGCGCGCCTCACGGGCGACGAGATCGCCGAGCGCGTCGGCCATCTGCAGCGGATCACGCAGTTCAGCGACACGGCAGTCGCCCTGCGCGGCTGAGCAGCCCGCGGCGAAACCAGCCGAACGTTGAGCCCGCCTGGACGATTGTCCACATCCAGGTAGGAGAAGCGTAAGGACGGCGAAAGACCGCCGATAGCCCTCCCACGGCGGCCACGGATGTGCCGCCAGCAGTCCCCGAGGCCAGGGAGGGCCAGTCTTGTCGCTGTTCCAGCGCGGTGCTTTGTGTGCCGCAGCCTGTTCCATCGCCGTCGTGCTGACGGCCGCTCCGGCTTCCGCCGCGGGTACGGACGGTGTCCTGGTCCAGCACGACGACGGCCGGATCACGGTCGAGCACCGCGACTCGGCGCTCCGCAGCCTCACGGGCTTCGCAGCGCGCACCGGCAAGCGGTCAGGTGTGCGCTTCGCCGAGCCGAACCGCACCTACGGCGCGGCCTCCACGCCGAACGACCCGCTGTTCTCCGAGCAGTGGTCGCTGACGGACAACGAGGTCATCGGCGCGGGCTCCGCGTGGGACCAGACGACCGGCAGCGACGTGACGGTCGCGGTCATCGACTCGGGCGTGGACCTCAACCACCCCGACCTCGCCGAGAACATCTGGGCGAACACCGACGAGATCGCCGGGAACGGCATCGACGACGACGGCAACGGCTTTGTCGACGACGCCCGAGGCTGGAACTTCGTCGCCAACTCGCCGAACCCGCAGGACGACAACGGACACGGCACGCACGTCGCCGGCATCATCGGCGCGAAGGGGAACAACGGGGTCGGCGTCGCCGGCGTCGCCTGGAAGGCCAAGATCATGCCGATCAAGGTCCTCGACGCCGGCGCGATCGGCTCGGCCGCGACCCTGGCGCTCGGCATCCGGTACGCGGTCGCCAACGGCGCGCAGGTCATCAACCTCTCCGTCTCGGGCCCCGGCTACAGCCGCGCGTTCGAGGAGGCCGTGCAGCTGGCCTCGGACAGCGGCGTCATCGTCGTCGGCGCGGCCGGCAACGACGGCCGCAGCATCGACGAGACCCCGGTCTACCCGGCCGCGTTCACCGCGCCGCTCCTGCTCACCGTCGCCGCGACCGCCCCCGGCGGGGGGCTCTCGTCCGTCTCGAACTTCGGCGCCGCGTTCGTGAAGCTCGCCGCGCCCGGCCAGGACGTCGTCTCCACCGCCCTCGGCGGCGGCTACGAGCGCCGCACGGGCACGTCGATGGCCGCCCCGCACGTCGCGGGCGCCGCAGTGCTGCTCGTGTCGGCCCGCCCGGATCTCGGCGCCGCCGGCTGGCGCGACGCGCTGCTCGCCAGCGCCAAGAAGGGCCTGCCCGTCAGCTCGGGCTCGCTGAACCTCGCCGGTGCGCTCCAGGGCGCGCTGGGCGCGCGGTACCGCAGCGCGCTCAAGCGCTCCAGCTCCTCGCTGAAGCGCACCGCCTGCTCCCTGCGCCGGGCCAAGGCGCTCTCGGCCGCGACGAAGCGCAAGCTGCACGGCCAGCTGGCTCTGAACAAGGCCGGGAGCTGCACCGCCAGCACCACCGGCGGCCAGCTCGGCCTCTAGCCGCTTTCCGCGCGTCGCTGACAGGAGTAGCCTCCGTCGTCGTGGACTGGACCTTCATCTGGCTGATGTTCGTCCTCAAGATCCCGATCGTCGCGCTGCTGTGGATCGTCTGGTGGGCGGTCCACGCGACGCCGGAGAGCGACATGGGAGACGAGAAGGACGGCGGTTCGCCGAAGCCGAAGACGCCTCGGCCTCCGAGGACCCGCGGCCCGCACGGCGAGCCTATGCCGCCGGCGCCCCAGCGCTCGCGCTCCCCCGGCCGACCGCGCGTCACCGGCCGAACGTAGACTTCGCGCCATGGGCCCCACCTCTGTTCTGTCGGACGGGACGATCCGTCGCCTGGTCGCTGACGGCGCCATCAGGGTCGACCCGTGGGACGACGACATGGTCCAGCCCGCGTCGGTGGATCTCCGGCTCGGCCACTCATTCCGCGTGTTCCACAACCACCGAGCTTCGGCGATCGACCTCAAGGACCCGCCGCGCAACCTCACCGAGCAGGTCGAGATCAGCGACGACGAGCCGTTCCTGATCCATCCCGGGGAGTTCGTCCTCGGGCGGACCTTGGAGTGGGTCGAGCTGCCCGACGACATCGTCGCGCGGATCGAGGGCAAGTCGAGCATCGGGCGCCTCGGCCTGATCGTGCACGCGACCGCGGGCTTCGTCGATCCCGGCTGGAAGGGCACGCTCACGCTCGAGATCACGAATCTCACGCGGATCCCCATCAAGCTGTGGGCGAACCTCCCGATCGCGCAGCTCTCCTTCATGACACTCGACCAGGCCGCTGAGCGGCCCTACGGCCACCCCGAGCTGGGCAGCCACTACCACGGCCAGCTCGAAGCGACCGAGAGTCGTTATGAGGGCGGACCCGCCAAGACCGCCTGACGCGCTGTCCAAATCTCAGGGTCGCTCCCTGATGCGGCGAGACGGACCGAGTGGGAGAGTTCCCGCGCCATGCCGGAATCTGGATTCTCCCCGCGCTCATTCCTCGCACCGGTGGCGCTCGCGCTGCTCGTCGGGCTCTACGCCGCATCTCCGGCGGTCGCGCTCGACCCCGGCATCGCCGGCCAGTGGCATTTCGACGCCATCTCCGGCTCCGGCGCCTCGACGACGACGGCCGACAGCTCCGGCGCTGACCAGGCCGGCAAGTTCGCGGCGACGCCGACCCTGGTCGCGGGCCGCTTCGGCAGCGGGCTGGGCAGCGGCTGGATGAACGTCACCCGTCCCCCGGGTGGCGGCGCGTGGCTCCTCGAGTCCCCGCGCATCTCGTTCACGGTCTGGATCAAGCAGAACGGCTTCCCCGGCACCCTCCGGTACATCGCGGGCAAGGGCGCCATCGGCGCCTTCCCGACCTGCGGAGGTAGCTCGTGGGCGATGTACACCGGCTATCCGGGCAGGGCCGGGCTGGCCTTCTACGTCAAGAGCTCGGTCGGCAGCGGGCCCCTGTCCCCCCAGCTCGACGCATCCTCGAGTGTCTGGGACGGCAGGTGGCACGCCGTGACCGGCACCTACGACGGCACCGCCGTGCGCCTGTACCTGGACGGCGTGCAGGTCGGCAACGGCACACCGTTCACGGAACCCATTCAGTACACGGGCGCGGATCAGGCCCATGACAACTTCACGATCGGGACCTACCCCGACAAGGTCGCCGGCTCGCCGTGCGGGGTCTCGGACTGGCCGGGAGGGCTCGACGAGGTCCGCGTCCACGACCGCGCGCTGACCCAGGCCGAGATCACGAAGCTGCACGACCCGAACGCGACGACCCCGCCGGACCTCGCCGTGCCCGGGACCGACCCGCCGCCCGTCACCACGCCGCGGCCGCCGTTCGACATCGTGACGATCGTTCCCCGCAACATCGTCCCGCCGGAGCTCACCCGCACGTCGCAGCCGAACAACAAGGCGTTGTACAAGTGCAGCGACGGCGTCTGGGAGGGCATCGCCGACAATCCGAAGTTCGTGCGCCAGATCTGGTCGCGCGAGACCGGGGTCAGCGGCGGCAAGCCGATAGCGGACAAGCTCGTCACGGGCTCGTCGGGCTACATCCTGAGCGCGATCAGCGCCAAGCGGCAGCTCTACTGCGTCGTGAAGGCGAAGACGCCGTCCGGCGCGACCATCACCGCCAGCGGGCCGACGCGCCTCGTCCCCGACTTCCGCATCGGCTTCCCGGTCCTCACCCGCCCGAAGATCGTCGGCGATCTGCGGATCCGCGGGATCGACGTCTTCCAGGTCGTTCAGCCGCTCAGCGGGTCCACGCAGTACTCGTTCAACGGCTTCCCGCAGAAGGCCCTCGGGTTCCCGACGACCTGCGGTGGCGGCACGCCGACCGCGCTCGTCCTGCCCGGCTGCACGCCCAACGGCGCGGCAACGCAGCAGGCCAAGTACAACGGCGTGCTCATCGACGCGGACAAGCCGACGACCGCGGTGGTGTACCTCGACCGCGCGCCCGACACCCTCGCGTCGCACGAGAACGCACAGATCCAGGTGAAGCTGCGTATGACCGCCGGCGCGCGCGTGAACGCCTCGCGGACGCAGACCCTCAAGGCGATCGAGCTGTTCAGCGCCGCGACCCCGGAGATCACCGCCCGTGAGCGCGGTGACGAGACGATGGGCGTCGAGTTCGAGCTGCCGCAATCGTGGGTCCAGGCCGCCGCGAACGGGACGTTCGACCTCACCGCGAAGGTGAGCATCGTCGACGCATCCGACCTCAAGCAGTGCAGCCAGACGATCATCCCGATCCTCAACCCGGACGCGGCGTGCACCGCCAACGACACGTTCACGCTGACGGAGGTCTTCTCGCGGTACCTGACGTTCTCCGGGATCATCCGGACGATCGGTCTGACCACGCCGGGCCAGGCGCTGTCGTCGCTGAAGTCGCCTCAGTCGGCACTGAAGTCGGCAGTCGACCTGCTGCCGGCCGGCGAGTTTCTCCAGATCTCGAACTACGTCGCCCAGGTCCCGATCGACCCCGCCACCGCGGCGAACGCCACGAACTGCCCGGTGAAGCCCACGGACAACGCCGACGCGGTCAGACGCGACTGCGCGAGCGCGACCGTCAAGAACGCCGTCCGCGCGTGGGTCGCCAGCGGCCCGGCGAGGACCGTGGAGGCGTCGCCGACCGACGGGTTCCACGTGCTCGCCGCGTTCCACAACTACATGTACGCGCCGGGCTCGACGGAGCCGGGCTCGAGCTTCAACGGTGGCGGCGTCGGCAAGTGGGGGCGTTCGAACAATCAGCCATACCTCCAGATCAACGACGGCACGATCAGCCGGCCGATGACTGCCGCCGCCCATGAGCTCGTGCACGCGATGGGTGCGCCGCACGCCGGTGTGAAGCTCCAGGGCATCGGCGGCGACCCGTCGTGCGGCGGCGACAACAACGGGCAGGTCGGCGAGCCCTGGCCCAACGACCAGGCCGGGCGCCTGCAGGGCGTGAAGTTTGATCCGTCCAACCAGGAGCGGACCGTCGACCTCGACTTCACCGAGCGGTTCGTGTCGCAGCCCCTCTGGGATTTCATGTCGTACTGCACCGGGGATCCGACCGCCTGGCTCTCGGCGCGCAACTGGAACCGGGCGTTCGCGTTCATGGTCGAGGCCGAGAGCGTCGTGCCGACGACCTTCCAGGTGCCGATCAAGGTGCGCGCGAAGGCCGCCCAGTCGGGTCCGCTCTCGATCGTGCCCGGTGCGGGCTTCGCGGTCGGCGTCGTCATCGGCGACCAGGCCCGGATCACGGGCCTCGAGCCGGCCGATCCCGATCACGTCGTGCCGACGCCCGATCCGGGCTCGACACTGCGCGTGCGTGGCCTGCGCGCCGACGGCTCGACGATCGCCGAGGTCGGCGCGCGCGTCTCGACCGACACCGAGACCGGCGGCGCGACGTTCATCGCCCCGGTGCCGAAGGGCAGCGCCGCCGTCGAGCTCGTGTCGAACGGGACGGTCGTCGACCGCCGCGCGAAGGGCCCGGCGCCGAAGGTCACGCTCACCGCTCCGCGCAAGGCCGGGGCCCGGATCAGCACGTCGCTGAAGGTGCGCTACCGCGCGAGCAACGCGCAGACCGCCACGATCCAGTTCTCCCCCGACGGGCGCACGAAGTGGCGCACCGTCTACCGCGGGCCGGCGACGGGCAAGGCGACGCTCCCGATGCAGCTGCTGCGCGCCGGCACCGCCGCCAAGGTCCGGGTGAAGGTGAGCAGCGGCTTCGCCACGGCGCAGGCCACCTCCCCCGCCCTGAAGGTCGACGGCCGGCCGCCCACGGCGAAGATCCTGCTGCCCGCCCAGGGCGATCGCGGCACCGCTGCCGCGAAGGTCGTCCTCTTCGGCCAGGGCGCCGACGAGAACGGCAAGCGGCTGCGCAAGAGCTCGCTGACCTGGTACGCCGGGAAGAAGCGCCTCGGCACGGGCGAGCGGCTCCGCGTCTCCCTGCCGGCGGGACGCACCTCGGTGCGCCTCGTCGCGAAGGACAAGACCGGGCGCACGACGACCGCGAAGCGCACCGTCCGCGTCGATCCCGTCGCGCTCGAGCTGCAGACGCTGAAGGCGAGCCAGGTGAAGGCCGGGGCAAAGCGGGTGACGGTCACCGTGAAGACGAACGTCGCCGCGACGCTGCGCTCAGGCGGAACGAAGGTGCGGGTCGGCCCGAAGGCCCGCAAGGTGCGCCTCGCGCTGCCGGCCAAGCCCGCCGTCGGCTTCCTGCGGCTCTCGCTGCGCCTCACCCCCGTCGGCGGGGGCGAGACGCTGCGGCCGACGCTCGAGGTGCTGCGCGGCTGAGGCGGTCCTAGCGGCCGATCGTCGAGTGCGAGATCGTCTCGCACCCGGTGATCTCGTACTTCGGCTTGGCCCGGCGTGAGACGTTGAAGACGTCCTTGCCCGGGCCGCAGTCCACCCGTCCGCGCCCCTTGAAGGCCTTGATGTAGTCGTCGCCGCCGCCCGCGGCGATGACGTTCTCGCCCCAGCTCGCGTAGATGTGATCGTTGCCCGCGCCGCCGGAGAGACGGTCGAACTGGCCGGTCGGCTGGCCGCCGGGCTTGTAGTCGCCCCAGATCACGTCGCCCCACTTGCCCGCGTTGATCGTGTCGCTGCCGTGGCCGCCGAGCAGCTTGTTGTGGCGCGCCCGGTTCGGAACGACGTAGCGCGGCTTGCCGTTGACCTTGCCGTCACGCTCGTAGCACTTCTTCCCGCCGCCCTTGCAGATCGCCTTGGCGACCTGGTTCCACGAGTACGAGCGGTCCTGGCCGCCGTGCGGGTCGTTGCCCGGGCGGGCATCCAGCGGGCGCTCACCGTCCTCCTGGTTCATGAGGACGAGTCCGTTGATGTGCGGCCAGCTGCTGTGATCGGTCATCGCGTTCGCGGTGACGGGCGCGATCAGCATCGCGAGCGCGCATATGCCCAGAATCCGGTTCATCATTCCGGCCATGCTACCCGCCCGGATCGGTATGGTCGGCCGATGGGCCTGATCACGTTCCTCGCCGCCACCGCCCACGAGGGAGCGGAGCACGAGTCGCACGACGCGACGCTCTTCTACATCGCGGGTGGCGTGCTGGCCGCGTTCGCCGTCCTCATCTCGGCAATCGGCATGTCGAAGCCCGATTTTCCGAGCAGCAATGTCGTCGCGCGTGGCGTGATGGCGCTCGGTGCCCTGTTGGCAGCAGCCGCGGTGGCATCGGCCGTGTACGTGTCGTCCTGATCCGGCCGGCAGATGTTGTGCTGAGAGGACCGGGGTCGGAGGCTCCGAGCCGCCATACTCTGTGCGTACCCCCTCACCACGACCGAGGACCCGGATGACGCAGACTGATCCCCAGGACGGCAACGGCGGCGTAGCAAGCGCCACCGAGACCCTCACCGTCACCGACAACCGCACCGGGCAGAGCTACGAGCTCCCGATCACCGACGGAACCGTCCGGGCGATGGATCTTCGCCAGATCAAGGTCGACGAGGACGACTTCGGCCTCATGACCTACGACCCGGCGTTCACGAACACCGCGGCGTGTCGTTCCTCCGTCACGTACATCGACGGCGACAAGGGCATCCTCGAGTACCGGGGCTACCCCATCGAGCAGCTTGCGGAGAACTCGACCTACCTCGAGGTCGCGTACCTCCTGATCTACGGCGAGCTGCCCACGCAGGAGCGGCTGGACTGGTGGATCAACGAGATCACCGTCCACACCTTCGTCCACGAGAACGTCAAGGAGTTCGTCGGCGGCTTCCGCCACGACGCCCACCCGATGGGCATGCTCCTCGGCTCGGTCGGCGCGCTCTCCACCTTCTACCCGGACGCCGTCAACATCGACGACCCCGCGAGCCGCGAGATCCAGACGATCCGCCTGATCTCGAAGATGCCGACGCTGGCCGCCTTCGCCTACCGGCACATCCAGGGCCGTCCGTACGTGTATCCGGTCAACGACCTCTCGTACCCGGACAACTTCCTGTCGATGATGTACAAGATGACCGAGCTGCAGTACGAGGCCGATCCTCGTCTCAGCCGGGCGCTGGACATCCTCTTCATCCTGCACGCCGACCACGAGCAGAACTGCTCGACCTCGGCCGTCCGGGCCGTCGGCTCGTCGCAGGTCGACCCGTACTCCGCGGTGGCTGCCGGCGTCGGGGCCCTCTACGGCCCGCTGCACGGCGGTGCCAACGAGGCGGTGCTGCGGATGCTTCGCCGCATCGAGAAGGTCGAGAACATCCCGGCCTTCATCGAGGGCGTGAAGAACGGCGAGGAGCGCCTGATGGGCTTCGGCCACCGGGTCTACAAGAACTACGACCCGCGCGCGACGATCATCAAGAAGGCCGCCGAGGATGTGTTCGAGGTGACGGGCCGCAACCCGCTGCTCGACATCGCGCTGGAGCTCGAGAAGATCGCGCTCGAGGACGAGTACTTCATCAAGCGCAAGCTCTACCCGAACGTCGACTTCTACTCGGGCCTCATCTACGAGGCGCTCGGCCTGCCGGTCGAGATGTTCCCCGTCATGTTCGCCATCCCACGCACCAGCGGATGGATCGCGCAGTGGCTGGAGATGGTCCAGGACGGCGAGCAGAAGATCGCCCGTCCGCGGCAGATCTACACCGGCGAGCGCACCCGGGACTACGTCCCGATCACCAGCCGCTAGTTCGCTCAGTTGGGCTACGCCGCTGCCGGCTCGGCAGCGGTGTGGTCCACCGGCTGGAGACCTTCGACGACGACGCAGTCGCGGCCGGCGTCCTTCGCGCGGTAGAGCGCGGCGTCGGCCCGCTCGAACATCGTCTTCCAGACGAACTGCTCACCGGCGCCGGTCGCCGTGGCGCCGACGCTCACGCGGATGTCGAGGCCCTCGATCTGGTCGGCGGCGACGGCGGCGCGCAGGCGCTCGGCCATGGCCGCGGTCTCCTTCAGCCCGGCGCCCGGCAGCAGGACGGCGAACTCCTCGCCGCCCAGGCGGTAGGCGAGGTCGTAGGCCCGCAGCTCGCGGCGCAGGACGTAGGCGACGTCCCGCAGGACGGCGTCGCCGGTGCCGTGGCCGTGGTTGTCGTTGACGGACTTGAAGTGGTCGAGGTCGGCGACGATGACGCCGACGGGGTTGCCGGCCAGCCGCGACTGCTCCTCGATCTCCGGGATGCGGCCGTTGAGCGCGTTGCGGTTGAGCATCCCCGTGAGCGGGTCGAGGATCGCGGCGCCGCGGTTGTCGATGTCGCTGTCGCGCAGGACCGCGCCGACGCTGGCCGAGGCGATGATCGCGGCGACGATCAGGGTGACGTGCAGCGGGTCGGTCGTGAGGATCCCCGGGACGGCGAGCATGATCGCGCCGGCCGCGATGATGCAGGTGTAGGCGGTCCCCACCACGAGCACGCGCCGGGCGTATCGGCCCGCGATCCCGGCGACCGGCCACGAGACCAAGGCCATGCCGGCGGAGTCCGCGGCGTCGTAGAAGTAGAGGGCGATGACGATGCACGTCGTCGCGCCGATGAGTCCGACGAAGCAGAGGAACTGCGGGTTCGGGAGACGGAGGGCCGCACGCTGCAGACCGCCGAAGAAGATCACGCCGAAGACCGCCGGGCCGACGGAGCGGATGTCGCCGCCGAAGAAGAGCGCCGGGATGACGCAGACCATCACGAGGGCCATGACCTTCGTGTTGACAGGCATGAGCCGCGCGTTCATGTCCATGAAGCGCTGGTGCTCGAGCTCGTCGCGGCAGAACCAGGAACGACGGAAGCTGGTGGCGGGAGGCGCCATAGGCCAGGTCATCGGCCAATTGGCCGCCGAGTTATCACGAAACTGGTGAGGTCCGGACAAACGTCTAGCTGCAGAGTTCTATGATGAAACGGTCATGAGCCACCGGTTGCCCAACGGGACGGAGATCCGCCTGCGCCCGATCCAGCCGGACGACAAGATCCGCCTGCAGCGCGGGCTGGCGCATCTTTCGCTGGAATCGACGGTCCAGCGGTTCCTCGGGCCGAAGCCCGGGTTCTCCGGTGCGGAGCTGCGCTACCTGACCGAGGTCGACGGGATCGACCACGTCGCGATCGTCGCCGTGACCGACC
The DNA here is from genome assembly GCA_016462625.1 of Solirubrobacteraceae bacterium. Next base: position 65,825 of record JAEMSV010000005.1, on the reverse strand, counting down.
AGCCCGACGGCGACGAGGAGCTCGTGGCGGTCGGCCGGTTCGTCCGGGACCCCGAGCGCCCGGAGTACGCGGAGGTCGCGATCACCGTGGGCGACGAGCTGCAGGGCCAGGGCCTCGGAACGCTGCTGGGCACCACGCTCGCCGCGGAGGCGCGACTGCGCGGGATCCGCCACTTCACCGCGCTCCTGCAGGGCACCAACGAGGCGGCACAGCGGCTGTTCGCCCGCATCAGCAACCACCTCACCACGGAGCTGCGCGACGGCGTCCGCGAGGTCGTGGCCGATCTGCCGACGCTCCAGCACACAGTCGTCACCCCGTAACGACGTGGCCTGGCGGGTGACGATCCGGATCGGGCCGAAGGTCCGCAAGCTTCGCGCCGAAAGCGCTGCGCGCGCGGTTGATCTGCTGGAGGACGGGTTGGTCGGTGCGGAGGCGCGCCGCGAGGAGATCAACGCCCTGACGCGCACGTACAGCCCGCAGCAGCAGGTCGCGGCTCGGGGCGAGATCGCCAGCGCGCGGTTCGGGGGCACGCGGGCCGGTGTCGACATCCGCGGCGACGGGTCGAGCGAGGCCTACACCGGCAAGGTCACGCGCCGGCTGATCGAGCAGCAGGACGGCGAGTCGGCGTTCGACGCGCTGCGCCGCACGCTCGGCTGACCGTCCCGTCTACGCCAGAGTGAAGCGGCCGACGAGCTCCTCGAGCTCCGACGCGCGCGTGGCGAGCCCACGGGCGGCGTCGGTGATCTGCTGGGTGGAGGCGGCGGTCTGCTCGGAGCTGGCCGACACCTCCTGCGTCGAAGCGCTGGTCTGCTCGGCAACCGCTGCGACCTCGCGAATCTCCTCGCGGACGCGCTCGGTGGTCTCGCTGCCCTCGGTGAGGGCGCCGGCGATCCCGGCGATCTGCTCGTTGACCTGGTGGACGCGCTCGGCGATCTCCGCAAAGGCATCCCGTGCACGGTTCACCGCGGCGACGCCGTCGTCGGTCTGGCGGGCGCCACCCTCCACGGCCTCGACCGTGACGCGGGTGTCGGCCTGGATCTGCTCGATCAGCTCGGAGATCGACGCGGCCGCGGACTGGGACTCCTCGGCGAGCTTGCGGACCTCCTCGGCGACGACGGCGAAGCCGCGGCCCTGCTCGCCGGCGCGGGCGGCCTCGATGGCCGCGTTGAGCGCGAGCAGGTTCGTCTGCGCGGCGATGGCGGTGATCGTGTCGACGATGCCGCCGACCTCGTCGCTCTTCGTGCGCAGCTGGCGGATCGCCTCGGTCGCCGCGACGGATGCGCCCCGGACCCCCTGGATGACGTCGGTCGCCTCGGTCACCGCAGCGGTCCCGCTGTCGGCCGCGTCACCGGCCGCTCGGGCCAGCGCAAAGGTCTCCTCGGCACTCGACGCCGACTGGGCGTTCACGGCCGAAACCCGCTCGAACCCGAGCTGCGTGCTCTCCACGGCGCTGACCTGCCGCTGGGCGCCGCCTGCGACCTCACTGACGGCGTTGGCGATGTCCGACACGGCACGACCGGCCTCGTCGGAGACGGACGCCACCTCGGTCGACGTCTGCGTGACGGCAGCGGCCGTCGTCTGCACCTCGCCGATCAGCGCACCGAGCGCGCCACGGGTCGTCTCGTAGGCGGCAGTCGAAGCCAGCGTGCTCGAGCGAATCTCGTTGACCGCCGCGCCGATCTGGCCGAACTCGTCGCGGGACCGGTCGGTGATGGTCACCGCCTCGGCTTCGACCGGACGGCTGAGGTCGCCCTGCTCCATCGCCGAGATGCCGTCGCGCAGCGGGTCGACGGCACCCTCGCGGAGCGTCGTGAGCGCGGCGAGGATCCTCCGGGCGCGGCCCGTGAACGAGCGGCCCATCAGAAGCGCGAGCGCGAGCCCGAGCAGGATCGTTCCGATGCTGAGGCCGATGAGCAGCCGGGTCGCGCTCGTGCGCGTGTCCTGGAAGTCCTCGGCGGCAGCGGCCTGATCGGCGCCGGCTTGGGCGACGAGGCCGTCGAGCTGCTCGCTCACGCCGTCGGCGGATTCGTCGACGTCCGTGCCGAGGACCTCGGCGGCAGCCGCTGCGCCAGAGCGCCCCGCGGTCACCAGCTTGGCGTCGGCGCGCATGTACGTCTCATACGCCTGGCGGACGGCGGCGAACCGCGCCCGGTCCTTGTCGGTCCGGACCCGAGTGCCGACACTGCGCAGCGTGTCTTCGAAGGTGCCGCGGTCGTCCTGGAAGTCCTCGCGGTCCCCCGTGACGACGGAAGCCGCCTGCGCGTAGTGGGTGTCGGCGAACGCCGCCTTCGCATCGCCGGCCGCAGCGACCAGCGGATGGATCTCCCGCTCGGTCTGCCGCTCGACGGACGCGAGGCGGTTCATGGCGACGATGCCGCCTGCGGCGGTCAGGCCCAGGAGGACGAGCACGACGCCGAACCCGGCGAGCAGCTTCGTGCGCAGGCTCCAGTGGCGGACAGAGATCATGGTCGGATCGGCTCCTGATACAAGGGGTCCGGCATCCCCGGATCCGGGGATGCCACCCGCTTCTAGTCGCCCCGGACACGCCGACCTTGAGGGGCCGGCCCGCCTCAGCTGAGGACGAGCGTCGCGCCGTGGCGGCGCAGCCAGCGCTTGGGCTGGCGGTAGTCCGGCCGGTGGGCGGCGAGGAGCCCCCAGAACGAGGGCGAGTGGTCCATGTGGACGAGGTGGCAGGCCTCGTGCCATACGACGTAGTCGAGGATCTCCGAGGGCGCGAGCAGCAGGCGCCAGTTGAACGACAGCGCGCCGGTCGCCGAGCACGACCCCCAGCGGCTGCGCTGATTGCGGATCGTGAGCTTGGTCGACTCGACGCCGATGGCGGCCGTCGCCTCGGCGACGCGCGGCTCGATCTCGGCCCGCGCCGCCCGACGGTACCAGCGCTCGATCGCCGGCTCGGCATCGTGGTCGGGGACGAGCAGCAGGTCGCCGCGACGGTGCACCCGCGTGCGGCCCGGCTCGGGGCGGAGCGTCAAGACCTCGTCGAGGAACGGCAGCGTGCCGTCGCGCTCGGCGAGCAGCGCCTGGGTCTGCTCGACCTCCGCGCGGCGGCGGGCGATCCACGGGGCGAGCTCGACGATCGCCTCGTCGGCGAGCCGCTCGGGCGCCCGGCGCGGCAGGACGACCTCAACCATGCCGTCGTCCCGGACGCTCACCCGCACCCGGCGCGCCCGATCGGAGCGGCGGAGGGCGTAAGCGGGCTCGGCGGACATCCGCGGCGACGATAGCGAGGACACCGGCCCCCACCCCACCCCGGATACGCTCCGACCGTGACCGGTTCCGTCATTCGCCTGCCCGCACAGGTCCAGCCTCCGTTGTCGGTCTACATCAACGGCGTGCCCCAGCAGGAAGGGGTCGACTACGACCTCGCCGAGGGCGAGCTGCGGTTCACGCGGTCGCTCGTGCAGGAGGGCAAGCTCGGGTTCTGGCGCTGGTTCCTCGGCGCCTGGGGCATCGGCACCTACCGCGAGCACCACAGCGTCGACGTGCGGTACGAGCTCAACGGGCGGCCGATGGTCGCCGAGGGGCTCACCCCCGAGCGCGACCCCGCCGCGGACTGAACCGCGTGCGCCGCTTCCTCCCCGCCCTCGCAGCCGGCCTCGTGCTGGCCGACTCGTCGGTCGTCACGCTCGCGCTGCCGGAGATCCTGCGCTCGCTCGACGCGACGGTGGCCGGCGTGGCCTGGGTGCTGACCGCCTTCAACATCGCGCTCGCGGTGGCGGCGATCCCGGCCGCGCGGCTGGCACCCAAACCGGCGTACGCCGGCGGGCTCGTGATCTTCGCCGCCGCCTGCCTGGTGTGCGCGAAGGCGACCTCGCTGGAGATGCTGATCGCCGGCCGCGTGGTGCAGGGCGTCGCGGGCGCCGCCGTGGTCGCGGCCGCGCTCGCGCTCGTCCGCGCGGGGGACGACCCCGACCCGCGCGTGCCGTCGGCCGGACTGCGCACGTGGGCTTTGGCGGGCGTGCTCGGCGCCGTCCTCGGCCCGGCGGCCGGCGGCCTGCTCACGGAGTACCTGTCGTGGGAGGCCATGTTCGCGCTCCAGGCCCCGGTCGCCCTGCTCGCGATCGGCGGGCTGCTGGGCGTGGGGGTCCTGCAACGCGACGATGGCAGCGGCCGTCCGGCGTTCGGCCCGCTGCTGGCGCTGGCCTTCCTCAGCGCGGCGCTGACGGCCGCGCTGTTCCTGCTCGTCGTGATGCTCATCGAGGGCTGGCGCTACGGTCCGGCAGGCGCGGCCGTCGCCGTGAGCGTGATGCCGGTCGCCGCGATCCTCGCCCGCCCGCTGGAGGCGCGGATCCCGGTCGCCGCGGCGGCGGGTGCGGGCACGGTGGCGGTCGCGGGCGGCCTGGTCGCCCTCGGCCTCCTGCCCGACGCTTCGTGGTGGTGGCTCGTCGCCCCGCAGGCCCTCATCGGGTTCGGGCTCGGCGCCGCGCTCCCCGCGCTGACGACGGTCGCCGTCCCCCACGTCACGACGCTCGCGGGCCCGGCGAGCTGGACGATCATGGCCCGCCACGCCGGCGTCGTCGTCGGCCTGCTGCTGCTCACACCCGTCTTCACCGCCGACCTCGACACGCAACAGGACCGCACCGAGCGCGCCGGCCTCGCCGTCCTCCTCGACGCGCCGATCGGGCTGGAGGCGAAGATCGATCTCGCGCAGAAGCTCGCCGACACGGTCACCGCGGCCGACGGTCGCCTGCCTGATCTCGCACCCGCGTTCACCGGCGTCGACGGGGATCCGCAGGTGATCAACGCCATCGCCGACACCCTCGACGACCAGCTCGACCGGGCCGGCACCGCCGCGTTCTCGCGCTCGCTTCAGCTCGCAGGGCTGCTCGCGCTGCTGGCGCTCATCCCGCTGCTGTTCACCACCGGGCTGGCCCGCGGCGCGGCGCTCGCTGGCGCCGGGGTCGCCGCACTGATCGGCGGCGGCCTGGCGATCGGGTACGTCGCCTCGGGCGGCGGGACCTACGAGCCGACCGCGACCCGCAACCCGTGCGGGGCGCGAGAACGGCCCAAGAGCGACGCCCAGTACGACGACGTGCAGCGCGTGCTGCTCTCGGTCCTCGACGGTGGTGCGTGCAAGCTGAAGATCTCCCGCGAGGAGCTGCTGCTGAACCTCGTCGACCCCGACACCCGCCGCACGCTCAGCGAGGACGAGCTCGCCGACGGGCTGCGGGCCGGGGTGACCCGCGCCCGCGACGACGGGACCCTCGGGTTCGTCGCCGCCACGGCCCTGCAGCTGGCCCTCTCGACCGGGGCCACCGACGAGGTGATCGGCCAGCTGCTGGACCGGTGACGGCTCGCTCTCAGAGCACCGTGATCGAGGCGGTCACGGGCGCGCTCTTGTTCCCCGCCATGTCCGTGGCGGTGAGCGTCGCGGTCCAGCGTCCGGCGGGCAGCAGGTTCCCGCCGAACTTGCCCGACTGGCCGTAGACGCGGAGGTACGCGGGGCCGGGGTACATCGAGCCCTTCGCGGTGATGACCGACGACGTGCCATCGCGGCGGAAGGACAGATCGACGTATGCCCGCTCGCCGACGGAGAACGTCAGGTTGGTCTGCGCCGGATCCCGCGTGAAGCAGAGGGCGCCGCACGCGCCGCGGATCCTCGCGTTGGCGAACCGCAGGTTCGACACGACGGGCGCCGTCGTGTCCGCGGCGGGCGCGGGCCGGTCGACGACGTCGTACACCCGCAGCTGCGTCGCGCCCTCGGCCAGGACCTGGCCCTTGCCGGCACCGGTGAAGCGCAGACCGCCCACGAGCGAGTAGCGATCCGGGATCGCGTCGAGGCGGATGCCCCACGACCCGGCGATCCGCAGATCGACCGACCGTGTCGCGGTCGTCCCCGCGACGAGGTAGTTGAGGCTCAGCGGATCCGTCTCGGAGTTGAGGTTGTCCGGGTTGGAGGACCGGATCGGGTAGCTCGCCACCGCAGAGACCTCCCCGCGGCCGTCGCCGTTCAGATCGCCGGTCGCGCCGAGCTGGCCGAAGCCGAGATCGCCGAGGCTCGCGCGGATCTTCAGCCCGCGGGACGCCGGGTCGGCCAGCGGGAACAGCGGCCCGGTCCGCGAGCTGAACATGGCGACCTGCGGGTAGTCGGCGTCGTTCCCGCTCAGGAGCGTCGTCGCGTAGTCGGGGAGCTTGTCGCCGTTGATGTCGCCGAGCGGGTCCCAGACGGCGCCCTCCTGGCCCGGAATGTCCGCGCCGGATGCGCCGAGCGCGGCGACGTCGACGACCCCGGCCGTCGTCCGGCCGTAGACGAGCTGCGTGTTTCGTGGGGCGAGGGCGACGATCATGTCGCCCTTCCCGTCGCCGTTGACGTCGCCGGCCGGAGAGACCTCGGCGACGTTGTCGGCGGACCCGGGCTCACCCCCGCGCACGGCGTGCAGTCCGGTCGCCGTCGAGACGGGGATCGACCCGCCAGCGGCGCGTCCGAACAGCGCGCCCGCCGCCGTCCGCGGCGTACCGCCCGGAAGCGTCAAGGTCTCCGCGAGGCCGACATCGGCCTTCCCGTCGCCGTTGACGTCGCCGACGCGGAACATGCTGCGGAGCGTCACCCCACTGCCGGGGGTCAGCGTCAGGCCGGCGCTCCCGAGCGCTCCGGCGTCGACCGTGCCTGCCGCCCGGCCGAAGACGACGCGGCCCGGGGTGATCTCGGCCCGGTAGGGGTTGTCGTTCGGCGCGAGGCCGATGTCGTCCCGGCCGTCGCCGTTGACGTCCCCGAGGCGCACCGGAGTGATGCACTCGCCGTCCGGGCCCGTGATGGTCAGGCCTCGGGCGCCGAGCGCGTCGAGCGACACCGTGCCGCCGGCGGCCGCGCCGAAGACGACGCGGACCGGCCCGCAGTACCCGGAGGAGACGAGCACGTCGGCGCGGCCGTCGCCGTTGACGTCGCCCGCTTCCTGGGCGCGCATCTCGTACTTCGCGAAACCGGTGATCGTGGTGTGGAGCTCCGCGGTTGTGGCCGCGGGGGCAGCTGCCGGAGCCGCGAGTGCGGATACGGCGAGGCAGGGCAAGAGCAGGGCGGACCTGCGGACGAACGAGGACATACGGCCTCCTGGGGGTGGGTCGGGGGACCCGAGCGCGGCCGCAACGCTACGTCGTGGCCGCACGCCCTTGGTGAATCAGGTTCACCGAATTCCGTTCACCCGGAGGGGCTGAAACGAGCCGGATTCTAGACGGGTGCGCCGGCGCGCTCCCACGGCTTCATCAGCCGCAGCGCACTGAGGATCGCCCGGGTGGAGGGCGACTTGTTCAGCGTGTAGAAATGGATCCCCGGCGCGCCGTTGGCGAGCAGATCCGCGCACTGCAGCGTCGCGTAGGCGACACCCAGCTCGGCGGCCGCCGCGGGATCATCGGCGCGCTGCTCGAGCTGCTCCTGGAGCGCCTCGGGGATCGCCGACCCGCACATCGCGGTCATCCGCTTGACCTGGCCCGCGTTCATGATCGGCATGATGCCCGCGATGATCGGGACGTCGATGCCGATCTCCCGCGCGCGATCGACGAAGTCGTAGTAGTACGCGTTGTCGAAGAAGAGCTGGGTGATGAGGAACTTGGCCCCGGCGTCGACCTTCTCCTTGAGGTAGCGCAGGTCCGCCTCGGCGTCGCTCGCGTCGATGTGGACCTCGGGGAAGCACGCCGCGCCGATCGCGAACTCGTACTCGTCCTCGATCAGCTCGACCAGCTCGCGTGAGTACTCGAGGCCGCCTTCGGTCTTCGTCCAGCGCTCCTGCCCTGCGGGCGGGTCGCCGCGGAGCGCGAGCACGTTGTCGATGCCGGCCTCGCGCATCTCGTTCAGCACGCCGCGGAGATCGTCGGTCGTCGCGTTGACGCACGTGAAGTGCGCCATCGCCTCGAGGCCGTGCTGGCGCTTGATGTCGCCGATGATGTCCAGCGTCTTGCCGCGGGTCGATCCGCCCGCGCCGTACGTCACGGAGACGTAGTCGGGCTTGAGCGCCTGCAGCTCCTCCAGCGCGCGCTGGAGGTTGGCCTCGCCCTCAGGCGTCTTGGGCGGGAAGAACTCGAAGGAGAAGACCGGGCGGGCGGCGTTCTCGATGATCTCGTCGATGCGCATCGTTGGCACAGGAGATTAGAGGAACTACGGCTTGACGAACCGGTCGGGCTCGCCGGATTCCGTGATCCTGCGCACGCGCCCGGTGACCTCGAGGTGCTCCATGTAGACGATCATCTTCGTCGTCCACCAGTACGGCGGAATGTGCTTGATCGCCTCGCCGTACACGCCGAACGCCGCGTCGAAGGGCGAGATCGGCCCGCTCTCGGAGACGACGCGCTCCGCCGCGTCGAGCCGCTCGTGGACCAGCTTGCGATTGGCGTCGATGTGCGCCTGCAGGTCGCTGAACGTGCGGCCGTGGCCCGCGAGGCAGAGCCGCGCGTCGAGCCCCTCGACGACGTCCAGCGACGCGAGGAACTCGCCGGCCGGGTCGGGCGTGTAGCCGTGGTCGAAGAACAGGCTGACGCGCCCGAGGAGGTGGTCGCCGCTGATGAGCAGCCGGTGCTCGGGCTGGAACAGGCAGACGTGGTTCGGCGCGTGGCCGGGTGTGTTGTGGACCGTCCACGTGCCGAGGTCGGTCTCGATCTCGACGCCGGGGACCAGCGGGCGATCCGGAGCGATGACCCGCGCGATGCCGGGGTTCGCGCCCTTGCGCTCCTCGGCGAACTTCCGCAGCGGCGCCTCGGGAACCCCGCTCTGGAGGGCGATCTCCAGGCGGCGGTTCAGGGCGCCCTCCGGGTCCTCGGCGTGCTTGACCATGTCCTCGTAGGCCGGGTGCATCCACAGCTCGCAGCCGATCTGGTCGACGATCGTCGCGGCCTGGCCGTAGTGGTCGCTGTGCGCGTGGGTGCAGACGAGCAGCTTGATGTGCTCGAGCTTGAGGTTGACCTGGTCGAGCGCACGGACCAGCTGGTCCATCGAGCCCGGCTCGTGGATGCCGGTGTCGACGAGGACGATGCCGTCGCCTGCGGCGAGCGCCCACGCGTTGCCGTGCGGAACTCCGGGCCACGGGAGCGGGAGGCGCAGGCGCCACACGCCGGGAAGAACGCGCTCCCCGCGGCCGAGTTCGCGCTTGCGGGCGGTCTGGGTCACGGCGAGCCAGGCTACTGGCCAACCGGCCAGTCTCGTCGCGTCCTACCCATCGGTACGGTTCCGCCGATGCGGCTCGCTCTCGCCCTCGTCGCCGTCTTCGTGCTCGCCGGCTGCGCGGCCGATGAGGACGCGCCGCCCACCGAGGCACTCGCGCTGCCCGAGGCCGTCCGCGTCATCGGGCACTCGTACGAGTGCCCCGTCACGCCCGAGATGTGCCGCCGGTACCTCCTGATCGCGCCGTCCCTGGAAGCCGACCCGCCGCTGCGCTCCTCGGCCGCGGTCCGCGATGTGGTCTGGCGCGGAATGCTCGCCGCCGGCTGGCGGCCGACCCCCGCCGCATCCGCAGACGACCGGGCGGCACGGTCGACGAAGGACGGCGCGTTCGCCGCGATCCTCACCGACCCCGACTGGTCGGACCTCCGGCTCGGCCCTCAACTGCAGGACCTCGAGCGCGACCGGCAGCCGATCGCCGCCGTTGCGCTGTCGGACGACCGCACGAACTAGACTGGGTGTCGTGCTGTTCTTCGTTCGGTACATCCTGCCGGCGTTGATCGTGCTCTCCGGCCTCATCGCCTTCGCGATCAACCCGAACCTCGAGTCCGCCGACGGCGGGGCTGCGCTCATCGGCGCCGGGCTGTCGGTCTTCCTCCTGAACATCCTGCACCGCGTCGGCGTCAGCGGCGAGTCCGAGCGCGACGACGAGCAGGCCGCGCGCAGGTACTTCGACGAGCACGGCCACTGGCCCGACCAGGCCTAGCGCGCGTGTAGGTAGGCTCGCCCCCATGGGCGAGGGAGCGAAGGCACGGGCCTACTTCGAGGCCATCGAGCAGGGTGACCGCGGCGCGCAGCGCGAGTGGTACGCCGAGGACGCGGAGGTCGAGATCCGCGGGGTGCTGCCGAAGGGCGGCAAGGCGGAGGTCGTGGCGTTCTTCGACGAGCTGTGGGAGGCCGTCCCGGACTTCGACTTCGAGATCCTCGACTTCGTCTCCGAGGGTGACGTCGGCGTCGTCCGCTGGCAGGCCCGCGGGACCTTCGCGGGCCCCGGGCAGCTGCAGGGCCTGGAGCCCAACGGCGCGCCGCTCTTCCTCGAGGGCACGGACGTCGTGCGCGTGCGCAACGGCAAGGTCGTGCGCAACGACGCCTACGCCGACAGCGCCACGCTGCTGCGACAGGTCGGCGGCCTGCCGCCCGAGGGATCGCGCGCCGAGGAGACAGGCAAGCAGGCGTTCAACGCCCGCGTGCGCTTCGGCCAGAAGATGAACGACCACCAGGAGGCGACGGAGGTCGCCGACGGGGTCTGGCGCCTGCAGGGCGCGCTCGGGCGCTGCAACGTGTACTTCGTGCAGGACGGCGAGGGTGTCCTGATGTTCGACGCGGGGGCGCGCGTGATGCTGCCGTCCGTACGGGCCGCCGCCGCGCGGCTCGGCGGGCTGACGCGGGTCGTGCTCGGCCACGGCCACACCGACCACCGCGGGACCGCACCCGCACTCGGCGTTCCCGTCTACTGCCACACCGACGAGCGCATCGACGCGGAGGGCAGCGGCGGCTGGCGCTACTGGGACGACAAGCTACGCGACGTCCCCGCTCCCCATCGCTGGATCCACCGGGCTGCGCACCGCTGGGTGTGGGATGGCGGGCCGACCCCGATCGCCGAGACCCTCAGCGAAGGCGACGAGGTCGCGGGCTTCCGCGTCGTGCACATGCCCGGCCATGCCCCGGGGCAGATCACGCTGTTCCGCCCCTCGGACCGGATCGCGCTCACGACGGACGCGTTCTACACGGTGAACTTCTGGGCGAAGGACGTCCCGGCCTACGTGCCGCTGGACGCCTACAACTACGACACCGACCAGGCGCGGCACTCGCTGCGCAAGCTCGCCGACCTCGAGCCGGCGGCGGCGTGGCCGGGCCACGCCGAGCCGATCCTCGGCGACGTGGCCGCGCAGCTGCGCGCGGCCGCCGGCACCTAGCGAACAGTCACCGTGGCGGTGACAGGCGCGGCCTTGTTGCCTGCCAGGTCGGTCGCCACAAGTGTCGCGGTGTAGCGCCCGGCCGGGAGGACCGGCGGGTCCTTGATCGGCGAGAACGAGAACGGGAACTGCCCGGCCGGGACGATCGCCTTCCCGGTCGCGACCGTCTGGCCGTTGCCCGACCACGTGATCTTCAGCTCCACGGTCGCAGCCTCGTTCACCGTCGGCCGCAGGTGCGCCTCCGCCGGGCCGGGCCAGATCGGGCAGGTCCTCCCGCAGTCGTTCTCGACCAGCGGGACGTCGAAGCCGAACCGGGTCACCACCGGCGGGGTGGCGTCCGCCCCTGGCCGATCGACGACGTCATAGATGTATGCGGCCGAGTCGATCCGGTAGATCCCGCTGGTGTCGCGCCGCGTCACGAGCTGTCGCGTGCCGCTCGGGTTGCGCTGCAGGCGAAAAGCGGAGACCTGATCGGCGGGCAGCGCGTCGAGGTGCGCGACGGACGACGCGGTCTCGACGTTGACGGACGCGGTCGCCGTCGTTCCGGGGACGACCGCGGAGCGGTGGTACACGCTCGTCGGGTAGCGGCTGATGCCGCGGCCGGTGATCGCCGGGTAGTACGTCGAGTCGACGAGGAGGTCGTTCAGATCGTCGCCGACGAGGTTCCCGGCCGTGCCGGTGGCGCCCGTGCCGACCGTCGGGGCGGGAGCGAGGAGCGTGAGACCTCGCGACACAGGGGCGACGAGGTCGTACAGGACCGCGGTGCGAGAGCTGAAGGTGATCGTGTCCTTCCCCGAGACGACCGGCCACTCGACGCGCCGGTCGCTGAGCCCGTCCCCGTTGAAGTCGCCCAGGTCACCGGGCCACGCGTTGATGATGCTCGCCTGACCGGGGATGTCGACGCCGTCGGTCCCGAGCTTCTCGACGTCGATGACGGCCTTGTCCGCGCCACGCCCATACACCAGCACCGTCCGGGCCCTATTGCCGGGCGAGACGTCCACGAGCAGGTCGGCCTTCCCGTCGCGATTGACGTCCCCGACGCTCGCGAGCGTCGCGCCGTCGTAGCCCTTCGCCGCCGAGCTGCCGATCAGGAAGCCGGCGCCCGGCCTGCCGGCGTCGATGGCGCCGGGTGCCGCGCGACCGAACGCGACGGCGGCGACGTCGAGCTGGAGACCGTCGGCCTTGCGCGGCAGCCGGCCAAGGAAGCCGATGTCGGCGCGGCCGTCGCCGTTGACGTCGCCGACCGGGATCAGGCGCTGGGTCTCGAAGCCCGCCGCGGTGAACACGAGACCGCCGGTCCCCAGGGCCGCCGGATCCACCGTCCCGGCGCCACGGCCGAACACGACATAGCTCGGGAGATTCCCCTGGTCCGTGTAGGAGATCTGCCCGACGCCGATGTCATCCCTGCCGTCGCCGTTGACGTCACCGACCGGTTCGACCCACGAGGAGTACGGGGGCGCCTTGATCGTCAGCACCCGCGGGCCGGCGGTCCGGACGTCGACCGTCCCCTTCTCCGCGGCGCCGAGGACGACCGCCCAGGCCGGTGTGTCGTCGAGACGAACCAGCACATCGCCACGCCCGTCACCGTTGACGTCACCCGCGTCGCGCGGGGTCAGTCCCCCGCCGAGAATCGTGGTGTGCAGCTCTGTGGTGATCGCCGCTTCGGCGCCGCCGGGGAGCAGCGCCACGGCGGCCGTTGCGAGAAGGAACACGCGCGTGAACATGGACATGCCGAGACCGTATGCATCGCGTTGCCGTGAGTGGTGAATCCCGTTCGGAGCTCCCCCGATCACTAGATTTGGCGGGATGGGCAAGCGCAACCGCCAACGCTCCAAGCTCAAGGCGCCCACCTCGACCTACGACGGTGGCGACGCCGGGGCGCTCGAGCTCCGCGGCAGCATGACGCCCGCCACCCGGCTCGAGTACGCCGAGACGCTCCACGACCTCTCCCGGCAGACCGAGGACTCGTGGCACCGCGCGGTGGAGTTCCTGTTCGAGCGCCTGGCCGTCACGTGGACGATCAGCGACGTCACGACGAAGGGCCAGAAGCCGCTGCTGATGCGCTTCCGGATGGCCACGCAGGAGGAGCGCGCGTTCATCCGCGACGCCCTGCGCCAACACCTTGCCGAGTGGTTCCCCGACCTGGAAGCCCCATGACGACGACCATCACCCCCGACCTCGATCGCCTCCCCGAGCGCCTTCTGCTCGGCTCCGGTCCGAGCCCCGTACCCGACCGCGTCCTCGCCGCGCTCGCGCATCCGACGCTCGGGCATCTCGACCCCGCCTTCGGGAAGGTCATGGACGAGGTCGCCGAGCTGCTGCGAACCGCGTTCGTCACCGAGAACCGAGTCGCGTTCCCCGTCTCCGGCACCGGCAGCGCGGGCATGGAGGCGATGGTCGCCAACCTCATCGAGCCGGGCGACCGCGTCGTCTGCGGCGTGCACGGCCTGTTCGGCGTGCGCATGGCCGACGAGCTCGAGCGCCACGGGGCCGAGGTCGTCCGCGTCGAGGCCGAGTGGGGCCGCGCGATCGATCCCGCCGCGCTGATCGCCGCGGTCGAGGACGACCCGGCGCCCGCCGCGCTGTTCGTCGTGCACGGCGAGACGTCGACCGGGGTCGCGCAGCCGCTCGACGGTCTCGGCGACGCGATCCACGCGCGCGACGGACTCTTCCTGCTCGACTGCGTCACCTCGCTGACCGGCCACACGCTGCGCATCGACGAGGCCGGAGTCGACGCCGCGTTCTCCGGCTCGCAGAAGTGCCTGAACGCGCCTCCCGGGCTCGCCCCGATCACGTTCGGCGAGCGGGCGATCGCCAAGCTGAAGGGCCGCAAGACCCGCGTGCCCTCCTGGTACTTCGACCTCACGTTGGTCCTCGACTACTGGCTCCCGTCGAGCGACGCTCCCGCGCGCGCCTACCACCACACGGCGCCGACGAACATGAACGTCGCGCTGCGCGAGGCGCTGCGGATCGCCGTCGTCGACGACTGGCTGCCGAACCGCTGGGAGCGCCACCGCCGCGCCCACGAGGCGCTGTGCGACGGATTCGCCACGCTCGGGTTCCCGCGGCTCGCGCCCGCCGACGAGACGCTCCACCCGCTGCTCGCGGTCCGCGTCCCGGACGACATCGACGAGGCGGCGGTCCGCCGCGCCCTGCTCCTCGAGCACGACATCGAGATCTCCGGCGGCCTCGGCCCGCTGGCCGGGAAGCTGTGGCGGATCGGCGTGATGGGCGTCGGCGCGCAGCTCGAGCCGCAGGCGGCGCTGCTCGCCGCGGTGGCCGCGGAGCTCGGCCGCGACCCGCACGATCCGCTGGCCGCGCTGCACGAGGGCTGGCAGGCCTGATGGGCCTCGACGCCGGCAAGTTCGCCGATCTGCTGACCGGCTACTGCCTCGACGTCCAGCCGGGCCATCAGGTCCTGGTCCGGTCGACGACGCTCGCCGCGCCGCTCCTGCTCGAGCTCCAGCGCGCGATCCTCGAGCGCGAGGCGTGGCCGATCATCCGCGCTGAGCTTCCCGGCGCGGCGCAGCTCTTCTACGAGCACGCGCGCGACCGCCAGCTCGACGAGCCGCCCGACATCGCCTACTACGAGGCCCGCAAGGCCGCGTCGCACCTCGGCATCCAGGCCCCGGAGGACACGCGCGCGCTCGCAGACGTCGCCCCGGAGATCCTCCAGCGCGCCGCGCTCGGCCGACAGCCGATCCGCGAGATCACGATGCGCAAGACGTGGTGCAGCACGCTCTGGCCCACCGAGGCGCTCGCCGAAGGCGCCGGGATGCCCCTCGCCGAGTACGAGGACTTCGTTAGCCGGGCGCTGTTCCTCGGCCAGGTCGACCCGGTCCGGGCGTGGGGCGAGCTGCGCGAGTTCCAGGAGCAGCTCATCGGCCGGCTGAAGAAGGCGCGCGAGATCCGCATCGAGAGTGACGGCACCGACATCACCCTCGACGTCAAGGGCCGCACGTGGGTGAACTCCGACGGACGCCGCAACATGCCGTCGGGCGAGGTCTTCACCGGGCCGCTGGAGACGAGCGCGAACGGGACGATCACCTTCGACGTCCCGTCCTCCCCGGCCGGCGTCCACGTCACCGGGGTGCGCCTCACGTTCCGCGACGGCGAGGTCATCGAGGCCAGCGCCGACGAGGGTGAGGACTACCTCCGCCACGCACTGGCCGTCGATGACGGTGCCAAGCGCCTTGGTGAGCTCGGCATCGGCACGAACTTCGGCATCGACCGTCCGACCGGGACGATCCTCTTCGACGAGAAGATCGGGGGGACAGTGCACCTCGCGCTAGGACGTTCGTACCCGGAGACCGGCGGGAAGAACCGGTCGAGCCTCCACTGGGACCTGATCTGCGACCTACGCCCAGGCGGGCGGCTCTACGCCGACGGCGAGCTCGTGCAGCAGCACGGCCGGTTCATCGGGATCGGCTAAGGCAGGAGGTCGCGCTCGATCTCGAGCACGGAGTCCGCGGGCAGCCCAGCCGCGGCGGCGTGTGCGCGGATGCGATCGGGGTCCGACGCCACGTAGACGCAGTAGCCCGTCCGTCCCTCCGGGGTGCGGACGACGTGGGAGTGCTCCCACCCGATGTCCGGAAACGACTCCTCGCGCACGCGGGTCGAGTTGTGCGCTGCGGCGTCAAGCTCCTCGTCGGAGATCTCTCCCAGCACTCTGGTGACGAAGTAACGCGGCATGGCAAGCTCGCGCGGCACTATGCCAAGGTTGCGAGGTGCGCGCCACCATTCAGCTCCTTGGCGCACCGGCGATCCTGCGTGAGGGGGAGGCGGTGTCCGCCCCGAAGGGACGCAAGTCCTGGGCGCTGCTCGCGTACCTGCTGCTCGCCGAGCGCCCCGCGAGCCGCCGTCAGCTCGCCGAGCTGCTGTTCGCCGACGCCGACGACCCGCTCGGCGCGCTGCGGTGGAACCTCGCCCAGCTGCGCCGGGCGCTCGACGGGATCGCGACCATCGAGGGCGATCCGGTGACGGTGACGCTCGCGCCGGGCGTGGAGGTCGACGTGCATGCGCCCTCCGCCGGCGGTGAGCTGCTGGCGGGGATGGAGCTTGCGACGAGCCCGGCGTTCGAGTCCTGGCTCGTGGTCACGCGCGGGCGCTACGCGGGGCAGGCGGCGGCCGTGCTCCACGACGGCGCGCTCGAGGCCCTCGCCGCTCGCGATCCCGCGCGCGCGGCCGAGCTCGCCGCACAGCTCGTCGCCGTCGACCCGTTCGACGAGCAGCATCACGAGCTCCTGGTCCGCGCCCTCGTCGCGCGCGGCGATCGTGCCGGTGCGCTCGAGCAAGTCGAGGCGTGCCGCCGCCTGTTCCGCCGCGAGCTGGGCAGCGAGCCCTCGCCGGCACTGCGGCACGCCGCGGGGCCGGTGGCCGACAGCGGCGCGCGCGCGACCGGCGGCCGAGCGGCCGCGCAGGCGCACCTCGAGGCCGGTGAGGCGGCGCTCGGCGCGGGCGCGGCCGAGCACGGGGTCGGGCTCCTGCGCCAGGCCTGCGGCGAGGCGGAGGCGTGCGGCGACGACGTCGTCCAGGCCCGTGCCCTGCTCGCCCTCGGCTCCGCCCTGGTCCACGCGGTTCGCGGGCGCGACGAGGAGGGTGCGCTGTCCCTGCATCAGGCGATGGCGATCGCCGAGCGCATCGGGGACCGTGAGACGCTCGTCGGCGCACTGCGTGAGCTCGCGTACACGGACACCCTCGCGGGCCGCCGCGGATCGGTTGAGGAGCGCCTCGCGCGCGCCGACCGGCTGGCGGCCAGCGCAAGCGAGCACGCGGCGATCCTCGCCGTTCAGGGTCAGAACCGCTCCGACATGGGCGACTACCCGGGCGCTCTGACGTCCCTGACGCAGTCCGTCGAGCACGGCGAGCGCGCCGGAGAGTGGCGTCGCGTCGCGTTCTCCGAGTCGCTCATCGGGCGCATCCACCTCCTGCGGGGAGACCACGCGGCGGCGGCGGAGGCGCTGGACCGTTCGATGGAGATCGTCGAGTCCGAGCGCTGGCTCGCGTTCCTGCCCTGGCCGGAGGCCATGCGCGGAGAGCTCGACCTCCGGGTCGGGGAGACCGACCGGGCGGCCGACCGGCTGCAGCGCGCATTCGCGATGGCCTGCGACCTGCAGGACCCCTGCTGGGAGGGCATGGCCGCGCGCGGCCTGTCCCTGCTCGAGCACGCGCAGGGCCGCAGCGAAGCGGGCCGCAGCTGGATCGACGAGGCGCGCACGCGCTGTACCCGCGCCTCGGACCGCTACGTCTGGGTGCAGGGCCACGTCCTCGACGCGGGGACGGTCGCCGCGCTCGGGGAGGGCGACGAGGAACGCGCCGGCCGGATGGTCCGGGCGCTGGGTGCGCTCGCCGCGCGCACGGAGATGCGCGAGCTCACCGTGCGCAACCTCGTCCATGCCGCGCGCCTGGGCGACGCGGGCGCACTCGAATCCGCCCGGATCCTGGCGGCCGACATCGAGAACCCGGCCCTCGCGGCGGCCATCAGCTGACGCTCACACGGTCGCTCACACGGCCAGCCCGCACGATCGGCACACAACCGATCGAAAGGAGGCGCTCGTGAGCGCCACCATCCCGGCCCTTGAGGCCATGAAGGACACCCATCGCAAGACCTGGGCCTCCGGGGACTACCCCGCCGTCGCGGAACTCGTCAGCGCCGTCGGCGAGCACACCGCGACCCGCGCGGGCGTCCGGCCGGGCAACGAAGTCCTCGACGTCGCGGCCGGGACGGGGAACGCCGCTATCCCCGCCGCTCGTGCGGGCGGGCGCGTGATCGCCACCGACCTCACGCCCGAGCTGTTCGTCGCCGGTCGGCGCCGCGCGGAGCAGGCGGGCGTCGACCTCGAGTGGATCGCCGCCGACGCGGAGGATCTCCCGTTCGAGGACGAGCGCTTCGACGTCGTCCTGTCGGCCATCGGGGTGCAGTTCGCCCCCCGCCACGAGGTCGTCGCGGCGGAGCTCGTCCGCGTGTGTCGTCCCGGCGGAACGATCGCGCTGGGGAACTGGGCAGCGGACGGGTTCATCGGCCGCTTCTGGTCGATCATGGGCCCGTTTCTTCCTACGCCGCCCGCGTTCGCCTCGCCCCCTCCGGGCTGGGGCCGGATCGACCACGTCGAGGAGCTGTTCGCCGAGCATCCGGTCGAGCTGGCGTTCGAGCGCGGCTCCGTCCGGTTCGCGGACACGTCGGCCGAGGCGTGGCTCGACACGTTCGTCGATCGCTACGGCCCGGTCCTGCAGGCCCGGAACAAGCTCAGCGAGAGCGGCCGGTGGACCGAGCTGCGCGACGCGCTGCTCGCCATGTGCGAGGAACTGAACGTCGCCACCGATGGCACCTGGGCCGTCGAGAGCGAGTACCTCGTCATCGTCGCGCGGAAGGCCGCGTGATGCACGCATCGACGCTGCTCCACCCGCCTCTGCGTCCTCCACGCCCGCGGCCGCGGCCGAGCGTGCGCTGACGTCCCGGCGGCGGCTCCCCACCGAAGCGGTGGGGAGCCGCCCCAAGGCCGAGTACTTTCCATGGGGTGACCAGGCGGACCAAGATCGTTGCGACCATCGGACCTGCCTCACGCGATCCCGAGACCATGAAGCGGATGGTCGACGCGGGGATGGACGTGGCTCGGCTGAACTTCTCTCACGGCACGCCCGAGCTGCACGCCGAGAACGTCGAGCGCCTGCGGGCCGCTGCCGACGCGGCCGGGCGCCCCGTCGCCGTCCTGCAGGACCTCCCCGGACCGAAGCTCCGCATCGGCCCCGTCGAGGGCGAGACCGTGATGCTGCAGTCCGACAGCACGATCCACTTCACCTGCGGTGAGGAGATCCCCGGCAACGCGACGCACCTCTCGGTCGGGCACCCGAGCCTGGCCGAAGCCATCCAGCCCGGCGAGGTCTTCTACCTGTCCGACGGGCGCATCCGCCTGCGCGCCGGCGAGGTCGACCGCGAGAAGCGCAGCTTCGACGCCGTCGTCGAGTTCGGCGGCCGCGTCGGGAGCCGCGCGGGGCTCAACGTCCCGGGCGAGGCCAACGCCCTTCCGTCCGTCCCCGACGAGGACCTGCGCCTCCTGGGGATCGGCGAGGAGATCGGCGTCGACCTCGTCGCGCTGTCCTTCGTCCGCCGCGCCGAGGACGTCGAGGTGGTGCGCCGCTACACGCGCCTTCCCCTGATCGCGAAGATCGAGAAGCCGCAGGCCGTCGAGCGCGCCGAGTCGATCGCCCGCGCCGCGGACTGCCTCATGGTCGCCCGTGGCGATCTCGGCATCGAGCTGCCGATCGAAGAGGTCCCGCTCGCGCAGAAGCACCTCATCAGCCTCGCCGGGCGCCTGGCGCGCCCCGTCATCACCGCGACGCAGATGCTCGACTCGATGGTGACGTCCTCGCGCCCGACCCGCGCCGAGGCGACCGACGTCGCGAACGCGATCCTCGACGGGACCGACGCCGTGATGCTCAGCCAGGAGACCGCCATCGGCGAGCACCCGGTCGGCGCCATCGAGATGATGGCCGCCATCGCGACCACGACCGAGCGCGCGATCCCGTACCAGCTGTGGAACGAGTCGCGGGTGCATCGCGACGAGCGCGACCCGGCCTACACGCTTGCCCACTCCGCCTGTGTCGCCGCGCGCGAGCTGGGCCTCGACGCGCTCGTCATCCCGACGCTGTCGGGCCGCTCGGCGCGGCTCGTGAGCGCCCACCGGCCCTCCGTGCCGATCTACGCGCTCTCCCCCGGCCAGGAGACCGTGCGCCGCTGCGGCCTCATGTGGGGCGTCCAGGCCTCCTCGATGCCGCGCATGGAGACGACCGAAGAGCTGATCGAGGACGCCTGTCGCCGTGTCGTCGAACTCGGCTGGTGCCAGCCGGGCCAGCGCGTCGGCGTCACCGCCGGACTGCCGAGCGGCCGGCCCGGGACGACTTCGTTGCTCCAGATCCAGACCCTCCCGTCCGCCCGATAACGCGAAACACTCGAAAATCCGGCGCGCGAACCGCATTCACGCCTGCAACCGTGTGTTCGGGTTTGAGATGCGCATCGACTTGCCGATAATCGAGAACGTGACCCGAGGCATGGAAGCCGACCGGAAAACTGCTGCTCGTCTTCTGGCAGGGGCGATCGCTGTTGGAGCGCTCCTGCTCCTGCTCGCGATGTCGGCCTCTCCCGCCAAGGCGGTCACCGGCAGCCATACGGTCGGCGTGAGCGACAACAAGCCGAGCACGTTCTACGACCCCCGTCTCAAGCAGATCGGGATCAGGACGGCGCGCGTGATCCTGCCCTGGAACGCGATCAGCCGCGACCCGAAGACAGTCGCCGACTGGCTGAACCACGCGAAGGTCGCGGGCATCCAGCCGCTCGTCGCGTTCGACCGCACCCGCGGTAACAACTGCCCGGCGCGCCCGTGCTACCTGCCGACGGTCAAGCAGTACAAGCGCGAGTTCACGAAATTCCACAAGAAGTACAAGTGGGTCAAGTACGTCTCGCCGTGGAACGAGTCCAACCACCCGGGCCAGCCGACGGCGAAGAACCCGTCGCGCGTGGCGGACTACCACCACGCGATCCTCGAGGTGTGTCGCAAGTGCAAGGTCGTCGCGGGCGACCCACTGGACACGCAGGGCGTCGGCGGATGGATGAAGTCCTACGAGAAGCGGCTGCGCATCAAGCACCACCGCAAGGTCTCGATCTGGGGCCTGCACAACTACATCTCCGCGAACTACTTCTCGACGGCGGGCACGCGCGAGGCACTCCGCGCGACGAAGGCCGACGTGTGGCTCACCGAGACCGGCGGCATCGTCCAGATGCTCACCTACGACGAGACCCGCCTGAACTACGACGAGGCGCGGGCCGCCCGGGCGCTTGCGTTCGCGCTCGATCTCATGTCGAAGTACCCATGCCGGGTCAAGCGCATCTACGTCTACAACTGGCAGGCCGCGCCGAAGGACCGGTTCGACACCGGGGTCATCAACCCCGACGGCCGCGCCCGGCCGGCGTTCGACGTCCTCAGCGGCGCGCTGCAGGCGTCCTCGCCGGTGCAGCAGGGCACAGCGCGCTGCGCCCAGCTGCGCGCGAAGAGCAAGGGCCGCGCGAAGTAGCTCAACCGGGAGCCCGGACGGTCGCGCGCAGATCGCGCGCGAGCAGTGTCGCGCCGAGGATCCCCATGATCGCGAGCACCGCGACCGCCGCGATCGCGCCCGGCGAGCGCAGATCGCCGAACGATCCACCGAGCGCCACGTAGGCCGCGGTGCGCGGGGCGGCACCGAGGGCGGTGGCCGCGACGAACGCGCCGAGCCCGACCGGCGTCAGCCCACACGCGTAGTTGACGAGGTTGTACGGCATTCCCGGCGCAGCGCGGGCGAGCAGCACGGCGACGAAGCCGCGGCGCCCCATCCACGCGCGCAGCGCCTGGACCCGGGCCTTGTCCACCACGATCCGCTCGACGGAGTCGTGCGCCCACCAGCGCGATAGCGAGAACGCCAGCGCCGCCCCGGTCACGATCGTGACGAGCACCGTCGGGATGCCGACGGCGGTGCCGAAGATCACGCCCCCGCAGGCGCACAGGACGGGGCCGGGGAAGAGCATCACGGTCAGCAGCGACCCCACCACGACGAACAGGACCGGGCCGAGCAGCCCGAGATCGCGCACCGGATCGCGGATGTGGTCGTCGACCCACTGCTCGACCTCGTCGGGCGAGGCGAGCCCGCTGAGCGCCAGCACGGCCGTCGCCGTGAACACGACCCCGATGACCAGCAGGAGACTGCGCAGGCGCGCGCGGTCGCTCATGAGACGCCGGCGTAGAACTCGGCCTCTTCGCGGCCGAGCTCGGTGACCGGCGGACTGCCGTCGATCCACTCGCGGGCGATCGCGCCCCAGTTCGCCGTCGCACGCAGCTGCCCGAGCACGGCGAGCGTGAGCGTCTCCAGCCGGCGGCCGAAGAGGTGGTCGGGCGGCAGCGTCTCGTGGCGCATCTTCCCGAAGAACGAGGACCGCGGATCGCTCATCTCCAGCATCACCCGAGTCGCGTACTCGGGGGTGAGCTCGATGGGCTCGTTCTTCGTGTACCAGCCGACGAACTCGTCGAACTGGTACAGGATCTCCTCGGGCTCGTACGCGTTCCTCCCGGTGATCCAACCGCCCTCGGTGAGGTGCTCGATCAGCTCGTCGCCGCGCCGCTCGATCCCCAGCCGCTGGGTCGTCAGCTCGAAGTCGGCGACCTCCTTGGGGAGCCGCTTGAAGAGCCCGAAGTCGATGAACGCCATCCGCCCGTCGTCGAGCAGCATCGAGTTGCCCGGATGCGGATCGCCGCTGAACTGGTGGTGGCGGTACATCGAGCCGAAGTAGAAGCGGAAGATGATCTCGCCGATGCGGTTGCGCTCTTCGTCGGGGAGCTGCTTGCACTCCTCGAAGCCGCGGCCGGAGACGAACTCGCTGACGATGACCTTCTCGTGCGAGAGGTCGGTCATGACCTTCGGGACGATGATGAACGGGTGGCCGTCGTAGATGCGGGCGAGCGTGCGCTGGTTGCTCGCCTCCAGCTCGTAGTCGAGCTCCTCGTCGATGCGCTCGCGGATCTCCTCGCCGAGGGCCTTCGGGTCGAGGCCGGGCGCGACGCCCTTCATCAGGCGCAGGATCAACCCGAGGTTCTGCATGTCGGCACGGACCGCGGCGCCGATGCCGGGGTACTGGACCTTCACGGCGACGTCGCGCCCGTCGTGCAGGCGCGCCTTGTAGACCTGTCCGATCGAGGCAGCCGCGACCGGCACCGGATCGAATGTCTCGAAGACCTCGTCGAGCTTCTCGCCGTACTCGCCCTCGATGACCTTGCGCATCTCCTTGAAGGAGACCTTCGGGGCAGCGTCGCGCAGCTCGGCGAGCTTGGCCTGGAAGTCCTCGCGGAACTCCTCGGGAACGAGGCCGACGTCCATGAAGCTCAGCATCTGCCCGAGCTTCATCGCGGCGCCCTTCATCGTCCCGAGCGCGGCGACGATCTGCTCGGCGGTCTCGAGCTGGCGGCGGTCGAGCGCGGCGCGGCCGGCCTCGTCGCTGCGGACGACGTTGGCCGCGCGGGTGCCCACCTGCTTGGCCGCCTGCGTGGCGGCGAGGCGACCGACCTGCGACGAGCGGCGCAGCCGCCCGGTGGGGATCTTGTCGTCCTTGCTCATGGACTCGATGCGGAGGCTACCCGGCGTGGGTAGCCTCGACCGCATGCCCGAGCTCATCCACACCTGCTACCGCATCGGCGACATCGACCGCAGCGTCGCCTTCTACGAGAAGCTGGGCTTCGAGGAGCTCAGCCGGATGCCCATCCGCGACGAGGCAGTCAACGTCTTCATGGGCCTCCCCGGCGACGGCCCGCGCCTGGAGCTGACCTACAACTTCGGCGTCGACAGCTACACGCACGGCACCGGCTACAACCACATCGCGATCACGGTCGAGGACATGACGGGGACGCTCGAGCGGCTCGCGACACTCGGCATCCAGCCCGAGAAGCCGCCGTACTCGGTGCGCGAGGGCGGCTCGCTGCTGTGCTTCGTGCGCGACCCCGACGACTACCGCATCGAGCTGATCGAGAAGAACCCGGGCTGATCCGCCGCAGGCCGTAGCCTCCGGCCCGCATGCCCGACCCGCAGCGAACCGCGGTCATCGACCTCGGCTCCAACTCGTTCCGCCTCGTCGTCTTCTCCGCCGGCCCGGCGTTCTGGCGGCGCAGCGACGAGATCTTCGAGCAGGTGAGGATCGGCGAGCACGTCGGCAAGGACGGCAGGCTCGGGCGCAAACAGATGGATCGCGCGCTGGACACCATCGACGTGTTCGCGCACTTCTGCCGGGCGACGAAGATCGCGCCCGAGCGAATCCGCGCGGTCGCGACGAGCGCGATCCGCGACGCGACCAACCGCGACAAGTTCGTCGAGGCGGCCGAGGAGCGGTCGGGGCTGCGGATCGAGGTGCTGTCCCGCGAGGAGGAGGCGCGCTACGGGTACCTCGCCGCGGTGAACTCGACGACGCTTCGCGACGGCGTGGTCCTCGATCTCGGCGGCGGCTCGATGCAGCTCGTGCGCACGCGCGACCGCACGGCCGACAAGCTCGCCTCCTGGCCGCTCGGCGCGGTCCGGATGACCGAGCGGTTCCTCGAGGGCGACGCGCCCGCCCAACCCGAAGCCCTGGAGGCGCTGCGCGAGCACGTCCGCACCGAGTTGCGCGACGGTGCGTCGTGGCTCCCCAAGGCCGGCGATCGGATCGTCGGCATCGGCGGCACGGTCCGCAACCTCGGCGCCGCGACGCAGGCGGCCGCGGAGCTCCCGTCGATGGGCGTGCAGGGGTTCGCAATCCAGGCCGACGCCCTCGACGCGCTCGTCGAGCGGCTGGCCGCGCTCCCGCCCGCCGAGCGACGCAAGGTCCGTGGGATCAAGCCGGCGCGCGCCGACGTCATCCTCGCCGGCGCGGTCGTCGTGCAGACGGTCCTGCGTGAGGGCGGGTTCGACGCGCTCGAGGTGACGGAGGCGGGCCTGCGCGAGGGCGTGTTCTTCTCCGAGCACAACGCCGAGCACGACCCGCCCCTCTTCCCCGACATCCGCCGCGAGAGCGTCCTGAACCTCGCCGCGCAGTACCAGGTCGATCCCGCCCACACCGCCCACGTCGGGGCCCTCGCGCTCGGGATCTTCGACGCGCTCGCCGACTCCGGCGTCTTCCCCGGCGACCCCGTCGAACGCCAGCTGCTCTGGGCCGCGTGCATGCTCCACGACATCGGGATGCGCGTCGACTACGACGATCACCACAAGCACTCGCGCTACCTCATCCTCAACGCGGGCCTGCCCGGCTACTCGCCGATCGAGGTCGCGATGATCGCGCAGGCCGCGCGCTACCACCGCAAGGGCATGCCCGACCTCGACACGTTCCGGAAGCTCTCCGGCCCGGGCGATGACCGGCGCCTGGACCGCCTTGCCGTCCTGCTGCGGCTCGGGGAGGATCTGGAGCGCAGCCGCGATCAGAGCGTCACCGCGGCCCGGGTGTCGGCGGACGACGAGACGGTCCGCCTGACCCTCGAGGCCGACGAGGGCATCGATGTCGCGCGCTGGGCGGCCGAGCGCGAGGTGGAGCTGTTCGGCCGGGCGTTCGAGCGGAAGCTGAAGATCGAGGTGTAGCGATGCACGTTGTGCGCGGGCGATCGGAGGGTTCGTCGTGGGAGGTCGCCTGGCGGCCGGCACACCCGCTGCTCCGCGCCCATGTGCACCGGCTCATCGGCTTCACCGAGACGAGCGGCGGTCCGCTGCGGCGGCTCGAGCTGCCGTCGGGCAAGGTCGCCCTGATCGTCGGGTTCGGCGGCGACGGCTGGACCCTCGAGCACAACGGGAGCACGTCCGCGCACCACGCGTTCGTCGCCGG
Source organism: Solirubrobacteraceae bacterium (assembly GCA_016462625.1). The sequence continues at coordinate 40,387 of JAEMSV010000005.1, read as the reverse complement.
AGTCCACGGCACGGCCGCCTACACCGAGCAGACCGGGACGGTGACCGGGATCCAGGCCGACCTCACCCCGCTCGGCGCCCACCGGCTGCTGGCGATGTCGATGCGCGACCTCGCCGGCGAGGTCGTCGCGTTCGACGACCTCCTCGAGCGCGACGCCGGCGCCCGCAGCCTCCCCGAGCAGCTCGCCGGCGCGAAGGACTGGCGGGCGCGGCTCGATCTCGCCGACGCGTGGCTCATCGGCCGGATCGCCGCGGGCCCGGAGCCCGCACCGGGCGTGGAGTGGGCGGTCGGCCGGCTGCGCGCCACCCGCGGCGCCGTCCCGGTCCGCGCGCTGACCGAGGAGCTGGGCTGGAGCCGGCGCCACCTCGCCGAGCGGTTCCGCGAGCAGGTCGGCGTCCCGCCGAAGGCCCTCGGCCGGGTCCTGCGCTTCGAGCACGCGATCGAGATCCTCGGGCGGGCCGGCGCCGGCGACACCGATCTCGGCCGCGTCGCGCTGGACTGCGGCTACTACGACCAGTCGCACTTCAACCGCGACTTCCGCGACTTCTCCGGCATGGCACCCCGGGCGTGGCTGGCCCAGCGCGCCCCCGACGGCGGCATCGCGCGCGCCGTGGAGCAGGAGGTCACTTCCGTCCAAGACGGCACGGCCCGCGCGGCGTAGAACCTGCGGCATGACCGCACCCACCTTCTATCCGGCCCTGCGCTACCGCGATCCCGACGCCGCGATCGCCTGGCTCGAAGAGGCGCTCGGCTTCACGCCACAGGACGTCTTCCGCGACGACGCCAGCGGCACCGTCGCCCACGCCGAGCTCGTGTTCGGCGACGGGATGATCATGCTCGGCGGGTTCCCGGAACCGAGCGCCGAGCACCTCGAGTACGACCAGGGGATCACGTCCACGTACGCCTACGTCGCCGACCCCGACGCGCTCCACGCGCGCGCCGTCGCCGCCGGCGCGGACCTCGCCATGGCGCTCCGTGACACCCCGTACGGCTCCCGCGAGTTCAGCGTGCGCGACCCCGAAGGCCACGTCTGGAGCTTCGGCACGTACCGGCCGGCCGCGAACGGCTCGGGCTGACCGGCGGCGCCCCGCTGCGGCGGGGTCTACAGTTCGCGCAGCTGGGCGATGGACGAACTGAACGGCAACGAGGCAGCTCCCGGCGGATCACCGCCCGCCGCCGCCATCGCCGCCGCCCTGCGCGAAGCCGACCTGCTGAGCAGCGTGCTGCACGCACTCACCGAGGTCGCGATCATCGCGGCCACTCCCGACGGGACCATCACGGTGTTCAGCGAGGGGGCGGAACGCATGCTCGGCTATGCCGCCGCCGAGATGATCGGCCGCCACACGCCCGTGACGATCCACGCGCCGGAAGAGGTGGCGGCCCGCGCCGCCGAGCTCGGCGTCGAGCCGGGCTTCGGCGTCTTCCTCGCCGAAGCCGAGGGCCACTGGGCCGAGCAGCGCGAGTGGACCTACGTCGCGAAGGACGGCGCCCGCTTCCCCGTGAGCCTCATCGTCACACCGATCCTCGACGCCGAGGGCGGGGCGATCGGCTACGTCGGCGTCGCGCGCGACATCACCGAGAGCAAGCGCGCGGACGCGGCGCTGCGCGAGACCGAAGAGCTGTTTCGCCGCACCTTCGAGGGCGCGCCGATCGGCATGGCGCTCGTGTCCCCCGATGGGTCGTGGCTCCGCGTGAACCACGCGGTCTGCGAGCTCCTCGGGTTCTCGGCCGCGGAGCTGCTCTCCAGCTCGTTCCAGGACATCACCCACCCCGACGACCTCGAGGCCGACCTCGACCTCGTGCGCGAGGTCCTCGACGGGACGCGCACCGAGTACCAGATGGAGAAGCGCTTCCTGCGCAAGGACCGAGGCGTCGTCTGGGTGCTGCTCAGCGTGTCGTTGATCCGCGGCCCCGATGGTGCACCGCGGCACTTCGTCTCGCACCTGCAGGACATCACCGAGCGCAAGCGGGCCGAGGCGGCGCTCGCGCACCTCGCGACCCACGACGACCTCACCGAGCTGTGGAACCGCCGCCGGATGGAGGAGGAGCTCGACCGCGTCGTCGCGCACGCGCGCCGGTACAAGAGCGACGCGGCGCTGCTGCTCATCGACCTCGACCGCTTCAAGTCGATCAACGACCACCTCGGCCACGCGGCCGGCGACGCGTTCCTGCGCCGGGTGGCGCAGACGCTGTCCGCCGTGCTGCGCGAGTCCGACCACTGCGCACGGCTGGGCGGCGACGAGTTCGCCGTCCTGCTCCCGCACGCAGATCAGGACCGCGCACGCCAGGCGGCCGAGCGGATCGTCGAGGCGATCCGTGGTCTGCACGTCGGCGACGGGCCGAACGCGGGTCGCTCGACGGCGAGCGCGGGCGTGGCGATCCTGGCTCGCGAACTCGACGTCGACGCGTGGATGGGTGCGGCGGACGCGGCGCTGTACCGCGCGAAGACCGCGGGTGGTGACCAGATCACGCTGGCCGCCCCGACGGACTGACGGGCGCTACCGCGAGCGCTGGACGGCGCTCACGCGACCGAGCGGCCTCGGGGTCGCCGCCGCGTGCTGGATGCGGACGAGGCGGCGGGCGTTGCGGTCCGCCGACGCGGCGGCAGCGCCGATCCCGCTCACGAGCGCGAGCGCGACCGTCATGACAACGGCCCACAGTGCGACGACGACGAACACCAGCTGCAGCAACGCCACGGTTTCCTTGCCTCTCCGGAGGACGACCGAAAAGGTCCTTCCCGATCTCGCGCGATCCTACGCACGCGAGAAATCCTGTGTGACGTGTCCACTCAAGACCGCATCGAAACGGCCGACGGCTGGATGGCGAATCAATCATCTAGTGTGAGAACGACGTTTGCGATGAGCACCTCCGCCCCGGGCATCGACATCCTCGCGCGCGGCCCTTGGCCAGCGGATCGCGTCGTTGCCGAATGGCGCGAGGATCCGTTCGAACCCGGAGCCGAGGCCACCGCCGCCGCGGACCGCAAGATCGCCGAGCTGCGCGACCGCGGTTCACCCTCGCACGACGGCGTCGCCGCCCGCCTCGTGGACTACAGCGCGCGCGGCGACGAGCTGCACGTCGAGCTGCAGCCGATCCGCTGGGCGCTCCGCCTGGTCGACGGCGATCAGCACGCATCGCTCTCCGCCCTCTGTGTCACGCGCGCGTACGACGGGCGCTGGCTGGCGGGCCGGCGCGCACCGTGGGTGTCGTCGTGGGCCGGCCGCTGGGCGCTCGGCGCCGGCGGCGCGGTGGACGCGGGCGAGAGTCCTGCCGACACGCTCGCGCGTGAGCTGCACGAGGAGTGGAGCGTGACCCCCGAGCGCGTGTGGGGCGAAGCGCTCCTGCGCCTCCCGCAGGGGATGGTCATGTACCTCGGCCAGGCGTGGCTGCCCGAGGGGGCGGAGGTCACGATGGACCACGAGCACGACGCGCACGCGTGGTGGCCGGCCGACCCGGCGGAGTGGCCGCCGGAGGCCGACGAACCGCTGCGCCGCATGGCCGTGATGCTCGCGTGACGCGCATCCTCACCTTCGAGCGGCTGAAGTGGGCCTCCTTCACCCACTCCGCCGTGTACATCGCGCTGCTGGTCGTCTGGCTCGTGCCGGGCCTGTCCGGCGCCGAGTTCATCTTTGGGCTGACGCACGGCGTCGGCTGGATCCTCATGTCGATCGCGTGCATCATCGCGCTCGCCCTGAGGGTCATCGACCTGCGGCTCGCCACGGCGGTCGCGGTGCTGGGCGGAATCGGGCCGTTCATCGGCAGCTGGGAGTTCGCCCGGAGAAGTCGGGATGCTGGGTCTGGACAGGGCACGCGTCCGAAACAATCGAGCGCTAGAGTGGCTTCTTAGAGCAATGGCAGCTGTCAATACGACGATCCAGGTCGTCATGCCCCAGATGGGGGAGTCGGTGTCGGAAGGCACCGTGCTCGAATGGCACAAGGGCGAAGGCGACACGGTCGCCGCCGACGAGACGCTCGTCGAGATCTCCACCGACAAGGTGGACGCTGAGGTACCCGCACCCGAGTCCGGCACCCTCGTGAAGGTGCACGTCGCCGAGGGCGACACCGTGACCGTCGGACAGCTGCTCGCCGAGATCTCCACGAACGGCGGCGCCCCCGCAGCCGCCGCGAACGGCTCCGGCAACGGGCATGGCAACGGCGCGATCGCCGCGCCGGAGGCCCCGTCGGACGCCCCCGCCGAAATCGTCGACATCGTCACCCCCGCGGGCGGCGAGTCGGTCACCGAGGGCACCATCCTCGAGTGGGCCGTCAAGGTCGGCGACACCGTCGCCGACGGCGACACGATCGTCGAGCTGTCGACCGACAAGGTCGACATGGAGCTTCCCGCCCCCGGCGCGGGCACGATCACCGAGATCCTGACCGAAGAGGGCGACACGGTCACGGTCGGCCAGGTCATCGCCCGGATGGCCGTCGGGGCGGGCGGGTCTGCATCCGCTTCGGCCCCCGCCGCCGCGCCTGAGGCCCCGACCTCGGCGCCCACGACGCCCGCCGTCGCAGGCGACGCTGCGATCACCCCCGTCGCCGCGCGCGTCGCCGCCGTCGAGGGCGTTGACGTCGCCGGCATCGCGGGCACCGGCCCCGGCGGGCGCATCGTCAAGGACGACGTCCTCGCCGCGAAGGATGGCGGCGGAGCCGCTGCCGCCTCGGGCGCCAAGGCCACCCAGCTCAAGGGCGGCGCGGCGATGCTCGCGCGCTACATGGACGAGAGCCGCCAGATCCCGACGGCGACCTCCTTCCGCACCCTCACCGTCACCCAGATGGACGGCCGCCGCAAGCAGCTGAAGGCCGCCGGCCAGAAGGTCTCCTTCACGCACCTGATCGCCTACGCGATCGCCCGTGCCGCGACCGAGCAGATGCCGGTCATGGCCCACCACTTCGAGGAGCGCGACGGCAAGCCGTTCCGCATCGACGACGGCGCGGTCAACCTCGGCATCGCCGTCGACGTCGAGAAGAAGGACGGCTCGCGCACCCTCATGGTGCCGGTCATCCGGGACGCCGGCCGCCTCCCGTTCCAGGGCTTCCTCGACGCGTTCAACGACCTCATCGCCCGCGCGCGTGAGAACAAGCTGACCGCCGACGACCTCACGGGCGCGAACATCCAGCTGACGAACCCGGGCGGCATCGGCACCGTCGCGTCGGTCCCGCGCCTGATGACCGGCAACGGCACCATCGTCGCGACGGGCTCGATCGCCTACCCCGTCGGCCTCGGCGGGATCGGCGAGGCCATCGGCGCCGAGAAGGTCATGTCGATGACCTCGACGTACGACCACCGGGTGATCCAGGGCGCGGAATCCGGCCGGTTCCTGAAGCTCGTCGAGGAGTACCTGCAGGGCGAGCACGAGTTCTACGAGAGCCTGTTCTCCGACATCGGCGCGGCCATCGGCCCGAAGCCCGAGGCGCCCACCCCGCAGATCCAGACCGGCGCCGCCGTTGCCGCGCCCGCGCCGTCGGCCGGCATCGCGCCCGACGAGGAGCTGCTCCAGGCCGTGCAGGCCGCGACGGCGATCGTCAAGGCGTACCGGACCTTCGGCCACCTGGCCGCGCGCCTGGACCCGCTGGGCACCGAGCCCGAGGGCGACCCGTCACTCGATCCCGAGCCGCTCGGCCTCACCCCGCAGCTCATGCGCCAGATCCCGGCGAAGATCGTCCGCGTCGGCGTGCCCGGCGATACGGTCGCCGACGCGCTGCCGCACCTGCGCAACGTCTACTGCGGCACGATCGCCTACGAGATCGAGCACATCGCCAGCCACCGTCAGCGGACCTGGCTGCGCGAGAAGATCGAGACCGGCGCGTTCCGCACGCCGCTGACCAGCGAAGAGAAGACGTGGCTGCTCGGCCGCCTCATCAAGGTCGACGCGTTCGAGCGCTTCATGCACAAGGCCTACCTCGGCCAGAAGCAGTTCTCGATCGAGGGCCTCGACATGACCGTGCCGATGCTCGACGAGCTCATCCAGCTCTCGGCCGGCAACGGCGCGCACGAGGTCGTCGTGGGCATGGCGCACCGCGGCCGCCTCAACGTGCTCGCGCACAACCTCGGCCGTCCGTACGACAACATCTTCGCGGAGTTCGAGGGCGCCTCCACGCTCGAGGCGATCACGACGATCCCGCAGGGCGGCACCGGCGACGTCAAGTATCACCACGGCGCCCAAGGCAGCTACCAGCTCGCCAACGACGAGTCGATCCTCGTCAACCTCGAGAGCAACCCGTCGCACCTCGAGTTCGTCCACCCGGTCGTCGAGGGCGCCACCCGCGCGGCCCAGACGAACCGCCGTGGCCCGCACGCCACGCGCGACAACGCCGCGGCCGTCGCGGTCGTCCTGCACGGCGACGCGGCCTTCCCGGGCCAGGGCGTCGTCGCGGAGGCGCTGAACCTCCAGGCGCTCGACGGCTACAACGTCGGCGGCACGATCCACCTGATCCAGAACAACCAGGTCGGCTTCACCACCGACCCGGAGGACTCCCGCTCCACCCACTGGGCGTCCGATCTGGCGAAGGGCTTCGACATCCCGATCCTCCACGTGAACTCCGACGATCCGGAGGCGTGTATCAGCGCCGTCCGGCTCGCGCTGGCGTTCCGCAAGGAGTTCGGCCACGACGTCGTCATCGACCTCATCGGCTATCGCCGCTTCGGGCACAACGAGGCCGACGAGCCCGCCTACACGCAGCCCGAGATGGTCGCGCTGATCAAGCAGCACAAGCGCGTCTCGCAGCTGTGGGCCGACAAGCTCATCGTCGACGGCGTGGTGACCAAGCAGGAGGTCGAGGCCCGGACCGCCGAGATCTGGGACCACCTCACCGAGCTCCACCAGGCCCTGAAGGCGAAGATCAAGGCGGCCGCCGAAGCCGGCGAGCCGAGCCAGCAGACGGGCGAGTACCAGCTCGACCGCTCGCCGAGCCCGGACGTCCCGACGGCGGTCGACGCCGATCGCCTGCGCTCGCTGAACCAGGAAATGCTGGCGGTGCCGGACGACTTCAACGTCCACCCGAAGCTCATCAAGCAGCTCGAGAAGAAGCGCGAGGCGCTGGGTGACGAAGGCGGCATCGACTGGGCGCACGCCGAGGCGCTCGCGTTCGCGTCGCTGCTCACCGAGGGAACGCCGATCCGCCTGACCGGCCAGGACGTCGAGCGCGGCACGTTCAGCCAGCGCCACCTCGTCCTGCACGACCACAAGACCGGACGCACGATCTCGCCGGTGCAGTCGCTGCCGGGCGCGCTCGCCCCGTTCGAGATGCACAACTCGCCGCTCTCCGAGCAGGCGTGCCTGGGCTTCGAATACGGCTACTCCGCGGAAGCGCCCGAGACCCTGGTCCTCTGGGAGGCCCAGTTCGGCGACTTCGTCAACGGCGCCCAGGTCATCATCGACCAGTTCATCATCAGCGGCCTGGCCAAGTGGGGCCAGACCACGCGCCTGACGCTGCTGCTCCCGCACGGCTACGAGGGCTCGGGTCCGGAACACTCCTCCGGCCGCATGGAGCGCTTCCTGCAGCTCGCCGCGGAGGGCAACATCCGCGTCGCGAACCTCACGACGCCCGCGCAGTACTTCCACCTGATCCGCCGTCAGGCGCGCATCGCCAAGCAGCGCCCGCTGGTCATCATGACCCCGAAGTCGCTCCTGCGCCTGCCGCAGGCGACCAACCGGATCCAGCACCTCTCGGAGACGAAGTTCTTCCCGGTCCTCGGCGAGCCGCGCGTGGAGCACGACAAGGTCAAGCGCCTGGTCCTCTGCACCGGCAAGATCTACTACGACCTCGTCGGGCACGCCGACCGGCAGGACCAGGAAGGCCTGGCCGTCGGCCGCGTCGAGCTGCTCTATCCGTTCCCCGAGGGCCAGATCCTGGAGCTCATCGAGAGCTACCCGAACCTCGAAGAGGTCGTGTGGGTCCAGGAGGAGCCGCGCAACATGGGCGCTCGCGCGCACATGTTCCCGCGCCTCATGCAGGTCCTCCCCGAGCGGCTGCGGTTCGGCTACATCGGCCGGCCCGAGCGCGCCTCACCGGGCGAGGGCTACCCGGTCGCCCACGCGAGCGAGCAGTCGCGGATCATCCGCACCGCGCTCGACCTGTCGGTGCCCGTCTCGCTGTACCCGGCGAAGACGCCGGGCGAGCGCTAGCCGCGAAGCTCACGGACGCTCGGGCACGGGGCCGAACGGCCCCGGCGCGGGCACCGGGACGTCGCGGTCGCCCTGTGCCCGCAGCGAGAAGTAGAGGAGTGTGCCGGCGAGCGCGCCAAGCGAGTAGAGCGCCGTCTGCACGATGGTCATCGTCACGATGAGGATGACCCCTCCGGCGACGCCACCGATGATCACGCCGGCGACGACGCCGACGAGCCCGACCATGCCGCCGGAGAGGGCAAGCAGCAGGCCGACCACCAGCAGCACGCCGAAGGTCCACCACCAGTGGCCGGTGACGAGCGCCATGCTCTCCCGGACCGCCGTGACCGCACTCGTCCGCTCGTAGGCGACGTGTTGCGCGGTGAAGTAGCACGCGACACCGAGCCAGATCCCCGGGATGATGAGGGCGATGAGGCCGATGCCGACCAGCAGCGTGTACAGGCAGGTCGCCGCGACAAGCGGCAGCGCGAGCGCCAGTGCGGCGCGCAGCGAACGGCCGACCGCCGGCGCCCTTCCCTCGGACAGGTCCACGACGGCCACGACGTGCACCGCGGTGATCAGCGGCGGAATCACGAGTGTGAACAGGACCTGGCTGACCGCGTCGGCGGTCGCGTTCGTGGCCTCCGGGTCGCGCCAGGCACCGACCCAGATGCCGTCCACGAGGATGACCGCCGGCGCGACGAACACGAACGCCAGCGCGAGGAAGACCGGCGCGTGACCGGCCCAGACGCGGAAGGTTTCGCCGACGAGAGCGGAGAGGTCCCGGGGGCGGCGGAGGTCGAGGAGCTCGGTCATGAGCCCGGAGATGCTAGACGTTCGCTGAGCGGTGCGGTCGTCCGGCGTATCCGGGCGATCCCGGAGGGCTTCGTGCGCAGCTACGGCGACGTGTCGCCAGGCGCACCGAGGTTCGCCGGGACGGTGCTGCGATACGCCGACGACCCGACGATTCCGTGGTGGCGGGTCGTCCGCGCCGACGGCTCCCTGACCCAGGGCGACCGCCAGCGCGCGCTGCTGGACGACGAGGGCGTGCCCTTCCGCGGCACGAAGGTCGACATGGCCGTGGCCCGGATGCCCGTAGATTTGAGCGAGTGAGCTGGTTCCGCCGCGAGATCACGCTGCGCCCGCGGCCGCGCGGGTTCCATCTCGTCACGGCCGAGATCGTCGAGGCGATGCCGGAGCTGCGGGGCCTGCAGGTCGGGCTCGCGCATCTGTTCATCCGCCACACCTCGGCATCGCTGACGCTGAACGAGAACGCGAGCCCCGACGTCCGTCGCGACTTCGAGACGTGGTTCAACGCGGCCGTCCCCGAGACGTTCGGAGGCTGGACGCACACCTTCGAAGGCCCCGACGACATGCCCGCCCACATCAAGGCGTCGCTGCTCGGACCGTCGCTCACGCTGCCGATCGCCGACGGCGGATTCGACCTCGGGACGTGGCAGGGCGTCTATCTGTGCGAGCACCGCGACGCCGGCGGCCCCCGCCGGCTCACGGTCACGTTGCATGGCGAATAGCGGAGGCGCGCCACAAAAGATGAACGGCGTCGTTTACGATGTGGACGTGGCGTCGAACGGATCTCGCACCCCACGCGCGGACGCGGAGCGCAACCGAGTCCGCATCCTCGATCAGGCCGCCGCGCTCATCGCGGAGGACCCGGACGCAAGCATGGTCCAGATCGCAGAGGCTGCGGGTGTCGGGCGCGCAACGTTGTACCGGCACTTCGCCTCCCGCGAGGAGGTCGTCGATGCGCTGCGCGAGCGCGCGTTCAGCCGTGCCCAGCACATCATCGCCGACGGCTCGCCGCTGCTCGATGAGCAGGACACGCCGGTGGCACGCCTGCGCCGGCTGATCTCCGATCTCTTCGCCCTCGCCGATCCATACCGGCTCATCGTCGAGCAGGACCCGCGCCACCACGACGGGGCACGAGAGGCATTCGAGGCGATGGTCCTCCCGATGATCCGCGAGGCCCAGGAGTCCGGCGAGTTGACCGACGACGTCTCGGCGCTCGCCATCGGCTTCGCGCTCGAGGGCCTGATGCTCTCCGCGATCCGGGGCTTCACCCAGGGCGACTTCTCCGCCGAGGAGGCCGAGAAGGTCGTCCAGCGCGGCGTGCTGGTCGGCTTCGCGGCCTAGCTGCGGGTCACGGCGGCCACGAGCGAGCCGGCGAACGCCTGCAGGCGTTCCGGCGGATAGCGCTCGGGGTCGGTGAGCGTCAGCCGCGCGCCGTCCTCCCCGAGCAGCACGATCGAGTGGGCAAGCAGCTCGACGTCGAGGTTCAGGTCCACGACGCCCATCGCGCCGATCCCCCACTCCACCAGCGGCGCAAGGAGGGTCTGGATCGCGTCGCGGGCGGAGACCATGCGCTCGCGGAGCTGCGCAGGAGCGCCGTCAGCGGGCAGCAGCACGATGCGCCAGGTCACCGGGTCGGTCCGGACCATGGTGGTGAACGTCCCGATCGCGTCGGCCAGCACCTCTGCAGGTTCCGCGCTGAGCGGGAAGTCCGGCACGACGCTGCGCACCTGCGACATCGCGCGGTCGGTCGTCCGGTCGATGAGCGCCTCGAGCATGCCGTCGAGGTTGCCGAAGTGCGAGTAGATGACCGTGCGGGCGATGTTCGCGTCGCGGGCGATCCGGTCGATCGAGACCGCCGCGAAGCCCTCGCTGAGGACGACGTCGCACAGGATGTCGAGGAGCTGATTTCGCCGCTCATCGGCGTTCATTCGGGGCGCAGGCACGGGCGAGAGCTTCGCAGAGGCGGACGATCGTTGGGCTTGACGGGCGACGTACGACAATGTACATACACTGTTGTACATACAGTCCTGTACATCACTGTCCAGCCTCCCGGAGGAGTCCGAGCCGGATGTCCACCCTGCTTGCCGCCGCCAACGCACCCGCTGCCGGCGCCCCTGAAGCCCAGATCGCCATCGCCACCGTCTTCGCGTCGGTCGCCACCGGGCTGCTCCTGTCGCTCGTGCTCGCGCACATCAAGGGCAAGACGACCCTCCTCCAGCGCGCCGGTGATGCCAGCGCGAAGTTCCTGGGGATGGAGCCGTGGGCGGCGCTGCCCTTCGCTGTCGGCTCGATCGGCCTGATCTCGGGCGGGTTCGGCGTCTTCTGGGACATCTCGCTGCACGCTGGCGTCGGCCGCGACGAGGGCCCGCTGGCCAACCCGTCGCACTACTTCATCCTGTACGCGCTCTACTCCCTGTTCGCCGCCGGGCTGCTCTCGGTGGGCCTGCATCAGCACGCGAAGCACCCGTCGGTGCGCGCGGTGACGCTGCCCGGCGGCATGACCGCCCCCGTCGGCGGCCTGCTCATGTTCGTCTGCGGCGCGTTCGCGCTGACCGGCTTCCCCCTCGACGACGTCTGGCACCGCATGTTCGGCCAGGACGTCACCCTCTGGGGCCCGACCCATCTGGTGATGATCAACGGCGCGATCCTGTCCGTCCCGGTCCTCGCCGTCCTCGTGCTCGAGGCCAAGCGCGCGGTCGGCCAGAAGCCGTCGGACCCAGCCCGCTCGGTCGGCGAGCAGATCGTCCGCACCCTGCTCCCGGGTGCCCTCCTGTTCGCGATCGCGTTCTGGGCGACCGAGTTCGACTGGGGCATCCCGCAGTTCCGCATGGTGTGGCAGCCGCTGCTCATGTCGCTGGCCGCCGCGCTGGCGCTCACCTGCGGGCGGCTGTGGCTCGGCCGCGGCGGGGCGCTGCGCGTCGTCGCGATGTACCTCGTCGCGCGCGGGGCGATGGAGATCGCCGTGATCCTGCTCGGCCAGACCGCGCCGGCGATGCCGCTGTTCATCGCCGAGGCCGTCGTGGTCGAGGCCCTGGCCTGGAACCGCAAGCTCGAGCGCGACCCGATCCGGTTCGGCGCGATCACCGGTCCGGTCGTCGGCCTGACGAGCTTCGCCGTCATGTACGGCTGGACGCAGATCGCGATGCCGCTGCCCTGGCAGCCGGCGCTCATCCCCGAGGGCCTGCCGACCGCGCTGCTCGCCGGCCTGGCCGGGGGTCTGCTGGGCTCCCTGCTCGGCGCCGCGATGCGCGGGGACCTGCCCGTCAAGCGCGTCCGCCGCACCGCCGCATGGGGCTCGGCCGCGGTCCTCGTCGTCCTGGGCGCCAACGCGCTGTGGGTCAGCAACCCGACCGACCTGCGGGCCGACATCACGCTCACGCCCGTCGCGAGCAAGGACGGCCGCGAGGCGATCGTCACCGCGCGCATCCCGTCGGCCAAGGCGAGGGACGCGGAGTGGCTCGTCGCGATGTCCTGGCAGGGCGGCGGCATCAAGCCCGTCCAGATGGAGGAGATCGCCCCGGGCGTCTACCGCTCGGCCGACCCGGTGCCGCTGCACGGCACGTGGAAGTCGCAGCTGCGCATGAACTCCGGCCGGGCGATGCTGAACATCCCGCTCTACCTCCCCCGCGAGCCGAGCATCCCGACCCCCGGTGTGACCCGCCCGGAGCAGTTCAGCACGGCGTTCGGCTCCGACCACGACGTCATGCAGACCGAGCGCAGGGACTACGTCCCCGGTTGGCTGTGGACCCCGGCGGCGCTGCTCATGGTGTTCCTGTGCGGCGCGTTCATCACCGCCCTGGCGATGGGCATCGCGCGCGCCTCGACCGACCCGGACGAGGACGGCGAACCGACGCCGAGTGCCGATGCCCGTCCGGCATCCGCGCCCCGACGCCCGTCCCCGCCGGTCGCCGTCCCGGGCTGAGCCTGCTCACAGATCGCCGCGGTCGCCCGGGAGGGGGACCGCGGCCTGCAGGGGCGCGCGGCCGGGTCGGGCCAGCAGGTATCCCTGGCCGTACGGGACTCCAAGCGCGCGCAGGGTTTGCAGCTCGGCTTCGACCTCGATGCCCTCGGCGACGATGCCGATCCCCATCTTGTCGGCGAACGAGATGATCCCGCTCGCAAGCGCCTGCCGCGCCCGGTCCTCCTCGATCCCCGCCACGAGGGTGCGGTCGAGTTTGATGAGGTCCGGCAACAGCCGGAGGATGTGGCGGAGGCTCGCGTACCCGGCGCCCGCGTCGTCGATCGCCAGGCGGACACCACGACGACGCATCGGCTGAAGTCCAGCCGCCAGTTCGTCGTAGTCCGCCACGGGCGCGTGCTCGGTGATCTCGAGCACGATCCGCTCAGAGGCCACGCCGCCCAGGAGCCGTTGGACGTCGGCGCGCGTGAATAGCGACGGCGAGCCGTTAACCGCCAGGAAGGTGTCAGCAGGAAGCTCCTCGAGCCGCCTCAGCGCCCGCTCGAGCGCCGCGACCTCGAGGTCGGCACCCTCACCCACCTCGTCGGCCGCGCGGAACCAGAGGTCCGGAGCCTGCCGGGGCTCCCTGTCGAACCGGGCGAGCGCCTCGTGGCCGACGAGCTCGCCCGAATCGAGCCGGCACACGGGCTGGAGCACGATCGACAGGCAGCCCGGCTCTTCGATGAGGGCTCGCACGACCGCCCGCTGATCCCGCAGCTGCTCGTCGCGCTCGCGGCGGCTCTGCAGCTCGCCCGCAAGTTCGCTGATGACCCCGCCCGCGACCGTGCCCGACAGCGTTGACTGACCCGACGCCGCACGACGGATCGAGTTCGAGATCTCGTCGACCGAGGCGCCCTTGACGAGGTAGCCGACGACCCCCGCCTCGAGCATCTCGAACACCGTCCGACGATCTTCGGCGGCCGAGAGGGCGAGCACGCGACACCCCGGCACCCTGCGGCGCAGCTCCCGAGCGGCATGGACACCGGTCCCCGGCATGCGCACGTCGAGGAGCGCGACGTCGGGCAGCAGGTCCTCGGCCGCCGTGATCGCCTCCGCGGCCGTCCCGACTGCCGACGCGAGCGCCAGGTCGGGCTCCGCCTCCACGAGCGCCGCGAGCGCTGATCGCATCGGCTCGTCGTCTTCGGCGACAAGGACCGAGATCCGGCCCGCCGCAGGCTCTCTCACGGGTGAGCCACCTGGACGGTGACCGGCGGGATCCAGACCTCGACCGTCGTTCCGGCTCCCAGCTCGCTGTCGATGTGCAGATGGCCGCCGGCGAGTTCGGCTCGCTCACGCATGGCCGCGAGCCCGAGGTGGCCCGGAACCGGCCCCGCCGCCCCGGTGTCGAAGCCGACGCCGTCGTCGGCGACCCGCAGCCGATACCCCGCGTCGTGCTCGTCGAGGATCACCGTGGCCGCCGATGCCGCCGCGTGCTTGCGGACGTTGGTCAGCGCCTCCTGAGCCAACCTGTAGAGGATGACGCGGGTGTCCGGAGGCGGCTCGTGGTGGAGATCCTCCTCGAGCCGGTAGCGGACGCCGCCGCCGGCCTCGCGGAGGTAGAGCTGCAGCGCAGGGACGATTCCCTCACGGTCCAGAGCAGGCGGCCTGAGCTCGAAGAGGAGGTGGCGAAGCCGCTCGATCGCGAGGTCGGTGGTCCTGGCCAGCTCGTCGAGCATCGACAGCTCTTCCTCGCCGTGCAGTCGACGGCGCAGGATCTGCAGCCGGATGCTCGCGGCCGCCATGGCCTGGATCGAGTCGTCGTGGATGTCTGCGGCGATGCGCTTGCGCTCGTCCTCGGCGACGGCCACGAGGTGGCCCAGCAGGACCCGGCGCTCGGCCTCCCGGCGCCGCATCTCCTCGAGCACCTTCCGGTCGGTCGCGTCACGGACGAAGGCCGTCACGAGTCGCCCGCCTTCGGTCTCGGTCGCCGAGAGCGAGATGTCGACCGGGAACTCGCTTCCGTCCTTGCGTCGTCCCGCCAGCTCGCGGCCGATGCCCATCTCCCGTGTGCGCGGATCCCTGATGTACCCCGAGCGATGCACGTGATGGCGGTCGACGAACCGGTCAGGAAGGAGGATCTCCACCCGCTGGCCGGCGAGCTCGGTCCGCGCGTACCCGAACATCTCCTCCGTCTGGTGGTTGACCAGCACGATCTGGCCGTCCTCGTCGACGATCACCACCGCGTCCGGCGCATGCTCGAGCAGGCCGCGAGTCTGCTCCTCGCTGTGGCGCAGCAGCTGCTCGGATGCGCGCTGCTCGGCGATGTCGCCGGACATCGTGTCGATGACCCCCGCTGCAAGCTCGGCGGACAAGCTGGCCTGCCCGCGCGCAGCGCGGTGCACAGCCTCGAGGATCTCGGACGAAGAGGCGCCCTTGACCAGATACCCGATCGCTCCGGCCCTCATCATCGTGACCACCGTGGTGCGGTCGGCATAGGCGGACAGCACCAGCACCCGTGTGCGGGGGGACGACAGCTGCAGCTCCTCGGCGACGCGCTGCCCGCCGCCGTGCGGCATGCGGACGTCCACCATCACGACGTCCGGATCGTGCTCCCGCGCGAGCGACAACGCCTCCTCGGCATCGCCGGCAGTGCCGACCACTTCACACGCGAGATCGGAATCGATCAACTCCCGGATCGCGTCGCGGAGCGGACGCTCGTCGTCCGCGACCAAGACCCGCGTCGGACGCGAAGCGTCCGAGAAAGGCGTCTCCATTGAGCAGTCCTCCTTCAAAGTCAGCGTACGCCGAGTGCATGCGCTGCGCGCCGCCGTGGAGGTTCTGTCCCCGCCAACTCGCCAGATTGGCGCAGTTCCGTTCGTCAGCGGCCCATCGCGCCGTAGCGCATGGCCCGGAACTCGGCGATGTCGTCAGAGACCCGCGGCGTGGCGTTGGAGGCCCCGCCGAGGTAGCGCACCTCGAGGGGCGTCTCCACCGCCTCGCCGTCGCGCCATTCGACGCGAAACGCGCGGCCGGCAGGGCGCGACGAGACCGCCTCGATGAACTCCTGGTCGCGGAACAGCAGGCCGACGCCGTCGTCGGCGCCCCACCCGTCGGGCAGCTCGCCATCGGCGACGCCCTGGAGGAAGACGGGCCGCCGGTCGGGCTCACCGTCGTAGTGGACGCTCAGCGAGCCGGTGAGGTAGCCGAGCCCCTGGCAGCGCTCGGGACGGCCGCCGCTCTTGGTGACGCCCCACTGCATCCAGCACATCGCCCCGGCGGACAGGCCGGCGAGCACGATGCCGCGCTCCCAGCACTCGCGCAGGATCCGGTCGAGCTCGTGGACGCGCCAGATGGCGAGCAGGTTTCGCATCGAGCCGCCGCCCACGTAGATGATGTCCTGCGCGAACAGGAGCGCCTCGAGGTCGACGGGATTCGAGCCCAGCCGGAACAGCGACAGGTGCTCGGGCTCGCAGACCTTGCTCCCGAATGCACCCATGAACTTGTGGATGTGCTCGTTCGGATCCCCGCTGGCCGTCGGCAGGAACAGCACCTTCGGCGCCGGCTTGCCGGCGAGAGAGAGGATGTAGTCGTCGAGGGCGGGATTTTCGGGCTCCATGGTGAAGCCCCCGCCCCCCATGGCGAAGATCGTGCGCATCCGTGCGCGGAATTGTCTCAGGCCGCCGCGAGCGCGAGGGTCTCGGCACCGAGGTACGTCGGCTGGATCGCCACTTCGCTCACCTCACCCCCGGTGTGCTCGACGCGGTAGGCCTTCGACTTCGGCCGTGAGGAGACGACCCGCGCGAGGTCATCCCCGATGAAGTGCAGTGCCGCGCCGTCCTCGGCCGCGTAGCCGGGGATCATGCCCTCGGCGAGGAAGCGGTGGTACTCCGCGCGCCGGGCCGGCTCGCCGTCGTAGTGCACGCAGTTCGAGTAGGGGAGCATGCCGAGCCCTTCGACCTTCATGGGAGCGCCGTGGAACGCGGTGACCGACTGCTCGAACCAGCAGAGCGAGCCGGCGGAGAGACCGCAGAGCACGATGCCGCGCCGCCAGCACTCGAGCAGGATCTCGTCGAGGCCGTGCGCCTTCCAGACGCCGAGCAGCGAGATGACGCTGCCGCCGCCGACGTAGATCAGATCCTGCTGGAGCAGGTGCTCGCCGACGCACTCGTCGATGCCACCGCCCTTGTCGCGGCGGAACATCGAGACGTGCGACGGTTCGCAGCGTGCCGCGTTGAACGCGCGGTAGAAGCGGACCACGTAGTGATCCGCGTCACCGGACGCCGTCGGCACGAAGCAGACCTTTGGGCGCTCCTTGCCCGTCAGGGACAGCACGTAGTCGTCGAGCAACGGATTGCCGGCTTCCATTGAGAAGCCGCCACCGCCGAAGGCGACGATCTGTCGGAGTCGACCCACCATGCTTCGATTGTCGGCACCGAAGGCCCTGCGAACAAGGAGTTTCCGGTATTTCCTCCCGGGGGCCGACTGGGCTTGGACCGTCTGTACAAGTGTGTTCAGAGTGTGCTATCGCGCCTTCTATCGGCCCTGCCAGACCGGGGAGCGCTTCTCGGCGAATGCGACAGCGCCCTCCTGCGCGTCGGCCGAGGTCATGACGGGCTCCACGTAGGGGCGCTGGCGTTCGAAGAACTCGCCCTCGTCCCAGTCGCGGCCGTCGCGCAGGATCTTCTTCGTGGCCGTCAGCGCGAGTGGGCCGTTCGCGGCGATCGCGGCCGCGAGCTCGAGCGCGACGTCGACCGCCTGGCCGATGGGCGCGATGCGGTTGACGAGCCCGAGATCGTAGCCGCGCTCGGCGGTGATCGGATCGCCGGTGAGGGCCATCTCGGCGGCGATCCCCGCGGGCAGCCTCTGAGGCAGCCGCAGGAGCGCACCGCCGGCGGCGATCAGCGACCGCTTGACCTCCGGCACACCGAGCTTGGCGCCCTCCGCGGCGACGAGCAGGTCGCACGCCAAGGCGATCTCCAGCCCGCCCGCGACGGCGAAGCCCTCGACGGCGGCGATCAGCGGCGTGTCAGCGGAGCGCTCGACGATCCCGGCGAAGCCGCGTCCCTCGACCCACGGCGGAGCACCGCCCGACGCGAACGCCTTGAGATCCATGCCCGCGCAGAAGCCGCTGCCGGCGCCGGTGAGAACGCCGACCGCCAGGGTGGGGTCGCCGTCGAGCTCGTCCATCGCGGCGGCGACGCCCTCGGCGAGCTCGCGGTTGACCGCATTGCGCTGGTCGGGACGGTTCAGGGTGATGAGCAGCACGCCGTCGCGGCGCTCGGTGAGGACGGGCTGGGACATGGCCCGACCCTATCCAGCTGCGTGCTGGACATCTCCTCGGTCGATAGGTTCACGCCATGCGCCAGATCGCCGACGACGTCGTCCAGATCGCCCTCACGCCACGCGACGGGATCAACGCCTACCTCGTCGGGGACACGCTCGTCGACGCGGGCTTGCCGATGCACGGCAAGAAGCTCGCCAAGGAGCTCGCCGGCCAGGTTCAGCGCCACGTCCTCACGCACGCGCACGGGGACCACGCCGGCGGGTCGAAGGCCGTCACGGAGGGCTTGGGTGTGCCCCTCCTGGTCGGCGTCAAGGACGCTCCGGCGGCCCGCAGCGGCGTGCCCGAGACGAAGATGGGCGCGTTCGGCCGGATGACGGCGGGCTTCCCCGCCGTCCCGGTCGATGAGGAGCTGAAGGAGGGCGACACGATCGGCGACTTCCTCGTCCTCGACACGCCCGGCCACTCCCCGGGCCACATCTCGCTGTGGCGCGAGCGCGACCGCGTGCTGATCGCCGGCGATGTCTTCTTCAACATGAACATCTTCACGACGATCGCGGGCCTGCGCCAGCCGTTCGGGCCGTTCACGCTCGACCCGGAGCTGAACCGCCAGTCCGAGCGCAAGGTCGCCGAGCTCGAGCCGGACATCGTCGCGCTCGGCCACGGCCCGGTGATCACCGGCGCCGCGCCGAAGCTGAAGGCGTTCGTCGCCGCCCTGTAGCGGACGGAGCCAAGGCCTAGAAGACGAGCTTCACCGCCGCCGCGTCGCCGGTCCGTGTCAGGAAGACGAGCGGCTTCGTCATGGCGGTGATGAGCACCGCGCGCATCCGGCCCTTGGTCGTCCGCGCGAGCTTTGGGCCCAGCGCCGCCATGAGGGTCGCCAGGCCCGGCATCGGCCGGAACCAGACACGCAGCTCGGCGACGAGGCCGTCGTCACCGAGGCGCACGAGCATGGCCTCCTCGACGTCCTGCCTGCCGATCCGCGCGCGGAGGAACAGCGCGCGCGTGGTCTCGTCGCCGGTCTCGGCGAAGTACTCGAGATCCTCGAGCGAGGCGAACACCGCGGTCATCAGCGTCCGCAGCTCGTCGCGGCCGCGGAACTGGACCCGGGTGGTGATCGGCGAATGCAGGACGACGTCGGGCGCGAGCAGCTGCACGAACCCTTCGACGTCCCCGGCCTGGGCGGCCTGGCGCAGGCGTGTGGTCGTCGCGACCGCACGGTCGAGCGCGGGCGACACGGCAGGGGTGCTCATGGGTGCTCCTTCTGGTCGGTGAGGTCGGCGAGCCCGCGCCACAGGACGTCCGTGGCGACGGCGACGACGGTGTCCTTCGGGACGTCACGGTGTTCCCACCACCACGCAGCGAGGCCGTTGACGGCCCACTTCATGGCCTCGGCGTACGCGGCGTGCCCGCGCGCTGCGTCGAGGCCCGGCGGCGGCGCGACCGAGAACGCCGCCAGCGCATGGGCGATCGCAGCGGAGGCGTCGGCCTGGCCGACGGCGAGCACCTCGGCGACGGCGGGATCGGACGGCGGCTCGGCGAAGATGATCCGCCAGCCGTGCGGAAAGGCCTCGATCCACGCGAAGATGCTCTCCACCATCGCGCGGAAGATCTCCTCGGGCGTCTCACCCTGCGGCGTCGTCCACGATGCATTCAGTGAGGTCGCAGCCTCCTGGGCGACGGCGGCGTAGAGCCCCGCCTTCGAGCCGAAGTGGTCGTAGACGATCGGCGTCGTGACGCCCGCCCCGGTCGCGATCGCACGGAGCGACGCGGCGTCGTAGCCGCGGGAGGCGAACTCAGCGGCAGCGGCCGCGAGCAGTCGTGCTCGGCGTTCGTCGGGCGCGAGGCGGGTCCGCCGGGTCGGGGCCTTACCTGACATGCGTCAGGAAGTTACCTGACAGCCGTCAGGTACGCCAGCGCGGGAGGTGGCCGAAGTGACCTCTCAGACTTGAATAGTTCTTCATGTGTATAATCGTTCAGGTGACGACCTCCGGACTTCCGCTCTACCAGGCCAAGGCGGAGTTCTTCCGCACGCTCGGACACCCTGCCCGCATCCGCATCCTCGAGCTCCTCAGCGAGCGCGACCACGCGGTCCACGAGCTGCTGGCCGAGATCGAGATCGAGCCGAGCAACCTGTCCCAGCAGCTCGCCGTCCTGCGCCGCGCGGGGCTTGTCATCCAGCGCCGCGAGGGCGGTGAGGTCCGCTACGCCATAGCGCTGCCCGAGGTCCGCGAGCTGCTCCTGTCCGCGCGTGCGCTCCTGAAGGGTCTCCTCGACGAGCAAGATGGGCTGCGCTCGCAGCTCACCGCGTGACCAATCCTGCCTCCTCACTCGGGCGACGGGTCCGCGAGCTCGCCCCGCAACGGGAAGACCTCGCCGCCATGCGCGCCCAGCCGGGGCCCGACATCGTCGCAGGGCTCACCGTCGCGGTCGTGGCGCTCCCGCTGGCGCTCGCGTTCGGCATCGCCTCCGGGCTTGGCGCAGGAGCGGGCCTGACGAGCGCGATCGTCGCCGGGTTCGTGGCGGCCATGTTCGGCGGCAGCGACCTGCAAGTCAGTGGGCCCACCGGCGCGATGACCGTCGTGCTCGTGCCGATCGTCGCCGCGCACGGCCCCGGAGGCGTTCTCGCGGTCGGAATGCTCGCCGGCGCCATCCTCCTCCTCCTCGCGTGGTCGGGCGCGGCGCGGGCGATGCGCTTCGTCCCGCTCCCCGTCGTGGAGGGATTCACGATCGGCATCGCCGCCGTCATCGCGCTCGGGCAGGTCCCCTCCGCGCTCAACGTGTCGGCGGACGGCGACCGACCGTTGGCCCTCGCGGCCGATGCCGTGAACGCGTTCATCGCGTCGCCGGCGCTGATCGCGCCACTCATCGCCGTGGCGGTGACCGCGGCCATCCTGCTCGCCGGCGGGCGGTGGCCGCGGCTGCCGGTCGCCCTCGGCGCCGTCGCCGCCGCGGCGGTCGCGTGCCGCGTGTTCGACCTCGACATCGCCCGGATCGGCGAGCTGCCGAGCCCGCTCTCCCTGCCGTCGCTCCCGGACGTCGGCCTCGGGGACCTCGGCGGTCTGCTCCCTGCCGCGCTCGCCGTCGCCGCGCTCGCCGCCCTGGAGAGCCTGCTGTCGGCGACGGTCGCCGACGCGATGACCGTCGGCACCCGCCACGACCCCGATCGCGAGCTCGTCGGCCAGGGCCTGGCGAATCTCGTCACCCCGCTCGTCGGCGGCGTACCCGCCACCGCCGCGATCGCGCGCACCGCCGTGAACGTGCGCGCCGGCGGACGCTCCCGGCTCGCAGCCGTGACGCACTCCGTGGCGCTGCTGGTCGTCGCGCTCGCCGCGTCCTCACTCGTGGCCTGGATCCCGCTGGCGGCGCTCGCCGGCGTGCTCTTCGCGACCACGGCCCGCATGGTCGACCTCTCCTCGGTGCGCACCATGCTGCGCGCCGCTCCCGCCGACGGCGCCGTCCTGCTGATCACAGCCGCGGCGACCCTCTTCCTCAATCTCGTGACCGCTGTGCTCATCGGGCTCGGGGTCGCCGTGATCATCGCGCTCCGCGCCTACGCCCGCATCGCAAGCGTCGAAGAACGGCCGCTGGACACCACCGACCATGCCGGCGAGGAGCGCACGCTGCTCGACCGCCACGTCATCGCCTACCGCTTCGACGGTCCGCTGTTCTTCGCGGCGTCACACACCGCGCTCGTCGATCCGACGGTGCGTGGCGATGTGCGCGTGGTCATCTTCCGCCTCGCCCACCTCATGTCGCTGGACACCTCCGGTGCCGCCCTCCTGGCCGACACGATCACCACGCTCGAGGGGCGCGACATCGTCGTCCTGCTCAGCGGTCTGCGGCCCGAGCACGAGCGCCTCCTCGAGCAACTCGGGGTGCTGGATCGCCTGCGCCACGAGAACCACGTCTTCGCCTCCACGCCCGACGCGATCGACCACGCGCTGTCGCATCTTCAGCGCGACGGGATCCCCGTGGCCGCGTAAGTCCACAGACAACGGGCCGCCCCCTGCTACTGAGGCGCAGGAGACGGCCCGTTGTTCATCCCGGGAGTCGGGAGTCTGGGATCAGGCGGGGACCGGCTCGGGGTCGGGGTTGAAGGCGTACGCCTCCTCGCCGTGCACCGTCTGGTCCACGCCGGCGAGCTCGTCCTCGTTCGCGACGCGGAAGCCGATGGTCTTCTCGATCGCCCCGCCGATGATGAATGTGATCACCAGCGAGAACACGGCCACGCCGACCGACGCGAGCACCTGGACGACGAGCTGCTCGGGGCCGGCCCCGAAGAACAGCCCGGTGTCCGTGGCGAAGAAGCCGAGGTACCAGCAGCCGAGGAAGCCGCCGACGCCGTGGATACCGACCACGTCAAGCGAGTCGTCGAAGCCGAACTTGTACTTCAGCTCGACCGCCCAGCAGCACAGGCCACCGGCCAGCAGGCCGAGCAGGATCGCCCAGACCGGGTACAGGTTGGCGCAGGCCGGGGTGATCGCCACGAGACCGGCAATCGCGCCGGAGCCGGCGCCGACCGAGGTGGCCTTGCCCTCCTTCATGCGCTCCATGGCGATCCAGCCGAGGATGCCCGCTGTCGCCGCGACGAACGTGTTGACGATGATCAGGCCCAGGCTGTCGAACTTCACCAGCGCGGCTGCGCCGCCGTTGAATCCGAACCACCCCATGAAGAGGATGGCCACACCGATGAGCGTCAGCGGCACGTTGTGCGCCTTGTCGGCGCCCTTGGCGAACCCGACGCGCTTGCCGAGCACGATCGCGAGAGCCAGAGCAGCCGCGGCCGAGTTGATGTGCACCGCGGTGCCACCGGCGTAGTCGATGGTGGAGACGTCGAAGCCGAGCGTGTCACCGAGCTCGAAGACCCAGCCGCCCGGGCTCCACACCCAGCCCGCGACGAGGAAGTAGTTGAACGTCGCCCAGAGCCCGGCGAAGAGCATCCACGGCAGGAAGCGCGCGCGATCGGCGATGGCGCCGGAGACGAGCGCGACGGTCGCCATCGCGAAGGTCGAGCCGTAGAACACGGCCAGGAAGCCGTCGTTCTCCCCGGATTTCGCCATGTCGGTCAGTCCGAAGTCCGAGAACGGACTACCGACGAAGTGGGGGATGAAGTTCCCGTCCCCGCTGGCCATGGTGCCCATGTTGAAGCCGTAGAGCACCCACAGCACTCCGACGATGCCCATGGCGCCGAAGCTCAGCATCAGCATGCTGATGACCGACCTCGACTTGACCAGGCCCCCGTAGAAGAACGCGATGCCCGGTGTCATGAAAAGAACGATGACCCCGGCAGTCAGGTACCAGGCGATTTGTCCGCTGTCCACGAGTTTCCTCTCTCTATCTGGCTACTGCTCAGCGCTGAAGCAGCGCCCGGCGGCACGCTAGCCCTGGGGTTCCCGCGGATCACTCGACATGCGGGAGGCAATCCACCGCGGATGTATCGACAGACCGTCTACCCCTGGTTCCGGGCCCGCGCCTGGCGCGGGGCCGCTACGTGAACAGCGTGAGGTCCGGCTCGCGGTCGCCTCGCACCACTGCGAGATCGACCTCGACCCACCCGATGTCACGCGATTCGGCAAGCACGCGGGCCTGCGGCTTGATGGCCTGTGCCGCGAGGATGCCGCGGACCTCGGCCATCGCCGGGTCCTGCCTGATGCGCTCGAGGTAGCGGGTGAGCTGCTCGACGGCGTCGATCGTGCCGATGCGCTTGATCTCGACCGCGATCCAGCCGTCGTCCTCGTCCCGGCACATGAGGTCGACGGGGCCGATGTCGGTCGGCCACTCGCGGCGCACCAGGCGGAAGCCCTCGCCGCACCACTGCGGCGCAGCGGCGAGCGCCTCCTGTAGATGCGCCTCCACGCCGTCCTTCTCGAGCTCCGCCGCCTCGCCCATGTCGTGGGTCACATCGGAGATGACCTCGGCGATGCGAATGTCGAGCCGGTCCTCGGTCTTGCCCGCGAACTTCCGGACGACGATGTGGTCGTCGGACTCCTCGATGACCGTCGGCGGGGTCATCCAGTTCTGCGGCTTGAAGCCCCCGGTGTCCGCGTGGACCATCACCGAGCCGTCGGCCTTCAGCATCAGCAGGCGCAGCGCCTCGGGCAGGACGGCGGTGAGCCGGCCGGTGTAGGTGACTTCGCAGCGGGCGACGATCAGACGCACGGGCGGGGAGAGTATCCCCGCCCGCGGTCAAAGGTCACTTCGCCGTGAACTGCGTCCACTTCGTCGCGGACTTCTTGTACGGCTTCGGGCCCTGGAACTCGAGCCGCACGCGCCACTTGCCCTTGAACTTGAGCTTCTGGCTGAAGGTGAACGCCTTGTTCGCGTTCTTCGTGCCGCCGTGGATCTTCTTCCACTTGCCCTTGCGGTTGGCCTGCCAGACGACCTGGACCTTGCCGGTGATGCCGAAGTCCAGGCCCGGCGAGATCAGCTTGCCCTTCAGGGAGCGCTTCAGGCCCTTGCCGGTCAGCTTGACCTTCTGGAACGTGGTCTTCTGCGGCGGCAGCTTGGCGGGGTCGACCCGGAAGAACTGGATCGACTGCTCGCTGACGTTGCCCGACAGGTCCTTGGCCTCGACGGTCAGCGTGTGCGCGCCGAACGGGAGCTTGCGGACGCCCTGCCAGTTGCGGTAGGCGGGGTTCTTGACGTAGTCGCGGACCGTGCCCACGGGCGAGCCCTTCGGCGGGGTGAAGTTCTCCACCTCGACGCCGTCGACCGAGAACGTCATCCGCGCGACGTCCTTGTCCGTCGTGTCGGCGCGGAAGACGAGCTTGTCGAACACCTTGCGGTTCAGGCCCGGCGAGTGGATGCGGATGGTCGGCGGGCTGAAATCGCCACACGGGCCGGTCAGCTTGTCGCCACCCTTCGCGAATTCCTGGAAGGCCTTGTAGGCGGGCTTGTTCTTCCCGTCAGAACGACGCAGGCCGTAGCGGCCGAGCTCCGTGTCGTTCGCGGTGCGGTCCTTGCCCTCGAACCAGATCGCGATCTGGACGTAGGGGTCGGCGGCGAGGCAGTGATAGGCCTGCGCGAGGAACGCGGCCTGCTTGGCCTCGCTCACGCCGGCGGCCTTCTGGCCGGCCCAGGCGCCGCGGGCGCACTGGGTGGTCGTCGTCGACCAGCCGAGCTCGGACATGTAGATCGGCTTGTCGTCGCCCTGCGCCAGCATCGAAGCGCGGACCTCGCGGTAGCCGAGGAACGGGAACTGACCGATGCGGCCGTTCGGCTCCTTGTAGAACTCGTTCGGCGAGGCGATGTTGCAGGCCGTGTCGGTGTGGACCGAGACGGCGTCGAAGAAGCCCTTCGCGCCGGCGGCGTACGCCTGCTCGAGGTAGCCGTAGTTGTTGCCCGTCGTCGGGCCGAAGGCGACCGAGACGTTCGCATCGACGGCCTTGATCGCCGGGTACGCCTCCTTGAGGAGCCCGGTGTAGCGGGCCGCGTCGACGGCGCCGCCCCAGAAGATCCCCTCGTCCTCCTCGTTCCAGATCTCGTAGACCTCGGCCTGGCCGGCGAACTCCCGCGCGATGCGGGCCATGAACTTCGCGAAGTCCTTGGGATCGGTCGGCGGGTACGTGTTCGGCATCCCGCCGTTGGCCCAGCCGGGCGTGTGGACGACGGTCAGCATCGTCTTGACGCCGCGCGCCTGCTCGGCGGCCATCGTCTGCTTGTAGAAGTTCAGGAGGGACTCGTCGATCTGGCCCTTGGCCGGCTCGAAGCGGTCCCACTCGAGGAAGTGCCGGGACCACTTGGCCCCGGTCTCCGAAAGCATGTCCATGTACTCGGCATGACCGCCGTTGTCGGCGCCCTGGACGTTGAGTCCGGGCTCCGCGGCCAGCGCCGAGGAGGGCGCGGCGAAGGCCAGCAGGAGCGTGCAGCAGGTGAGCAGTCGGCGCATGGTGGTGATGGGGGGTCGATTCGGGCGGGAGGCGGGCAGGTGCAGGCGTCGAGCGCCCGCTTTCCCAGGGAGATCGGCTGTGGCGGCTCCGAACTGACCACTTTCGGGGTTCCCTGGACGACCATCTGCCACGCAAACCCTGGGGGTGGGTTAGGGGTCACACCCGATGGCGGATGTATCGCGCGGCCGCAGGATAGATCCTCGTCCGCACCAACCGTCCTGAAAGGACTCCGAATGACCCGCCAGCGCTGGACCCTCCTCGTCGTGTGTGCTGCCACCGCGATGCTCATGCTCGACATCGCCGTGGTGAACACGGCCCTCTCCGATATCGGCGCCGACCTCGATGCAGGCCTCTCCGGTCTTCAGTGGGTGGTTGATGCCTATACCGTCGCCCTCGCGGCGGTGGTGCTCACAGCCGGATCCATCGCCGACCGCCTCGGGCGCAAACGCGTCTTCGTCGGCGGCCTGGTGCTGTTCAGCGCGTCCTCGGCGGCGTGCGCGTTCGCGTCGGACATCGTGATGCTCGACGTCGCCCGGGCGGTCCAGGGCCTCGGCGCTGCTGCGATGTTCGCGTGCTCGCTGGCGATCCTCGCCGACGCGTTCCCGGGTGATGCCGAGCGCGCCTCGGCCCTCGCGGCCTATGGCGCGTCGATCGGCGCCGCGTTCGCCGTCGGCCCGCTCGTCGGCGGGGCGCTGACGACCGGCCTCGGCTGGGAGTGGATCTTCCTCGTCAACGTCCCGATCGGCATCGCGCTGATCGCGATCACGCTCATGTACGTGCGCGAGTCGGTCGACCCGCTCGCCCGCCCGATCGACTGGCCGGGTCAGGTCGCACTCGGGGCGGCGCTCGTGTTCATCGTGACCGGGCTCCTCCGGGGCAACGAGGAGGGCTGGGGCAGTGGGCAGATCGTCCTGCTGCTGGGTGCCGGTACGGCGTTCCTGATCACCTTCGCGGTGATCGAGATCCGCGTCGCGCAGCCGATGCTCCCGCTCGGCCTGTTCAGGAACCGGGCGTTCACGGGCGCGCAGGTCGCGGCGTTCGCGATCTCGTCCTCGTTCTTCGCCGTGTTCCTCTACACGACGCTGTACCTCCAGCAGATCCTGGGGCTGTCGGCGATCGAGGCCGGCCTGGTCTACCTGCCGGCGACGATCGTGATGTTCCTCGTGTCGGGCGCGACGGCGTCGCTGGGCGACAAGGTCTCGCAGCCGGCGATGGTGACGATCGGGCTGCTGCTCGTGGGCGTCGGCATGGCGCTCGCCGTGATGGTGCAGGTCGATTCCTCGTGGACGATCCTGCTGCCGACGATGGTCATCGCGATGATCGGCACCGGCCTGTTCAACCCGGCCGTGTCGGCGATCGCGCTGTCCTCGGTGCCGATGCGCGACGCGGGCCTCGCGGCGGGCGTGAACGACACGTTCCGACAGGCGGGCATCGCGGTGGGTGTCGCCGGGCTCGGCGCGCTGTTCCCCTCGGGTGCCGCGCTGGGCGGGGGCGACCCGCAGGCGTACGTCGACGGGTTCCACAACGCGGCGATCGTGTGTGCCGTGATCGCGATCTCCGGCGCGGTGGTGTTCGCTGCGCTGATGGGTCGCCGTTCGGTGGCTGCGGAGGCGGTGCCTGAGGCCGCGTAGGCGTGGGTAGGCTCAGCCGGATGAGCGATCTCCGGCTGAGCCTCGTCACCCTGGGCGTCACCGACGTCCCGCGCGCGACCGCGTTCTACGAGTCCGTCGGCTTCCGCAAGTCGTCCTCTTCGGTGGAGGGCGACGTGACGTTCTTCGAAGGCGCGGGCACCCACCTGGGCCTGTGGGGCGCGACCAACCTCGCCGAGGACGCGCATCTCCCCGACGATCCGCCGCAGGCCTTCCGGGGGTCGTCGCTGTCGATGAACCTCCCCGACCGCGCGACCGTCGACGCGGTGTTCGCGGAATGGGTGGCGGCCGGGGCGACGCCGCGCACCGAGCCCGAAGAGACGCCCTGGGGCGGCTACACCTCGTACGTCACCGACCCCGACGGCCACCTGTGGGAGTTCGCCCACAACCCGGGCTGGCCGCTGGACGAGCGCGGGCTGCCGGAGCTTCCTTGAGATCGAACGTTGATATTCCGGGGCTCTGACCCCGGAATCTCAACGTTCGGCCATCAGGCCGCAGGCAGGACCCGTGGCGCCTCGTCGAGCAGGCGGTCCAGCAGCGCACGCACTTCGTCGTCGGGCTGCAGCCGCAGCGCGCGCTCACACGCCGCGATCGCGTCGGTCACCCGGTCGGTCCGGGCGAGCGCGTGCGCGTAGCGCGACCACGTCGGCCCGCTCTCGGGCGCCAGCAGCGTCGCCTGCTCGCACGCCGTGACCTCCGCGCCGACGTCGCCGGCCAGGTGGTAGGCCAGCGCGAGGTCGAGCAGCCCCTCCGCCGTTGGGCCGAGGCGGCGCGCGTTCTCCAGCGCGTCGGTCGCGCCCTGGCGGTCGAGCAGGCGCAGGCGCAGGCGGCCGAGCCGCTCCCACGCCGACGCGTCAGTCGGCGCCCGGTCCACGGCCCGGCGCGCAGCCTCCTCGGCGAGATCCACCGCGCCCATCTGCTCGTAGATGCGGGCGGCGAAGCGGTGTGGCGCGGGGCGGGAGTCCTCAGCGCGGATCCAGTCACGGACCGTGCGGCCCGCGGCGTCGAGATTGCCGGCCTGCCAGAACGCGAGCGTCAGCAGCCGAAGCACCGCGGTGTTGTCGGGCTCGGCGTCGCGCGCGTAGACGAGGCGCTGGGCGGCCAGCGGGTAGTCGCCCACGTGCATCGCGTGCTGCGCCGCGGTCATGAACCGCTGCACGCGCTCGGCGCCCGGGTCGGGCTTGGAGAAGTCGACGAACTGCAGGGAGCCGGCGGGCACCGTGCGCACGCCGAGCTGGAACTTCAGGCGCGCCCACTGCTGGATGTCGTCGCCCTCGCCCGTGAAGTAGATGCCGGTCACGCTGCCGACGCCCCACTCGGGGTACGAGAGGCAGCGCGCGTAGCGGTGCACGACCGAGTGGTCGGGCGTGCGGTCGCCGAACGGATCGTACTTCTGCTGGTCGGCGGCTCGCGCCCGCGCCTCCTGCTCGGCCTCGTAGCGGCGCTGGCCCTCCTCGGCCCGGGCCTTGCGGGTGGCTGCCGCGCTGACCTTCACCGCGGTCCGCGAGACGCTGCCGTTGCGCGACTGCTCGGCCAGCGACTCGAGCTGGTCGGCGGCCTCGTTGATCGCCTTCAGGTGACGCTCGTGCTCGTACTGCTTGCCGGGCGGCGCGATGTCCGGGTGCCAGACCTTCGCCATCCTGCGGCGCGCCAACTGGACCGCGCGCTGATCGAACGGCGGCTCGAGCTCGAGCAGCAGCAACGCTTGCTCAACATCGAGGATCCCAGCCATCGGGCGAATGTAGCGCGGTCCGGAGCTCGGCTCTAGCCGAGTGCCTGCTGATGCGCGGCCAGCATCTCCTCCACCGGCATCGGCCGGCCGAGGAAGAAGCCCTGCCCGTACTCGACACCGAGGTCGCGCAGCGCCTGCCACGTTCCGTCGTCCTCGATGACTTCGGCGATCGTGTGCTTGCCCAGCCCGCGCGCGATGTCGACGGCCGCACTGATGATCAGCCGGTCGGTCTTGTCCTGCGCGCAGTCGCGGACGAACTCGCCGTCGATCTTCAGGAAGTCGAACGGCAGGTGCTTGAGGTAGTAGAAGGAGCCGAAGCCCGAGCCGAAGTCGTCGAGCGCGAAGCGGCACCCGAGCTCGTTCAGCCGGGCCGCGAAGGCCTGGGCGCGCGGCACGTCGGCCACCGCGACCGTCTCGGTGATCTCGAAGACGAGCCGCTCGGGCGACACGCCGGTCTCGCGCAGCCGCTGCTCGATGAGCTCGAGGAGGACGTCGTCGCCGATCGACGAGCCGGAGAGGTTGACCTCGAGCGTCGGGCCGTCGTCGCCGCTGATCGCGAGCAGGTCGATGGCCCGCCGCACGACCCAGCGGTCGATGCGACCGATCAAGCCACCGCGCTCGGCGACCGACAGGAACGCGCCCGGCGGCACGATCTCGCCGTGCTCGTCGCGCATGCGCAGGAGCAGCTCGTACTGCTCGGTGTTCCCGCTCTCCAGCGAGACGATCGGCTGGGCGTAGAGGACGAACCGCTCGTCCTCGAGCGCGTCGCGGATGCGGTCCATCCATGTCAGGCGCGTGCGCGTGCCCGCGTGACGGGCCTCGGCGGGCGTCGCCTCGGCGATGCGGTCGCGGCCGGCCTCCTTGGCGTCGTACATCGCGAGATCGGCATCGACGAGGATCGTCTCCCCCGTCGCATCCTCGTTCCCGTCGAAGAACGCGATCCCGGCGCTGCCGGTGACCTGGCGGGCGCGGCCGCTCGAGGTAACGAAGGTCTGCTCGCGGATCGCGTCGAGCACCAGGTTCGCGAGATGCCGCGCCTCGGGGCGCCCGCCCTCGGTCATCAGGACGGCGAACTCGTCGCCGCCCAGCCGGGCGACCACGTCGCCGAGCCGCAGCCGCTGGCGCAGCCCGCGGCTGATGGCGCGGATGAGATCGTCCCCCGCGTGGTGGCCCTGCAGGTCGTTGATCTGCTTGAAGTGATCGACGTCGACGACGATCGCCGCGCCGCGCGCGCCCTCCCCACGGACCCGCTCGAGATGGCGGTCCAGCTCGCGCTCGAAGGCGCGGCGGTTGTAGAGCCCGGTGAGCGGGTCGTGGTCGGCGAGGTGGCGCAGGTGCGCCTCGTACCGGCGCCGCTCGGAGATGTCCTCGAACTGCGCGAGGAGATGCTCGGGCTCCCCGAGGCCGTCGCGCGTCAGCGTGAGGCTGACCTCCGTCCACACGACGTGCCCGTCGGCGTGCAGCAGGCGCCGCTCGCCGTGCACGACCCGCTGGAGCCCGGGCTCGAGCATGCCGAGCGACTCGGAGACCCACGTGCGCTCACCGGGGACGAAGACCGCCACGAGCGGGCGTCCCGCGAGCCGGGCCCGCTCGGCGCCGACCATCGACGAGAACGCCGCGTTGGCCTGCAGGATCTCGCCGTCGAGGGCGACCAGCGCCATGCCGATCGGCGCGTGGGCGAAGGCGGCGGAGAACCGCTCCTCGGCGGCGTCGCGCTCGGCCAGCCGGCGCCCGACCTGCTCCATCGCGTATTCCTCACGACGGCGGGTGACGAAGGTCAGGGCGCCCACGCAGGCGGTGATGACGCCGCCGATCAGCAGGACCGCGAGCGTCAGCCAGGGGAGCCGCCGGTGCTGGCCGACCGCGATCTCGTACCGCTGCCCGGCGACCTCCACCCGGTGGCGGACCGCGCCCGGCGGCGGGGATGCCGAGCCCTGCAACGGCCGCCCCGCGACGGACACGGCGAACGGGACCTTTGGCATGGTCCGCTCGAGCGCGGTGACCACGGCCCGGGCGTCGTAGACGGCGAGCAGCGCACCGAGCACGCGGGCGCGGCGGCGCTCGCCGGACCCGAGCACGGGCGTGTAGATGGCGACAACGCTCGGCGTCTTCCCGCTGCCCGGGAGCACCGGCGTCGAGCGAGACGCGAGCGTGCGCTCGGCCATGCGGAGCGCGTCGGCCCGGGCGTCGGGGAAGGCGCGGGTGTCGATCGTGCCGCGGGTGAACCGGGCGACCCGTGACTCGGCGACCGCGCTGCGTGTGACGTACCGGGCCGCGCCCGACGCAGGAACGCGCTCGGCGAACGAGAGGCCGGAGACGAGCGGCTGGCCCGGCAGCGCCCGCCGCGCGAGCTGCTGGAAGTCCACGGCGGACACACGGTCCTTGCCGCCGAGCGCCCACGACATCGTCTCGACCTGGCGCAGCGGCGACGCGGTGGTCCGCTCCAGGACGATCGCGGCCCGCTCGGCGAGGCTGCGCTGCCGGTCCGCGCGGGCGCGCCGGTCGATGCCGGCGACGTACACGGCCGCCGCGACCGTGAGACCGCTGAGCACCAGCACGACCATCGCCGTCACCCGATGGCGGGACCGGTGGCGGTCCGAGGAGGGACGCGCGGATGATGCGGAGACGGGCGGCAGGGGCACGGCGGGACGCGTCTGACACGAAGGCGGTGGGCATCCCCTGAATCGGTTAGGCCGACCGTGCCTTGAGCCCGACTATCCTGGGCGATTCATGGCTCACCAGTACATCTTCCAGATGCACAAGCTGTCCAAGGTCTATCCCCCGGACAAGACCGTGCTCAACGAGGTCTCGCTCAGCTTCCTGCCCGGGGCGAAGATCGGCGTCCTCGGCTACAACGGCGCCGGCAAGTCGTCGCTGCTGAAGATCATGGCCGGGACCGACACCGACGTCCGCGGCGACGCGATGCTCGCGCCCGACGCCACGGTGGGCCTGCTCCTGCAGGAGCCGCAGCTCGACGACAGCAAGGACGTCCGCGGCAACGTCGAGGACGGCGTGTCCGAGGTCAAGGCGCTGATGGACCGCTTCAACGAGCTGTCCATGAACTACTCCGACGAGACGGCGGACGAGTTCGCCAAGCTCCAGGAGCAGATCGACGCGGCCGACGGCTGGAACCTCGACAACCGGCTCGACCAGGCCATGGACGCCCTGCGCCTGCCGCCCTCCGACGCCGAGGTCACCAAGCTCTCCGGCGGCGAGCGGCGCCGCGTCGCGCTGTGCCGCCTGCTGCTGCGCCAGCCCGACCTGCTGCTCCTCGACGAGCCGACCAACCACCTCGACGCGGAGTCGGTCCAGTGGCTCGAGCAGCACCTCGCCGCGTACCCCGGCACGATCGTCGCGGTCACCCACGACCGGTACTTCCTGGACAACGTCGCCGGCTGGATCCTCGAGCTCGATCGGGGCAGGGGCATCCCGTACGAGGGCAACTACTCCTCGTGGCTCGAGCAGAAGCAGAAGCGCATGGAGCAGGAGGATCGCGTCGACGCATCCCGCGCGCGCACGATCGCCGCGGAGCTCGAGTGGGTCCGCCAGAACCCGAAGGGCCGCCGCACGAAGTCCAAGGCGCGCCTGAACAACTACGAGGCGCTGCTCGCCGCTGACCGCAACGTCAAGCTCGACGAGGTCCAGATCCACATCCCCGCGGGCCCGCGTCTCGGTGGCGTGGTGGTCGAGGCCGACCACCTGAAGAAGGGCTTCGACGACCGCCTGCTGATCGAGGACCTGAGCTTCAAGCTCCCGCCCGGCGGCATCGTCGGCGTGATCGGCGCCAACGGCGCCGGCAAGACGACGCTCTTCAAGATGATCACCGGCCAGGAGCAGCCCGACGGCGGCTCGCTGAAGGTCGGCGAGACGGTGCAGCTGGCCTACGTCGATCAGAGCCGCGACGCGCTCGATCCGGACAAGACCGTCTGGGAGGAGATCTCCGGCGGCGTGGACCAGCTGAAGGTCGGCGAGCAGACGATGAACTCGCGGGCGTACTGCTCGTCGTTCAACTTCAAGGGCGGCGACCAGCAGACGAAGGTCGGCAAGCTCTCCGGCGGTGAGCGCAACCGGCTGCATCTCGCGAAGCTCCTGAAGTCCGGCGGCAACCTGCTGCTGCTCGATGAGCCGACGAACGATCTCGACACCGACACCTTGCGCGCGCTCGAAGAGGCGCTGCTGAGCTTCGCCGGCTGCGCGGTGGTCATCTCGCACGATCGCTGGTTCCTCGATCGGATCGCGACCCACGTCCTCGCCTTCGAGGGCGATTCGCAGGTCGTCTGGTTCGAGGGGAACTTCGAGGCGTACGAGGAGAACAAGCGCGAGCGGCTCGGCGCCGAGGCGGATCGCCCCCACCGGATCAGCTACAAGAAGCTCGTCCGGCAGTAATTGCGCGCGCAACCACGCTGCTAGCGTGGTTGCGACATGGCGTCCATCTCGATCGAGCACTTCACCGACCCGAACTGCCCGTTCGCGTATTCGGCCGAGCCGATCCGGCGCCGGCTGCAGTGGGTCTACGGGGACCAGATCGCGTGGCGGACGCGCATGGTTGTGCTCAGCGAGTCGCGGGCGGACTACGAGGCCAAGGGCCTGACGAACGAGATGGTCCAGACCGGCTATGAGCGGCTGAGCAAGGACCCGGGCATGCCGTTCGACACGGCCCTGCGCTCGCACCTCGCGGCCACCGCGCCGGCGTGTGCGGCCGTGGTCGCTGCACGGGAGAAGGCCGGTGAGGATGCAGCGCAGCGCGTGCTGCGCGCCCTGCGCCTCACCCAGATGACGACGACCACGGTCATCGACGAGCCCGACGCCATCGACGCCGCGATCACGAAGGCCGGGCTCGACCCCGCGACCGTCGCCGGCTGGATCACGGAACCGGGGATCCAGGCGGCCCTCGCGGCCGACAAGGATGCCGCACGCCATCCGCTCCCCGCAGCCGCCGCGCTCGACCGCCGGCTCGCGAACTGGGAGGGCGGCCGCCGGTACACGTGCCCGACCTACGTGCTGGGCGACGAGGACGGCCCATCTGCAGTGATTCCGGGCTTCAACCCGATCGAGGTCTACGAGGTCGTGCTCGCCAACTGCGGCCCGGCACTCGCGCAGCGGCCCGATCCGGAGACGGTCAACGAGATCCTCACGTGGGCCGGTGAGCCCCTCGCCACGGCAGAGGTCGCGGCCGTTGCCGGAGTCGATCGCGAGACCGCGCGGGAGCGGCTGATTGGGGAGGACGCCGTCGAACACCCGTCCGGGACCGACGCATTCTGGACCGAACTGACACGTGCGTAACCGTACATAGGGTACGGTGCGAACCATGTTCCTCCGGGGGGAGTACTCCACTGCAGCGCGTGCTCGCGCGCTTGCCGCCACAGTCGTGGCCATCACCGCTCTCAGCGCCGGGTCAGCGCACGCAGCGGTCAACATGAACGTCACGGTCAGCCCGAGCAAAGTCGGCACGCCGGCTGCGCCGAAGGCCGCGACGTTCAACTTCAGCGCCAAGATCACCGGCGCGAATGTCGGCGCGGCCGACGGATCGGGCGCGACGAAGTCCATCGAGGCGAAGCTGCCCTACCCGCTGCTCTTCAACCCGGTCGCGTTCCCGTCCTGCACGCAGGACGACGTCCGCGACCACAAGTGCTCGTCGAGCGCGAGGATCGGCTCCGGCAAGGTCGTCGGCGGCGCCGCGGGCGGCATCGTCGAACAGCTCAAGCTGACCGCCTACAACGGCAAGGGCTACCGGCTCTTCATGCTGATCGAGGGCACGACGCCCCTGCGGATCGACTCCGTGCTGACCGGCAAGATCCAGAGCGGTGAGGAGCCCTACGGGATCTCCCTGCTCAACGAGGTGCCCGAGAACCTGCAGCAGCCGGTGCCGGGCGTCTTCACCACGGTCACCGAGTTCTCGCTGAAGGTCGATGCCAAGAAGAAGATCGGCGACAAGACCGTCGGCTTCGTCAACACCGCCGGCTGCTCGGGCGGCAAGCTGCCGTTCGAGGTCAAGGTCACCTACCGCGACGACAAGTCCGAGAGCGGCAAGGGCTCGGCCAAGTGCTCGAACTAGGTCGCTGAGCAGGGCCGGCGGGGCGGCGTCCTCGGACGCCGCCCCGCGCGCTGCCGCGGGCCCGCTGACGGTAGGCGGCTACGCGCCGGACGAGGCGGACGCCCCGCCCCGCCGAAGCTTGCGGCGCGCCACGCGCCGAACGCGCCACCGGTCGTCACGGGCGAGCCGGGTGAGCGCGGCTCTCTGCTCCGCATCGCCGGACTCCAGATGCTTGGCGAGCTCGTAGCGGACGCCCGCGTCCGGGGTCGCCACGGCGGTCTCAAGACTGACGCCATCCAGATGGTCGACAACGCTGCCCAACCCGATGGCGGCCCACCGGCGCGTAGCCGGGTTCACGTCAACCAACGCCGTGCACAAGACGTCAATGTCCCCAACCTCGGCGGATTCGGCGAGGACCGCCACCGCCGAGCGCCGCACAGCGGTCCGTCCGTCTCGTGTCAGTTCATGGAGCCGCACACGAACGGCGGGCGTCACCTCCGTACGCCGCGTCATCGCGATGGCGGTCGCTGCCAACTCCTCGTCACGCTGAGCCGCAGGATGGTCCAGCAGCGAGAACAGGTGATCAGCATCGTGCTGCGCGTCGTACACGAGGTTCCGGAACTCCGCGCTCCTCATCGGACTCCGAGTGTATCCAGCCCTTGGGGCATTACGACTCCATAAGTCAGGGCACAGAACGTTCAGCGTGACCGCCCGCCAGCGTGTCTAGACGCCGAGCGCGCGAAGGGCGTCGCCGACGCCCTTCGCGTCGCCGGCCACCGCGTCGGCCGCGGCCAGGTCCGCGGCACTGTGAGGACCCGTCGTGACGGCGACGCACCGCACGCCGTCGGCCCGCGCGCAGAGGATGTCGAGCGGCGTGTCGCCGATGACGATCGTCCGCTCTCGCGGGAAGGGCAGGCCGTTGCGGGTCGCGCGCTCGCGGGCGACCGCGGGCAGCTGGGTGCGGTCCTCGTCGTCGGAGCCGAAGCCGCCCTGGCCGGGCGGGAAGAACGGGCCGAGCCCCGCGCGCGAGAGCTTCAGCCGCGCGATCGGCTCCAGGTTCCCGGTGACGAGCGCAAGGTGGACGTCATCGCGCTCGGCCAGCCCGGAGACCAGCTCCCGCATGCCGGGGGCGACGGTGTCGGTGAGATCGGCCGGGCAGAGACGCGCGTACGCCGCGATCGCCGCCTCCCGCACGAGGCCGTTGCGCGCGTCGATGTGGTCGGCGGGAACACCCGCTTCGAGCAGGAGGTGCCGCGCGATCTCCAGGTCCGTGCGGCCGGCCGTCGGAACCTGGCCGATCTGGTCGGGGCCGAGCCCGTGAACCTCGCAGAGCGCGTCGTGCAGTGCGTCCTTGTGTGCGGCCGCGGCGCGCAGGAGCAGCGTCCCGTCGATGTCGAACAGCAGGAGGTGACCGGCTCCCATGGCGCCATCCTCGCACGCCGAGTGCCGAGATGCTGAACCCCCAGAACCCGGAGAGACGAAGTATGGGTGTGTCTCAGCTCGCACCCCCCATACCGGCCCCCTTCGCCCTCCACATTCTGAGAGGCTCCGAGCGTGCACCCGCTCCTCGCTTTCACCGCGTGACCGACGCCGAGCACGAGGCCGCGCTCCTGCAGCGGGTCGCCGCCGGCGACCGCGGCGCGCCGCTCGAGGAGCTCTACGAGCGCTACGAGCGCCGCGTGTGGGCCGTCGGCCTGCGCCGGCTCGGCGATCGCGGCGCCGCCGAGGACGTCGTCCAGGAGACCTTCGTCCGGCTGTGGCGAGCCGCCGGGCGGTTCGACCCCGAGCGCGGGACCGTCGGCGCGCTGCTCATGACGATCGCCTACCGCGCCGCCGCCGACCTCGGCCGCAAGCGCGCCGGGCAGGCGCCCGTCGTCTCACTCGACACCGACATCCCCACGATGTCCTCCGGCGAGAACGTCCCCGAGGAGGAGCAGCTCTTGCTCCGCGACGAGCTGCAGTCGGCGCTGTTAACCCTCTCGGAGGATCAGCGCGAGATCCTGCGCCTGCATTTCCAGGAGGACCTCACCCAGGCCGAGATCGCGCGGAGGCTCGACCTGCCCCTCGGGACCGTGAAGTCCCGCGTCTTCTACGGCCTGCGCCACCTGCGGGCCACCCTTTCGGAGCACCGCCATGGATGAGCACGACGACGACCTCCAGATCGAGCCCGAGCTGCAGGAGCTGCTCCGCGATCTCGACTACACCGACGACGGACCGTCACCCGAGCTCCGTGCCCGGACGCTCGGCGCCGTCCGCGCGCTGCCCGATCACCGCGCCGCGGCGCACACCGCGGTCCGCCGCAGCCGCCGTCCGTACGCGATCGGCGGCATCGCCGCCGTCGCCGCGGCCGCGCTCGCCGCGCTCGTCTTCACGCTCGGCGGACTCGAGGGCGACGCCGACCGCACCGTGCAGCTGACCGGGTCCGCGGGCACGGTGACGGCGGAGATCCAGGACGCCGAGGTCAGCCTGAAGGGCAGCGGCGAGAAGCTCCCCGCCGGGACGACCTACGAGCTGTGGGCGATTCAGGACGGCACGCCACGGTCGGCCGGGACGTTCACGACCGACGACGACGGCCGCATCGACGCCGAGCTCATGCTGCCCAAGGGCGCACCGCAGAACGCGCCCCTGGCGATCACGAGCGAGGACGACGACGACCCCGCGCCGTCGCTTCCGCCGGTGATGGCGTCCCCGGTCTAGCCGCGGACGAAGGACGTCTCGGCCGTCAGGCTCAGCGCGAACGCGGCGACGAGCTTCGCGCACGTCTCGATGTCGTCGAGCTGGACCATCTCGACCGGCGAGTGCATGTACCGCAGCGGGATCGAGACGACGCCCGTCGCGACGCCCGCGCGAGAGAGATGGACCGCGTCCGCGTCGGTGCCGGTCG
Organism: Solirubrobacteraceae bacterium; assembly: GCA_016462625.1. The sequence continues at coordinate 2,099 of JAEMSV010000005.1, read as the reverse complement.
CGCGCGCTGTGGCGGCCAGGGTGTACGGGAGCTCGTCGCGCTCGGCGGTCTCGATCAGCCCGGCGGTGACGGCCGGATGCAGCGTGCTGCCGCGCTCGATGACCGCGCCGCTGCCGAACGGGTGCTCGCCGATCTCCTTGACGTCGATACCCGGGGCGTCGGTCGCGTGGGTGACGTCGACGACGATCGCGACGTCGGGGTCCAGGCTGAACGCCGACGTCCGCGCGCCCGCGAAGGTGATCTCCTCCTGGACGCCGCCGACCGCGATGACATCGCCCGCCGCGCCGCCCGCCTCGGAGACGATCCGCGCCGCTTCGAGGGCGATGAACGCGCCGAGCCGGTTGTCCATCGAACGTGAGATCACGCGATCGCCGAGGAGCTCGACCGGCTCGCCCGTGATCACCGCGACGTCCCCGATGCGGACCTTGCCCTTCGCCTCGTCGCCGTCCTTCGCGCCGATGTCGATGTGGAGGTCCTTCAGCTCGGCCACGTTCTTGCGGTCGTCGGGCTTGAGCAGGTGGATCGGCTTCTTGCCGAGGACGCCGGGGATCACGCCGTCGTCGGTCATGACGTCGACCCGCTGGCCGACGAGGATCTGCGGATCCCAGCCGCCGACGCCGGCGACGAAGAGGAAGCCCTTCTCGTCGATGTGCGTGACGATGAGGCCGATCTCGTCGATGTGCCCGACGATGATCAGGCGGGGCGCACCCTCGACGGTGCCGGGGACGCGGGCGGTCGCGCTGCCCATGACGTCGATGGAGACATCGTCGGTGAACGCCTTGGCGGCGGCGGCGAACGCGGCGGCCGGGGCGGCTTCGTAGCCGGAGGGGCCGGCGGCGGTCAGGAGAGCGCGGAGATGGTCGGGCAGCGGCATGCCCGTGGACCCTAGATGGTTGATCCGCATTTAGGCCGCGCCAAGGGGGTAGAGCCATGCTGCATGTCGATGTCGTCCCCCCTCGCCCCGGAGGGACCCGAACGCGGGCTGTGGGTCCACCTGCTCGTCGCATCGCGCCTGTTCGGCGCGGCGGCGGCGATCGTCCTCCTCTGCGCGCACCAGGTGACGGCGTACGACGACGTGCTCGTGACCATCACGGTCGCGTGGACGGCCGCGACGTGCGCGGCGGTCCTGCGCTGGCCGTCGCTGCAGCGTCGGATCTCGGCCTGGGTGGTGGACACCGCGGTGGTCCTCGCGCTGATCCTGGCCTCCGAGGACTGGCGCAGCCCGTTCTACGTCTACGGCCTCACGACCCTCATCCTCCCCGCGACCGAGCTGCGCGCCCGGCCCGCGATCGCCTGGGGCGCCGGCTACGTCTTCGCGTACTTCGCGGTCGCGATCGCCACCGCCCTCCCGGCCGGCCGGACGCTGGCCGAGACCGCCCGGCTGGAGACGCTCGCGACGCACCTGATGCTGCCGCTCGTCGTGACGACCGCGCTCGGCTACGCCGCGGCGATCCTGCGCAGGCTCGACGAGGAGCGGACCGAGCGGGAGACGCTCGCGATCGACGCCGAGCGCCAGCGGATCGCCTGGGAGCTGCATGACTCCGCCAAGCAGCGGCTGCACGCGGCGAACCTCGTCCTCAGCGCGATCGCGGAGCCGCCGGCGCAGGTCACCCACGCGCGGCGTGAGCTCGACGCGGCGGTCGCCGACATGGAGTCGGCGATCGACGAGCTGCGGACGCCGGTGGAGAGCCGGCAGCTCGGCGACGCGCTGCGCGAGCGCGCGGGCGAGCTGCAGATGCTGTCCGACGCCCGGATCGTGGTCCGCGGCACTGCACCGCCGCTGCCGACGACGACCGGGGCGCACGTGCACCGCATCGCCGCCGAGGCGCTGACGAACGCCGTCCGTCACGCCGACGCCCGACTCATCGAGGTCGACATCACCAGCCATGACGACGAGCTGCTCGTCCGCGTGCGCGACGACGGCGCCGGCCTGCCCGAGGTCCCGCGACCGGGCAGCTCGGGCCTGCGCGGCATGGCCGGGCGCGCGGCCACGATCGGCGCCGAGCTGACGATCACGCGAGCCGACGACGGCCATGGCACCGCGGTGACGCTCACCCTCCCCCTCGCCCCCCAGACCAACGGAGACACCCCATGATCCG
>JAEMSV010000045.1 GCA_016462625.1 Solirubrobacteraceae bacterium | reverse complement strand
ACGATCAGGACGGCGATGATCGCCACGAGCGTCCCGGCTCCGCGCCGCTTCGGGCCGCCAGGAATTCCGGGCGGGCTCGGGCTGGGGCTCTGATTCACGCCCGAGTTCGAGCCGTAGGAGCTCAGCCCCGCGAGCGGGTCGTCGTTGATCTCGTTTCCGAAGGCGTCGCGGGGCATGGGCGTAACCGTATGACGCCCGACCGTCGTCTGTCTTACGCGGACTCAGGCAGCCGGCTGCTCGGCGGGCGCGAGATCGCCCGCGTGCCCGCGCCGCAGCCGCGCGCGAATCCCACGGGCGCCGCACCGCATCAGCATGCCGAAGACGAAGGGCAGCCCGTGGCGGATGTACCGCTCGAAGAGCCGGCGGGGCTCGGTGATCAGGCGGTGCAGCCACTCCAGCCCGGCGGCCCACATCCACTCCGGGGCCCGCGGGACGTCACCGGAGACGAAGCTCAGGCTGATGCCGATGCCGAGGAACCATGTCGCCGGCATGAGCTCGCGCAGCTCGGCGATCAGCTTCTCCTGCTTGGGGAACCCGAGGCCCACGAACACGATGTCCGGGCGCGCGGACACGAGGACCCGGCGCAGGTCGCGCATCTCGCGGGACGAGTCCTCGAAGCCGACGGGCGGACAGTGCGTGCCGGCGATCCGCAGGGACGGCGTGTCGAGTCGCAGCTCCTCGGCGGCGCGCTCGGCGACGCCGTCGTCGCCGCCGAGCAGGAAGACCGAGCGTCCAGCGGCCCCGGCGGCGCGGCTCAGCGTCCAGATGAGGTTGGAGCCGGCGACCCGCTCGGGCAGCGGTGTGTTCTGCAGCGAGCTGGCCCACACGAGCGGCATCCCGTCGGCGACGGAGAGGTCGGCCTGCGCGAACAGGTCACGGATCTCGGGCGACTTGCGAAAGCGCCGGAGATGATCGGCGTTCGGGGTGATGATCCACCCGCCCGCGCCCGTCTCGAGGCTGTTGAGGACGATCCCCACCGTCTGCTCCTCGGTGACGCGGTCGATCGCCATGCCGAGCAGGTCGACGCGGTGCGTATCGCCCGAGACGGGGCTCGGTGGGGTTGTGGGGAACGGAGGCGGTGGCGCGACGGGGTGTGCGTCGGCGACCGGCTCCACGGCGACCTTCGTGACCGGCTCAGACATCGACGGCGCTCCATGCATGCGGACGGTGGGCGGCTTGCCCACGGAACGCGCCGTCGTGCGCGCATCGTGCGCGCTCGTGCGAAAAGTCCCTAGACGTTCACAACTGCATCGCTGGTCGCGCTCGCCAGCGCGCGCACGAGCTGCTCGACGCAGTCGGCGATCTCGAACTCCTCCTGCACGCGCGCGCGACCGCCGCGACCGAGCCGCGCACGAAGCTCCGGGTCGGCGGCGAGCCGCTCGAGCGCGTCCGCGAGCGTCTCCACCTGCCCGGGCGCGACGAGGAGCCCGCCGGCCTCGTCCTGGACGAGCTCCGGGATGCCCATGATGCGCGTCGTGACGACCGGCAGCTCACAGGACATCGCCTCCATGAGCACGACCGGCACGCCCTCGGCGAACGACGGCAGGCAGAACGCGTCCGCCGCGTGGTACTGCGTGAGGATGTCGTCCTGGCCGAGGGCGCCGGTGAACCGCACGTGCTCGGTCGCGCCCAGCTCTGCGGCAAGCGCCTCGAGCCGCTCGCGCTCCGGTCCTCGCCCGACGAGCGTCGTGACGACGTCGACGCCTCGCGCCCGCAGCGTCGCGGTGGCCTCGATCAGCAGCGCCTGGCCCTTGACCGCCACGAGCCGCCCGACGCACAACACGCGCAGGGATCCGGCCGGGCTCTGCGCGTCCGCCGGGGCGAACCGGGCGCTGTCGACGCCGCAGCGGACGAGGTGCAGCTTGTCCCAGTCCGCCGCGGGGACGTGGCCCATGATCTGGCTCCGGCAGAAGTGCGAGATGCACATCACGGCGGCCGCGTCGGCGACCTTCACGTCGAGGCGCAGGCGCGGCACGTCGGAGAACTCGTCCGGGCCGTGCATCGTGAAGCTCCACGTCCACGGGTCCGCGCGATCCGACCCCAGCGCGGCGGCGAGCATCGCGATGTCGGCCGAGTGCGCGAGGTGGTGGGCGTGGAGATGGCGGACTCCGGCCTCCGTGCAGCGCTCCCAGACGAGCAGCGCCTCCGCGAGGTAGAAGAGGCCCCACAGCCGCGCGCGCGGCCCGCCCCGCACCTGCCGCTGGCTCAGCCGCAGGGCCGCGAGCAGCCGGCCGGGGCGCGCACGCAGCGCCCGGCCGAACGCGTGGGCGACGGCCCGCGGGCGGATCGGGCGCAGCGCCTCGGTCCGCGCGTCCTCGTCGCGGTCGACGTCGGTCAGGAGGCTCGTGGCGTCCGCGCGGCGGATCGAGAACGTGTGGACGTCGGCGCCCCGGGCGCGCAGCCCGAGGATCTCGCGCTGGACGAACGCGTGGGACGGGGCTGGGTAATCGCCGACCACGTAGGCGATCGGCGGCAGGGCTGTTGCCGTCATGTCAACGGCTCCGGAAAGGGGCCGGAGGGCTGGTACGTTCGGGCGTGATGGCCGACCGGTCCACGCACACGTTCAAGGGTTTCCTCCGCTCCGTGACCGACCCCCGCGCGTGGATCGGGCTCCTGCGCCTCGTGCATCACTACAACTACACGCACGTCGCGCCGCGGCGGGCGCTCACGGTCGGCGCCGACGTGGGCCTGTCGCCCACCGTGTCGATGACCGACGCGCAGCGCATCCGGATCGGCGATCGCTCCCGCATCGGCGATCGCTGCTCGCTCTGGGCGGGGCCCGAGTGGGCGCCGATCACGATCGGGCGCGACACGCTCCTGGCGCCGGACGTCTTCGTCACCGCGGCGAACTACGCGTTCGCGCCCGGCACGCCCCCGATGGACCAGCCGATGGACGAGGCCGCCGTGGTGATCGGCGACGGTGTCTGGATCGGGACCGGCGTGACGATCGTCGCCGGCGTGACGATCGGTGACGGTGCCGTCATCGGCGCGGGCTCGATCGTGACGAAGCCGATCCCGGCGAACGCGGTCGCCGTGGGCGCTCCGGCGCGCGTCGTGCGGATGCGCGACGGCGCCCCCGTGCCGGCGTAGCGGCGTCACGCGGCGCGCTCCGTCCGGACCCACTCGTCGGGGCCACTGGACCCGGCGGCGCGGACGATCCTCCGCGCGGCGAAGACGGGGGCGTCGGTGGCCAGCGCGCGCCAGACCGATCCCGGGGCGCCGGCGACGAGCAGGCCGCCGAGCACGAACACCGCCTGCGCGGCGACGCCGAACGCGCCCGCGGCGACGAGCGCCCGGCGGCCGCTGACGAGCGCCAGGGCGAAGCCCGCGACGTTCAGGGCGGCCCACAGCGACTGGGGCGGCACCGCGGGCTCGAGGGCGGCGTCGACCGCCGCGATGCGGCGGTCGTGCAGTCCGGCCCCGAGCAGGGCGGGGGCGCGGGTCCGCAGCAACGTGCCGCGGCCGCTTTCCCACCGTGCCTCCTGGCTGCGGGCGGCAGCCGCGGTCGTCGGCATCGGCGAGGTGACCGCCGCCTCGGGCGCGAAGTCGACGCGCTCGCCGCCGGCGACGAGCGTCAGGTGGTACTCACGGTCCTCGGCGAAGGTGAAGGCGTTCCACGGGTGTGCCTGGAGCGCCGCGCGGGAGAAGGCGATCCCCGTGCCCGAGACCCCGGCGGAGCATCCGAGCCGGCTGCGCCCCGCGGGGCGGATCGTGTTCTGCAGCGCGAACCCCGCGTACCGCAGGGCGGCCTGCGGCGACGCCGACGGGTTGGCGACGCGGTAGTCGGCCTGCACCACCCGCGCGCCGCCCTGCAGGCGTCGGTCGAACGCGGCGAGCAGCCCGGGCCCGGGAGCGCAGTCCGCGTCCAGGAGGACGACCGCGTCGGCGTCGTCGAGCAGCTGGGGGATGGCCCAGGCGAGCGCCGCGCCCTTGCCGCGGTGGTCGGGGTCGTCGCGCTCGAGCACGTCCGCGCCCGCCGCGCGGGCCACCTCGGCCGTGGCGTCGGTGCAGTTGTCCGCGACGACGACCACCCGCAGGAGCTCGGGCGGGTACGCCTCGCGCAGCACGGCGGCCACCGTCGCGCCGACGCCGGCCTCCTCGTCATGCGCGGGGACGAGCACCACGAACCGGGTCCGCGGTGCGCGCTGGGGCGGTGGCGCGAGAGGGCGGGCGGCGGCGGCCAGCAGCGCCAGGCGGTACGCGCCCGTCGCGGCGGCGGGCGCGATGCAGACGGCGGCCGCTGTGCGGGCGGCGTGGCGGAGCGTCGGGGTCATGCCGACCGCGGGTGCGGCCGGCCGCGGCGCTTGAGCTTGCGCCACCTGCGGCGGGCCAGCCACGTCCGTGTCGGACGCTCCAGCAGCACCGGATCCGCCTCCTCGGGCAGCCGCTCGATCGGCCGGCCCTCCAGCGAGGCGGTGAGGATCTCCGTGAGCCGCCCGCGGTCGCGCAGCCAGCGGGCGATCTCGTGCCAGCCCTCGGTGAAGTGGTGCAGCGTGACCGCGGAGAGGTCCGCGACGTGGGACGCGTGGACGGCGTCGGGCTGCTCGAGCGAGCAGTACCAGACGTGGTGGCGCGTGCGGGGATCGGCCGGCGGCGTGTCGCGCAGGACCGCGGCGAGGTCGCCGTACCGCGCGTCGTAGCGGCCCGATCGCATCAGGGCGGACGTTTCGGCGTCCCACCGCGGCTCGTGGTGCTGCGCGCGCATGTCGGGGTCGATGAAGGTCTGCGGCCCGAACGCGTGCACGGTGTCCGCGCCGAGGCGGTGGCCGAAAAGCATCGCCGCGTACCCCCCCGCGGAGGCGCCGACCATGACGAGACGCTCCGGCGCCGCATCGGCGATGACCGCGCGCAGCCAGTCCTCGATCTCGCCGATGTTGCCGCCCACGTCGCGCACGCCGCGGTGGTACCAGGAGCGCTCGTGGTCGCGGAAGTTCAGCCGCTGCATCGGCAGGTCGTGGGCCGTCCGGCCGAACTCGAACGTCGGCTCGTCGCCTGTCCCGGCGATCCCTCCGAAGGCGACGAGCATCCGCTCGCCGCGCGGCCCCAGGCGGCACAGGACCCCCGAATCGTCGGGCGGGGCCCCGGCCTCAGCCGGCGGTTCGGTCTCGCGCTTCACATCTCCAAGAACGCGCGATCACCGCCCGGGCTTGCGCCGGATGCCGTCCAACACCCATCCAACACGGGTGCCACGGCCATCCAGCGCGTCGGTGGAACCGTCTGCGCTCCGTTTCCCAGACCGAGCGCTGAACGCCCCTTCATGAGCCCCATTCAGGACCCTCCCGTCCCCCGGATCCGCGCCCGCTACGGCGATGCGGGCCACACCGCGGCGACCGCCACGCGGTTCACCCGCGATGCCCGGGTCAACCGCTCGGAGTCCCGCGAGGATGAGCGCCGCACGATCGCGGCGGCCACCGGGGGGGACGAGGACGCGCTGCGCTACCTGTACCTGCGCTTCAAGGACAACGTCTACGGCTACCTCTGCAGCATCGTGCGCGACGAGCACGAGGCGGAGGACCTGACGCAGCATGTCTTCGCGAAGGTCCTGCCCGGGCTCGGCGCCTACCAGGCGCGCGACGACGTGCCGTTCTCCGCGTGGCTGCTGCGGGTGGCGCGCAACGTTGCGCTCGACCACCTGCGTCAGCGCCGCGCGACCCCGCAGGAGGAGCTGCCCGACGTGGGCGTCGCGGCCGTCGAGCGGCACATCGCGGGTCTCAGCCTCCGTGACGCGCTCGACGAGCTGCCGGAGGATCAGCGGCGCGTCGTGGTGATGCGCCACGTGGTCGGGCTGACGCCCGTCGAGATCGCTGCGCGGCTGGGGCGCACCGAGAGCTCGATCCACGCACTGCACCACCGGGGCCGTCAGCGGCTTCGCGTGGAGCTGCGCGAAGCCGGCTCGGCCCCGGTCGTCCTGGTCCCGGCCGCCGCCTGACGCGCGAGGAGACCACGCACGATGCGTTCCGAGCTCGCCATGACCCGCACGGATGCCGCGCTCGCCGCCGTCCCATCGGCACCGGCGGTGTTGCGGCCGGTCTTCCTGTTCTCCGCGCCGCGGAGCGGATCCACGCTGGTGCAGCGCGTGCTCGCCGCCCACGACGGTGTGGCGACGACCGCGGAACCCTGGCTGCTGCTGCCCCTCCTGGCGAGCCAGCGTGCGGACCTGCCGGACTCCGGGCACTGGCAGCGCCTGGCGGCGGGCGCCATCGCGGAGTTCTCCGACCACCTCCCGCGCGGGCGGGCGGACGTCGACGCCGCCCTCGCGGACGCCGCGCGGCGCCTGTACCGGCAGGCGGCCGGGCCCGGCGCGACGCACTTCCTCGACAAGACGCCGGGCTACGTCCTCGTGATCGACGACATCGCGCGCACCTTCCCGGACGCCGGGCTCCTCTTCCTCTGGCGCAACCCGCTCGGCGTGCTGGCGTCGCTCGCCGAGACCTTCGACGGCGGCCGGTTCCGGCCGTACCGCCAGACGCTCGCCCTGTTCGACGGCCCGGTGCGCATGGTCGACGCCTACCAACGACACGCGGACCGCGCGGCCTCGGTGCGGTTCGAGGATCTGGTCACGGGGGACCCCGGCGCATGGCGGCCGCTGACCGACGCGATGGGGATCGCGCTCAACGAGCAGGCGCTGCGGGAGTTCGCCGAGGTCCGCCTGTCGGGCTCGATGGGCGATCCCACCGGCATCCACCGGTACCGGGCGCTCAGCACCGAGCCGCTGGACAAGTGGCGGCAGACGCTGACTAACCCGGTCCGGCGCGCGTGGGCGCGGCGCTGGCTGCGCTGGCTGGGTCGCGAGCGGCTGGAGGTCATGGGCTACGACCTCGGGCTCCTGCTCGCCGAGCTCGACGCGCTGGGCGGGACCGCCGTCTCTGACCTTTCCGGCGGCATCCGGGACGCCGCCCTGCTGGCGGCGTCGGCCGGACGCGACGTCGTGATGGCCCGTACCGAGATCCCGACACCGACCACCTGGCGGCGACTCCTCTCCTCATGAACCCCACCACCATGCTCACCGCCGATGCGGCCGCGCTGCGCAACCTCCGCGCGCTCGAGGCCGAATCGGTCCACGTCATGCGGGAGGTGGTCGCGCAGCTCGAGCGGCCGGTCCTCCTGTTCAGCGGCGGGAAGGACTCGATCGTCCTCCTGCGGCTCGCCGAGAAGGCGTTCCGCCCGGGGCGGCTCCCGTTCCCGCTGATGCACGTCGACACCGGGCACAACTTCCCCGAGGTCATCGAGTACCGCGACCGCCGGATCGCCGAGCTCGGCGAGCGCCTGATCGTCGCGTCCGTGCAGGACTCGATCGACGCGGGCCGGGTGACCGAGGACCGCGGCCCGCGCGCGTCGCGCAACCGGCTCCAGACCACCACGCTGCTCGACGCGCTCGCCGAGCACGGCTTCGACGCGGCATTCGGGGGCGCCCGCCGCGACGAGGAGCGCGCCCGCGCGAAGGAGCGGATCTTCAGCTTCCGCGACGGGCTCGGACAGTGGGATCCGCGGGCGCAGCGTCCCGAGGTCTGGAGTCTGTACAACGGCGCGATCGGGCCGGGCGAGAGCGTGCGGGTGTTCCCGCTGAGCAACTGGACCGAGCTCGACGTCTGGCAGTACATCCGCGTGGAGAACCTCGAGCTGCCGAACATCTACTTCGCGCACGAGCGCGAGGTGTTCGCCCGCGACGGCATGGTCTACGCGACCGCGCCCTTCATCGAGCGCCTCCCGCACGAGACGCCGTTCACCGAGACGGTCCGCTACCGGACCGTGGGCGACATGAGCTGTACGGGCGCGGTCCGGTCGACGGCCGCCACGCTCGAGGACGTCGTCGCGGAGATCGCCGCGACGCGGATCACCGAGCGCGGCGAGACCCGCGCCGACGATCGCGTCGGCGAGGCCGCGATGGAAGACCGCAAGCGCGAGGGGTATTTCTAGCCATGGCCGCCACCGACGTCACGTCGCCGCCTCCGTCGACGGTCGCACCGCCCGTCGACCTGCTGCGGATCGCCACCGCGGGCTCGGTCGACGACGGCAAGTCGACGTTGCTCGGCCGCCTGCTGCACGACAGCAAGGCGATCTTCGCCGACCAGCTCGATCAGGTCCGCGCCGTCTCCCAGCGCCGCGGGTCCGGGCAGGAGCTCGATCTCGCGCTCGTGACCGACGGGCTGCGCGCCGAGCGCGAGCAGGGGATCACGATCGATGTCGCGTACCGCTACTTCGCGACCCCACGTCGGCGGTTCATCCTGGCCGACACGCCGGGCCACGTGCGGTACACGCGCAACATGGTCACCGGTGCCTCGACGGCCGACGTCGCGGTGCTGCTCGTCGACGCGCGCATCGGGGTCGTCGAGCAGACGCGCCGGCACGCGACGATCGCATCGCTGCTCGGAATCCCGCACATCGTCGTCGCCGTGAACAAGATGGACGTGGCGGGCTGGAGTGAGTCGGCGTTCGAGGCCGTGGTCGAGGACTTCACGTTGTTCTCCGACGGGCTCGCCTTCCGCGACGTGCACCACATCCCGGTCTCCGCGCTGCTCGGCGACAACGTCGTCGAGCGGTCGGCGAACACGCCCTGGTATCGAGGCGCGCCGCTCCTGGGCCACCTCGAGGACATCGACGTCGCCGCGCTGCGCAGCGGGCCCGGCCCGGCGCGCTTCCCGGTGCAGTGGGTCATCCGCACCCAGGATTACCGCGGGTACGCCGGGCAGATCGCCGGCGGATCGCTGCGCGCCGGGGATGACGTCCTGATCCTTCCCTCGGGCGACCGCTCGCGCGTCGCGGCGATCGACCGCCTGGACGGCGAGGACGGCGCGCTGACCCCGCCGCTCTCGGCGACGATCCGCCTCGAAGACGACCTCGACGTGGCGCGCGGCGACCTCATCTGCCACCCGCACGACGCGCCCCCGGTCTCCCGCGACGTCACCGCGACGCTGTGCTGGATGAGCGAGGAGCCGCTGCACGTCGGCCGCCCGTACCTGATCCGCCACGGAACCCGCGAGGCCCGCGCCGTCGTCGAGGACGTCCGCGGGCGGCTCGACGTGACGACCATGGAGCTCGACGGGACGGCCGCGACGCTCGACCTCAACGAGATCGGCCACGTGCACGTCCGCACGAGTGCGCCGCTGACGCCGGACCCGTACGCGGAGAACCGCACGATGGGCTCGTTCATCCTCGTCGACCTGCAGACGCGCGACACGGTCGCGGCGGGGATGATCACCGAGGCCGCGCCGCCGCCGCGCAGTGCGAACGTCGTGTGGGAGCGCGGTGAGCTCACCCGCGAGCGCCGGTGGTCGAGCCTGCACACTTCGGGCGCCTGCGTGTGGCTCACGGGCCTGCCGGCGTCGGGGAAGAGCACGCTCGGCGCCGCGATCGAGGCGCGGCTCGTCGGCTCCGGCCGGCTGGCGTATCGCCTGGACGGCGACAACCTCCGCCACGGCATCAACGGCGACCTCGGGTTCGGGGCGGCCGACCGCTCGGAGAACGTGCGCCGCACCGCGCACGTCGCGCAGCTGCTCGCCGACGCGGGCGCCGTCGTCATCGTGTCGCTCGTCTCGCCGACGTCCGCCGACCGCGAGCAGGCCCGCCGCGTCCTCGAGGGGGAGGGGCTGCGCTTCGTCGAGGTGTGGCTCGACACGCCGCAGGACGAGTGCGAGCGCCGCGACCCGAAGGGCCTGTACGCCCGAGCGCGCAAGGGCGAGATCCCGCACTTCACGGGGGTCGGCCAGCCCTACGAGGTCCCCGAGCACCCGGATCTGGTGGTCCGTCCCGCCGACAGCCTCGACGCCGCGGTCGAGGAGGTCCTGGCCGCGCTCGGTGACTGAGATGCGGCTGCGCGACGGTTCTTCACCGGGATGCAACACCCGGTTTACAACTTCCCGTCACGGCGCCAGGAGACTGCCCGCATGTCTACCGCGCTGACCCAGGATGCGTCGTTCAGCTCCGCCGTCATGGAGGCGCTTCCGCCTGAACGGGGCCTGCGCGGCCTGTACGTCCGCGCGGTGGTCAGCGAGAGCCGCCCGGCGCGCGCGGTGCGGTTCACCGCCAAGCGGGCGCTGCGCCCGACGTACGCGCGCAGCCTGTCGGGCTTCGCGCACCTGTACGAGGTCGGCCACCTGCTGAACAGCCGCGGCCTGGTGGGTCTCGGCGTGGAGGTCGGCGTCAAGCGCGGCCGGACGTCCGAGGCGATCCTCGAGGCGTGGAGCGGGCGCAGGCTCATCTCCATCGACCCGTGGGCGGAGGCCCCGGCCGAGGAGTACCACGACACCTCGAACGTCGTGCAGGCCGAGCACGACGGCTTCTACGCCATGACGCAGGAGCGGCTCGCGAGGTTCGGCGACCGCAGCGAGATCTGGCGGATGACCGGCATGGAGGGCGCGAAGCGCGTCGAGGACCGTTCCCTCGACTTCGCCTTCATCGACGCGCGCCACGACTACGCCTCCGTCATCGAGGACCTCGAGGCCTGGTACCCGAAGATGAAGCCCGGCGCGGTGTTCGCCGGCCACGACTACTTCGACGGGGACCTGCCCGGCGGCGACTTCGGCGTCCGCCGCGCGGTCGACGAGTTCTTCGGCGCGCGCGGCATCCCGGTGGCGAGCACCTTCGGTGACCGGCCCTGGCTGTCGTGGGTCGTCGAGGTCCCGAAGCGCTGACCGCCGCGCCTCGCGTGGCCTGCCACTGATGCGTCTTGCCTTTGCCTGTCTCTGCGTGCTCGCGACCCTGATCGCGGTTGCGGGTGTGCGGGTGGAGGTGGCGTCCGCGTGGGGGGTGGAGAGGACCGTGGCGCTGACGGCCGCGACGCCGGCCGGGCAGCAGCGCGCGGATCGGGCCGTGATGGACGGCAACGGCGACGTCTACCTGCTCCAGCAGTACGCAGAGACATCGTTCGACGACGGCGCCTCGTACCTGCGCAGCGAGTACTCGATCCGCGTGGTCAAGATCCCGGCGGATGCCGGTTCGCCGACGCCGTCCACGACGCTGACCGGGCGGAGCTACGGGGCCTACATCTCGAGTGGGACGTACCTCATCAAGCCGGCCGGAATGGCGATCGACCGGTCGGCGCGCCGGCTGTACGTCTCGGCGGGCGACCGCGTCATGGCGCTCGACCTCTCGGCGTTCGCCACCGCGGCGTGGCAGGAACTGGTGGGACCCTCCGACGAGGGCGGCGACTGGTTCGCCCGGAGGGCGCTGCCGGGGGCCCTGGCCGTGGATGAGGCGACCCACCGCGTGTATGTCGCGGATACGGGCATCGCCGGAGCGGCGTTCGAGTGGGGCGGGGCGCTCGTGACCGGCGATCCGCAGACCGAGCCGCCCGTCGGACCGTTCCGCGTCCAGGTCTTCGCGGCAGATGGCGCCAGGGTGGCCGCCCTGCCGGTGTGCGGAGCCGAATGCCTCCTCGGGAACTTCGGCCTGATCCTGGACCGGAACGTCCCCGGACCACGAGCCATGCACCTGCGCCGCGACGGCACGAGCGCCCAACTCACGCTGCTGAGCCAGTACGGGGATGCGACCCGGTCGTTCGACGTGACCGACCTGACGCAGGTGGACGCCGTCGGCGGCGAGGAGGCCGGTGCCAACCGGATCCGTCAGGGCATCGGGACCCGGCCCCTCGGCGGGGCGGAGGGGCCGCTGGACTTCGCGCTCTTCGGGGACGGGTCCTTCGTGCTGCCTGCCTTCGCGGATCGAGACACGTCCCTGCCCGACCGGCTGATGGAGCTCGACCCCGCCGGGGACGTCGTTCGCCGCTTCCTGCCGGTCGCCGGCGGCCAGGTCGCCTGTCGGCTGACGAGCGGCGACGTCCGGCTCGCGAGCGACGGCGCGGACGCGCCGAAGCGGGTCGCCGTCGTCGAGAACGCCGGCGGGCGCGCGATCAGGATCTCGGTGCTGCGGGCAGACCTCACGAGCTGCAGCGACGAGCCCGGCGTCGCGCGAGTCGGGCCTGCGATCTCCTTCTTCGACCGCGACGACGAGAGCACCGTGATCGCGAACGGCACGCGGATCGTCGTCGATGACGCCGAAACCGCAATCGCGAACGTCGTGCCGCTGGCGGTCGACCCCGACAACGCCGGCGCCGACGCGGCGCCGTGGGTCCGCTGCGAGCTCACGGGGCCCGGCGAATCCTCGGGTGGAAACTGCTTTCCGAACGGCGATGCCCTGTCGTTCGACGTCCGGGGGCCGCGCGACACCAATCTGCTGACGCGCCCGCGGCGCTTCACCGTGCGCGTCACCGACGACGACGGCGATACCGGCACGGCGTTCTTCGGCGCCGTTCGCGCCGGTCAGCCGCTCGCGGCGAGCGTGGTCGCGAACTCCGTCACCGGCTCCGCGGACGCGGAGTTCGATCTCGGGCAGTCGACCGGCGACATCCGCGAATGGAAGCTCGACTTCGGCGACGGCAGTTCCCGCACCGGCGGCTGGGACGCGATGGACGAGCCCATCAGCCACACCTACGGCGAGACACGGGCGTACGCGGGGACGCTCGAGATCACGACCTTCGCCGGCGACAAGGCCACCGCGCCTTTCACGGTGACCGCCGGAGCAGCGGCCGAGGCGGTCGCCAAGCTGGCGCTGGTCTCCCCGGCGGTCGAGAACGGCGTCACCAAGCTCTCCCTCGAAGGGTCCCAGGGCAATTCGTGGACGCTCGACTGGGGCGACGGCAGCGAGACGTCGGGCACGTCGTTCGGCACGGTCCTCGAGCACACCTACACGCGTGCGGTCCAGCGGACGGCCACGCTCGTCGTCACGCGCGGCGATGACACCGACACGACGACCCTCACGGTCGACGTGCGGCCGGCGGGTTCGACCGGGCCGAAGCCGACGTCGACCGACCAGCCCCCGGCGAAGGCGTGCACCACGCCGCTCGGCATCGCGCTCGCCGAGCTGGGACTGGGCGATCCGAAGCTCTGCAACGCCGACCCGTGCGACATCGACCCGCGCGAGCTCGGGCTCACCCGGCTCCCGATTCCGCGTCCGGCCAGCTGCGCCCGCGCCGACGATCTGGGTGCGTCCGACACCGGCGTCGTTCCGCGCACCGGCGCGCGGCCACGGCTCGTCACGGGAGAGCTGCGGCTGAGCGCTGACCGGCGGATCACGCTGAAGGTCATCTGCGGCACGGGCGCCGGCACGTGCTCCGGCAAGGTGCAGGCACACGTGCTCGGTGCAGCCGGGGGGAAGGCCAAGTCGCTCGGCACGGTGACGTTCAAGAACCTGGCGGTGGGGAAGACCAAGACGCTGCGGCTGCGGCTCTCCCGCGCGACGGCTCGTGCCGTGCGCGAGAAGCGCCGCGCTCGCGTGCGCGTCACCGTGACGCCGAACCCGCCCGCCGCGGGGATCGTCCGGCCGCGCGCGCACACGTCGACGAACACCCTGGTCGCGCGAGGGCGACGCTAGGCGTGCGCGGCGCGATTCGCCTGCTTCTGCTGTGCGCGGCCGGAATCTGCGCGGCGTTCCCGGCGACGGCTCCGGCCGCCGTGTCCGACGCGACGTCGCTCGACGGTCCGAGCCCAGATGTCCTGGAGGTCGGCGGCGCGGCGATGGCCGACGACGGCACGGGCGGCGTGGTCTACCGGCGGCGTGAGAACGGCCGCGCGCACGTCTTCGTCGCGGTCCTGCGCGGCGGCCGGTGGCGCGGCATGCAGCGCATCGACGTCGGCCAGGAGTTCGATTCCAGCTGGCCCCGCATCGCGGCAGCGAGCGGCGGGCGGCTGCTCGTGACGTGGGTGCAGCGGATCGCGCGCCGCGGCACGCAGAACATCGACGGCATGTTCGCCGCGTGGAAGTCCCCGGGCGCGTCGCGCTTCAGCGCGCCGGTGCCGGTGGACCAGAACCTCGGCGACTCCGCAAACGCCTTCCCGTCACTCGCGATGGCCGCGAACGGCGGCAGCGCGTTCCTCAGCTACGTGACGACGAGGGCGACGCAGGCCGATGGCCGGATCGACGCCGAGTTCCGGCTCGCCCAGTTCCGCGGGGGGCAGCGCTGGTCGCGGATGCCCTCGCCGCGGCGCTCCGCGCGGCTCCTCCGGGGCCTGACGGCCGAGTCCGCGCCGAAGGTCGTCAGCGATCAGGTCGGCAACGCCGTCGTCGCGTACATCGAGCCCGACGACGACGACGTCGACCGCGTCTACGCACGCCGGATCTTCTCCGGCGACATCTCGCTCATCCCGCTCCAGGCGAGTCCCGCCGAGATCGACGGTGTGCCGGCCGTCGGCCACGCCGACCAGTTCGCCGTCGGCATCGGCGGGCTGGGCGAGGCCGTGGTGCTGCTCCGCCAGCAGCGCGACCAGCAGGGCGGCGGGGCCGCGCTCTTCGCGAACATGCTCGCGCCGGTGTTCGCCGAGAAGGCCTCGGTGTTTCTCGGGGCGCGCGAGATCGAGCTGCCCGGTGGCGGGACCGCGAACGGCCTTTCGGCCGGAACGTTCGCGGAAGGCGGCGCCTTCCGGATCGCGTACGGGCTCGGCAACACCGCGGTGCTCGGCGGCGGCGATCAGGGCGGGTTCAGGACGATCAGCCGCTTCGGCTCTCCCGGCAACATCGCGCTGGATCCGCCGCGGATGACGATCGGTCCGAAGGGGTCGGGTGCCGTGGCCCGGCGTCTGTCGGTCGACGGTGCCGACGGTGTCGAGGTCCGCGAGCTCAGCGTCTCGGGCGCCGCACGCCGGGCACAGGTGTCCGCGCCGGGTGGCGGGCTCGTGTCCGACGTCGAGGTCGGCGGTTCCGGCCTGGGCGACGCCATCGTCGCGCTGCGGTCCGGCTCGACGTCCCGCGGAGAGATCGCGGCGGCCGTCGTCGACGCGCCGCCGCTGGCCTTCGCGGTGACGGCGCCGACCGGCTGGGTGCGCCCGTCCCAGGCGCGGGTCGGCTGGGAGGCCGCGCGCAACGCGATCGGCGGCATCGCCTATCAGCTGCTCCTCGACGGAACGCCGGCCACCGACCCGCAGCGGTACCTGGGCCGGCTGCTGCCGAAGCGCGCGCTCGACGACGGTCGCCACACGGTGCAGGTCCGGGCGACGGACACCCTTGGCCAGAGCGTGCTGAGCAACCGGCTCGGGATCAGGATCGACGGCACGCCGCCCAAGGCGCGCATCGCTCGTCAGGCCGGTCGCCGCGTGCGGGTCACGATCGGCGACGCCGGCCGTTCGGGCACGGATCGTGAGCTGACGAAGGTCCTCTGGGGGGACGGCAGCAGCAGCGAGGTCAAGCAGACCGTCGTCGGTCACGAGTACCGCAAGCCCGGCCGCTACCGGGTGCAGGCGCAGGTCCGCGACCGTGCCGGCAACAAGGACACGGTCGAGCGAACGGTGGTGCTTCGATGAAGCGGGCCGTCATCGCCCTGGCGCTGCTCGGGGTGTCCGCGTCGCCGGCCTCGGCCGAATGGAGCCGTGCGCGGCTGATGTCGGCGACTCCGGGCGAGCAGGCGCTCAGCCCGGAGAGCACGAACTCGTCGGCGATCCTCGGCGATCCGGCGCTGTCCGGGGACGGTCGGTACGTCGCGTTCGACACCAAGGCGCTGAACCTGCTGACCGGCGCGGACCTGCCCCTGCGCGCCCAGTCGCCCGCCGGCGCGATCCTGCGCCGGGACGCTGACGGCAGTGGGTTGGAAGTCGTCGCGCCGGGCGGGACGCGCCTGGCGCGCCCGCTGACGAAGCCGGCGATCAGCGCGGACGGGCGGTTCGTTGCGTTCGTCTCGTTCGAGCAGCTGGCCGCCGCCGATACGGACGATCTGGCCGACGTCTACGTGCGCGACATGCAGGTGCCGCGGATGACGCCCGGCGCATTCGCGCTCGTGTCCTCCGGCGGACCCGACGGCGCCGAGTACGAGCTGCCGGGCAGCGGGCTCTCCGCCGACGGCCGGAAGGTGCTCTTCCGGCGCGCGGTTGGCCCGGGCGCGACGACGCCGCTGGTGGTCTGGGATGCGGCCACGGGGACCGCCACGGAGCTCACCTCTTCGACGAGCGCGCCGTTCGACGCCGCGCTCAGCGCCGACGGGAGCACCGTCGCGTGGCTCGACGTGGAGCCGCGCCTGCACGTCTCGGCCGACCAGTACCTGCCCGGCGAGATCACGATCGGCCTGGGCGGCGCCGGTCGCCACAACGACCTCCTGTGGCAGCGCCTCGACGGGTCGCCCGCGCGCCGAGTGACGGGCACCGGCGACTCGGAGGATCCGGGATGCCCGCCTGGGACGCCGCTGGCACCGGACGACGGGACGTTCACCGGCCCGCGCGGCCCGTGCGACGGCGTGTTCCTCCAGAACGGCGTGGTGGCCGAGGAGGCGGACAACAGCGCGGACTCGCCGGCGGGCTTTGCGGCGCTGTCGCTGTCGGGGGACGGCAGTCACGTCGCCTGGGCGTCGGCCAACAAGCGCCGCAGCGGCGGCTCCCTCCTGCCTCTGGCAGACGTGTTCGTGCGTGACATGCGGGGCGCGGGTGGGCGCAAGGCGACGACCACCGAGGTCACCCGCCACAGCGCGCCGACGAGCGGCATCGCCACGGTCATCGGCACGGCGCTGTCCGCAGACGGCAGGTTTCTCGCGTACTCCACCAGCGGCAGCAGGTCGCTCCTCCCGTCGCCGATCCTGATGACCCCCACGCCGTTCAGCGTTGCCGCCCCCGTCGAGCTGTACGTCGGCGATCTTGGCGCCGGCATCATCGAGCGGGTCTCTCGCAGCTACACGGGCAGCCCCGCAAGCCGCAGTGCCGGGGGACTGCTCAGCAGCAGGATCGGCGGACTCTCGTCAGACGGCGCGCGGGTCGCGTTCGCGTCCGACGCCGACAACCTCGTGTTCGGTGACGGCAACGGTCTCGGCGATGTGTTCGTCGCCGATCGCTTCGTGGATACCCAGCAGGCCCTCCCGACGCAGGTCTCGGCGGCCGCGTCCGTCGGCGAGACCGTTCCGGTGTCGTGGCGCATGAGCGTCACGGTGTCGCGCGGCGGCCGGACGCTGTACGTGGACGCGCGGGTTCCTGCGAGTGGAACCTTGCGCGCGACGGTCCTGCCGCGCGCCGGCCTCGGACGCAAGCGGGGCAAGCCGACGGTCGCGCTGGCCTCCGTGCGCACGACGCGGCCCGGCGCGGTGCGCGCGAAGCTGAAGCTGCGCACGCCGTACCTGTCTCGCGCGCGCCGGGCCAAGGGCTTCACGGTGAACGTGCGGGTGACGTTCACGACCCGCGGCCGGACCCCGGCCTTCAGTCGCACCCTGACGAGCCGCTACCGCATCACGAAGAAGGCGGCTCAGCGATGACGCGCGTCCTCGTCCTTGTCCTCGTCCTCGCGCTCGCCGCGGTCGCGGGAGCCGCACCGGCGGCGATCGCGGCGCCTGCATGGACCCAGGAGCAGCCGTCGCCGCCCCCGGGCGGCGCGTTCCCCGGTCCGGTGGGCGAGCCGGGCGACATGCAGTTCCTCACCCCGAACTTCGGGCTGATGATCGTGAAGAACGCGCCGGGCAGGACGTATTCGTCCGGTCTGATGGTGTACGACGGAGTGAGCTGGCGGCAGCTGTCGACGGTCTGCGGAGGCGCTGCGCGCGGCGCTCGGATCGCCCTGGTCAGCGAGCGCGAGTGGTGGACGATCTCCGATCCCGCTCCGGGGCTCAGCGGCACGGTCTCGGACGAGGATCAGAGCAAGACCCTGTGCCACTTCAAGGACGGACAGGTCGTTGCGTCGTACGCCAAGGCGGTGTCCGATGTCGATGCGCCCTACCCGAGCATGAACGCTGCGGCCTGCGCGGGACCCTCGGATTGCTGGTTCAGCGGGCCGGTCGTCGACGTGCCGCGCTTCGGTACGCACCTGCTGCACTGGGACGGCGCTTCGCTGACCCAGGCACAGCACCCGAGCGCGCGCGGGATGGCCGATCTCGAGCCACACGGCGGCCAGGTGCTCGGGGGGACAGCCGTTGGCACCTCGTTCGGTGATCAGAACGCGTTCAGCCTCCTCGGCGACGCGTACCTCGATCCGGTCGATGTCGTCGGCGAAGCGCGGGCACCGCGGCTGCTGCGCACGTTCGGCGCAGGCGGCGTCGGCGTGCCCAGCTGGCCTGGTCTCGAAGGAGCGGATCGGGTCGACGTCACGGCGCTGGACAGCGACGGGCAGCAGCTCTGGGTCGCCGGCCAGAAGTCGATCACGGCCATCCCGAGCGACGCGGAGGAGCTCCCGCCCGACGCGCCGACGCTCCAGCCCGAACCGCCCTTCCTCGCGCGCATGGGCCCCGGCGATACGACGCCGCACCGCGTGACGATCACCGCTCCGGGATCCGGGACGCTCGACGTCGGCGACTACATCGGCGACGTCGCCGCGAACCCCGGGACCGATCGGGTGTGGGCGACCGTCACGCCTCGTCCTGCGCCGGGCGCGACGACGAGCTCGCGGATCGCGGTCGTCGCGGAGATCGACGCCGCCGGCACCGTCTTGCAGCGCGTCGCCCTGGGCCGTGATGACGTGCTCGTAGGCGACGCCGCGCACATCGCCTGCCCTGCGACGAACCAGTGCTGGATGGTCACGGCCGGCGGGTTCCTCTACCGCCTCGCGGAGCCCGGCACGACCGTGGCCGAGAACCCCGACCCGCTGCTGAAGCGGATGATCACGATCCGGCCGCCGGACCCGCGCACTCCGCGCACGCCGCCAGACGTCGTCCCGCAGGACGAGTCGGCGCAGTTCGTCGCACCGCCGATCGAGGCGCCCGCCAAGGAGCAGGTGGCCAAGGCGCCGAAGAAGATCCCTGCGCTGCTGCGCGTCCTCGGAGGCGTGCGGGTCGAGAAGAAGCGCTACATCGTGATGCGCATCCAGGTGCGCCGTCGCGCCCGCGTCCAACTGGTCGGGCTGCGCCGCGGACGCACCGTCGCGAAGACGAAGAACCGGACGCTGAAGCCGGGGCGTCACACCCTGCGCATGCGCGCGGACCGCAAGCGCTGGCCGACGGCGCTGCGGTTCAAGACCAAGGATCTCGAGCTCCCGGACTCCGCCCCGCCGGCGGAGGACGACACGGGCGCGGGCGCCGGGGACACGGTCACCACGTGAGCCCGCGCAAGACCAACGCGCCGCGGCTCACGATCGCGGCGGCCGTCGCCATCCTGCTCGCAGCCGCGATCCTGATCCTGCCCGTCGCCGGTCGGGGGCAGGACGCCGCGCTCGTGACCCCGTCCGCCGCGTATCCGGTCTCTGGACTCCCCGCCAGGGACGTCATGCCTCTCGGCGCGTCTCCGGGGAGCGACCCGACCGAGGTCTGGGGTATCGGCTACGGCTTCGCGCCGAAGCCCGACGGAACCGGCACCGTTCAGGCGCATGCCCTGATGCACCAGGTGGGCGACGGTGGCTGGCAGACCGTGTCCTTCGCCGAGAGCGAAACCGGTGACCCGATCGATCGCAACTTCACCCCACTGCTCCGCGTGGGTCCTGGCCCGGGACGCGTGACGCCGAAGGGCGGCGTCGTGGTTGCCGCAACCCGTGACGGCAAGGGCATGCTGCTCGGGCGGGCGCCCGGTGCGCCGTTGCGTCCGCTCCCGGCGCCCGTCCAGGGCGACACCGCGGCGGGCGCGGAGCTGCGCGACGACGAGACGCTGGTGGGCCACGGCCGCGTGACCCTGGCCGCGGTCGACGCGTCCGGCGGCCTCGGGCTCTTCGTCGCGCCGCTGGCCGCCGAGCGCGAGGCCGAGGGTGCGGTCCTGTTCTTCGATGGCGCCACGTGGCACCGGGAGAAGATCGATCTTCCCGCCGCGGTCCCACCGGCGACGGCGGACTTCACGGTCGCCGCGATCGCCGCGAGCGACGTCGATCACGCGTGGCTGCTGGGCAGCGACGGGCGCACCGGGCTGCAGCTCTACGAGCGCGATCTGTCCGGCCCGGATCCCGAGTGGAAGCAGGTGAGCCTCAGCTCGTCGCCGGTGTTCGCGACGACGACGGCGCGCGCGCTCGTGTCTCCCGCAGAGTCCCTGACCGTCGGGGGCGACGGCCTCTGGCTCGACGGGGCCTACGAGTCGGCAGGCGCCGAGCGCACCTTCACGCTCTACTACGACCTCGCCGAAGGCAAGGTCACGCGCTCCTGGTGCAACACGGGCGCCTGCAGCGACCAGCTCGAGTTCGAGCTCAGCGCGGCACCCGCGCCGGACGCGACGTCCAGCGATATCGGTGACGCGTCTGCGCTGCTCGGCTACCGCTCGTTCGCGTGGGCGGGCGACGGTCCTGGCACGCGCGTCGTCACCAATCCGCGCGCCGGGGCAGACGGCGACGGCTCGGACCCGTCCACGTACGCGCTGTTCGACGGCCAGCGGTTCTCGCGGGTGCGCGCGTACGGACCGCGAGAGGCCGCGACGACGCGGGCCATGGCGGCGTTCACGGATGCGCGCACCGGCTGGCTGACCCAGGACAGCACGCGTCTCATCCGCGTCTCGCCGGCCCCGCCAGGACCGCGTCTGCAGGCCTATCCGCTTCCTGTCCGCGCGCCGTTGCTCGCGGTCGCGCCCGAGCCGGGACGCTCGCCCGCCGACCCCTCGGCCTCGGCGCTCGCGGTGGGCTACAACGGCCAGGTCCTTCGCTACGCGCCGGGAACGGGCTGGCTGCCCGAGCCGCTGCCTTCGGGGTCCGGACGGGCAACGCCGCGTCTGACGGCCGTCGCCTGGCCAGAGTCGCGACGTGCACACGCTGTCGGGGCCGACGGGGCCATGTGGATCTGGCGGGCGGAGGCCCAGCAGTGGGAGCGCGACGAAGGCGCGCCGGTCGACGCCGACGGCGAGCTCTTCACGGGCGTCGCCTTCCAGCCCGGCTCGGCCGACCGCGGCTACGCCATCACGCAATCCGGCCGGATCTACCGGTACGACAAGTCGTGGACTCCGGAGTCGGTCCCGCGGCTCTCGCGCGAGACGCTGAACGAGCTGTTCGGCATCGCGTTCTCCGGATCCCAGGCCCTGGTCGCAGCCGGCACCCGGCTCCTGGTCAACGATGGCGGCGGATGGCGGGCAGACGAAGAGGTCGCCGCGCTGCTGAAGCAGACCAACAACGCGCGCATCTTCGCGGTCGCCGGGCTCCCCGACGGCGGTGCGATCGCGGCGGGCGATGGCGTCGTGCTCAAGCGCGATCGCGCCGGCGCGCCGTGGCGACTGGGCGAGAACGCGCTGTCGGGCGGCGCGGTGCGGGCGGTCAGCGCGGTGCGCGACGGCGACGTGGTGCGCGCCGTTGCGGTGCTCGCCGAGCCCGCGAGCGAGGACATCCCGGATGCGGATCTCCCCGGGCAGCCGCCTCTCATCCAGCCGGTGCGCCTGCCCGTGCGCTTCGGCTCGGTGGTGCGCGAGACGGCGTCGGGCTGGTCGGACGAGGAGCGCGCCGGCTACCCGATCCGCAGCTTCACCGACTGTCCGCTCGTGCCCGATCCCGCGCTCGGCCTGGCCCTCGACGAGCGCGGCCAGGGATGGATCGTGGGCGGCGACACCGGCCAGCGCTCGGACTTCCGCTGCGCCACCGCTGACGTCGATCTCGCGACACCGGCCGCGCCGACGCAGACCGCCGTCGCGTGGCGTTACGGGGACAACCCGGCGGCACCGACGCAGATCGAGCGCTCGGACGGCACGATGACCGCCGGTCCCGCGCGTCTTCTGATCGGCGGCCACGCGGCATGCGCCGCCGCATGCGCCGAGCTCGCCTCGCTCGGCATCAGCCCCGATCGAAACCTCGCAGGCGCCGTCGAGCTCGCGGCGACGCTGCGCAGCGCAGCGAACGGGCCCAGGGCCTGGATCTACACCGGTGGTCGGGTGGCCGGTGACGTGGGTGCGGCCCATGGCGGCGAGCAGGCCCGCTACGCGCAGCTGATGACCGCTGCGGCGTCGCGGGTCCCGGTCTACGTCACGCCGTCGCAGACCGACGCGGGCATCGACGCTGCCGGCTTCAACGCGCAGTTCGCCGGACTTCCCGCTCCGCAGGGGCACGGCGCCGCGCCCGCGAACGTGTCGACGGCGGGTGTCCCCGGGGGCGAACCGGTCGCCGGCGCGAGGACGCACTACGCCTTCGACACGACCGGGCCCGAGGGCGCGCTGCGCGTCGTCGTCATCGACAACGCGAAGGGATCGATCGGCGGCCGCGACCAGGACGCATCGCAGTACCCGGCGGAGAGCCAGGTGAGCTGGCTCGAAAGCACGCTCGACGACGCCCGCGGTCGTCGCGTCCCGGCCATCGTCGTCGGCAGCCGTCCGCTCACCGAGGTGGGGGAGGAGAAGGGCAACGCGCGGGCGACTGACGGCGACACCGTCGCACGCATCCTGCTGGACCACGGCGCATCGGCGTACTTCTTCGACAGTCCTGAGCTGAACGTCTCCACACGGATTCCGAAGGGCTCGGCCACGACCATTCCCTCGTTCGGCAGTGGCTCGCTGGGCTACGAGGGAATCCCGCCCAGCGGCGGACAGGATGTCACCGACAACGGGCTCCTGCTCGTCGAGGCGGACCTCGCCGCGCGCGATGCATCGACGAATCGGGTCCCGGTGCGCGCCGCGGTGCAGCCGGTCATCGAGGACCTGGCGATCGACGCGCGCGACGGAACGCAGGTCCGGCGCTCGACCCCGGCGTTGTTCACGGGGCTCGGCCGTCGGCCGCGCGGCGGCGGGCGCATCCTCCCCGGATCGGTCGAGGACCCGTACGTGAGCCTGCCGAATCCTGACTGCCGCGCGGGCTGCGGCGTGAACGTCGCTGCCACCGCGCGGTTCACGTCGTCGAATCCCGAGGTCGGCGACTTCGTCAGGGTCGATCCGGCGCAGGCGGCGAACAACCCCCGCGCCGTGTTCCTGGGGTCGGACAGCAAGCCGGTCGCCGATTCGGCGTCCGGGTTGTTCTGCGCGTTCAACCCCGGCACGACGGACATCTCGATCACGACGGGCGGCCTGACGTACGCGACCAAGGTCACGGTGCTCGCCGGCAGTCCGCGGCAGCCGTGTGGGACGCGGGCGACCACGCCGCTGCCGGAACCCGTCGGGGCGGCTTCGCCGACGCCGGCCGCGCCGCCGGCCGCGGCACCGGTTGCGGAGGCGACGCCCGGCGCCGGCGCGCCGCCGCCTGCGCCACCGGTGCAGGCGCCCGTCGCCGCGCAGCCCGTCCCGACTCCGGTCGCGGTGACGCCCGGTCCGGTGCCGGTGATTCCGCCGCTGCCGGTCCTGCCGCCCGTGCCTCCGAGCGCGAGCTCGCCGCTCGTCGTGGCTCCGCCGCCGCCGGTCGGTGGCGTGGGGCGGCCGTCACCGCCGGGTGGCGCGACGGTTCGCGTGTACGAGGAGAAGCGCGAACAGGAAGAGGCGTTCGAGCAGTCCTCGGCGTCGGTGCGCTACGAGGCCGGGGCGCGCCACGGGGTGCCGAACCCCGCCCTCACGCTGGGGCTGCTGATCGTGGCCGCCGGTGCGGGCAGCACCCTGGCTCGCCGCCGCCGTGATCCGCGCGGCCCGCGGTTCGCGCAGGTCGGCTCCGGGACCCGGCGCTGACGCGCTTCACCAGAGCTTCACCAGATCATCTCCACTCGATTGCCGAACGGTCACGGTGGGCTGATCTGCCAGGCGTACTTTCCGGGGCGTCCCCATCCAACCTTGCCTCTCCTCATGGGCAGAAAGGGTTCCTTCGTGATCTCTCGTACCAAGCTGGCGTCGGCACTTGCAGTGTCCGTCGTCACGCTGATCGGTGTCGGCAGTGAGACTGCCGCCGCCGCCGACTGCTCGGGCAGCAGTCGCATCCTGGGCCGTGGCGCCTCGTTTGCAAACCTTGCGCACAACGATCTCACCAACGGGTGGATCGTCAATGCGGGCTGTCAGGTCGGCTCGAAGGACGCCACGTTCGCGGGCGGAGACGACCTCGTGTTCTACGAGGGCCTCGGCTCGGGCGCCGGTCTCACCGCCTTCGGCGGCGGCAACGCCACGCCCGGAGTGCGTGACCAGACGGTCGCGTTCGTCGGTACCGATGACGCGCCGAGCCCGGCCCAGCTGGCCAACATGAACGAGGGCAGCAACCCGAGCAGCGTCAACCCCGACGGGGATGACGGCAAGCTGCACCAGATCCCGGTCGCGCAGGGCGCGACCGCGTTCATCGTCAACGCCCCGACGACCTGCAAGGCCGGTGCTTCGGGCAACGCCCAGGGCCGTCCGAAGCTCCCGGTCGGCGTCGCCGGTGACACCAACCAGATCGTCGAGAAGGTCTTCTCGGGCGAGGCCACCACGTGGGGCGCGCTCGGTCTGGTCAACAAGGTTGGCGGCGCCCCGTGCTCCGTCGCCATCAAGCGCGTCGTGCGCCAGGACAACTCGGGCACGACGTTCCAGTTCAAGAAGTTCCTCGAGTCGACCGACCAGGGCGCCACCACCGCGTGGAGCTCGATCGACGAGGTCTCCGAGAACAACACGATCTGGCCCGATCCCTCCGCGCCGAACCCGGTCGCCCCGGGCGCCGCGAAGGACAGCGACGGCACCTGCGACGGCATCGTCTCGGGGACGCCGCTGACCGGCAACTGGGTGTGCACGGCGACGGCGAGCGGCAACGGCAACCTCTCCACGCTCGTGGCGAACACGCCGGGCGCGGTCGGCTACTCGGATCTGGCCACGGCGCGCAGCCGCGGCTTCGACCTCAACGGCTCGGCCTCGACCGACGCCACCTGGTGGTTCCCGCTGTACTCGCCGAGCAGCACGTCGATCGTGTTCGACCCGACGTCGCAGAGCAACGGCTACAAGACGGGCATCACCACGGCCCAGAAGGGCGCTCGCTGCGCGAACGCCAAGTACGGCATCAACGGCGGCACCGCGCTGCCGGCGAACCTGACGGTCGACTGGTCCACGACGGTCCAGCAGCAGACCGGCTCGGTCTACCCGGCGTGCGTCGTGACGTTCATGGCCGCCTGGGAGGACTACGAGGACGTCTACCCGACGGTCAACTGTGCTGACCTGAAGGCGCGTCAGGCGGACGTCGCGGACTACATCCAGTACATCCTCGGCATCGCGCCCATCGGCACCGGCGCCAACGAGGGCCAGACGCTGCTGCCGACCGCGGACTACTCGCCGCTGTCGGTGCCGCTGCGCAACAAGGCGAACCTGTACCTCGCACAGGCCGCCTTCGACGAGACCCCGGACCGGAACCCGATCCGGACCTGCTAGCTCGCCGGACCGCAGCACCCGCATGACGTGACCGGGGCCGGGATCCGCGAGGATCCCGGCCCCGCCGCGTTCCTGCCGGCGCAAGCCCGGCGGTCCTCGCACCGTTGTCTGGTGTGTGAACCGCCTTCGCCTCGTCCTCGCCCTGGCCGCGCTGTCCCTGGCGGTGGTCGTGCCGCCCGCATCCGCGGTCGAGATGCTGTTCGCCGTCACCGACGATCACGAGATGCTGCGGGTCCGCGCCGGCGCCCCCGGGGTCAGCGACTGGACGCAGAAGCTCAAGGGCGTCCCGGACGGCGGCGTGCCGCTGGACATCGACTTCCGCCCCGCGACCGGTGAGCTCCTCGTCGCCTATCGCGTCGGGAAGGCCATGTCGCTCTACCGCATTGATCCGCGCACGGGGAACCTCACCCGCCAGGGTACGGGCAGCGTGGATCTGGGCAGCCCGGCGATCGGTGCGTCGATCAGCTTCGACGAGGACACCGACCGCCTGCGCGTGATCGCCTCCGACGGCCGCAACCTCCTCGTCTCGCCGGACACCGGGGCGCTGCTCGAGGAGCAGGCGAAGATCGCGTACGTGGCCGGAGATCCGGGAGCGGGCAAGACGCCGCGCATCGCCGGCATGACGTACCGCCGCCCGCTGTCGGGCGGGCAGGGGCTCCTCGCCGTGGATCAGACGACGGATGCGCTGATCCGGGTCGGCGGCCTGCTTGCGCCGCCGCTCCCTGACACGGGCGAGCTGCGGTCGCTGTCGAAGATCGGGTTCCCCTTCGGGACCGCGGCGGCCATGGACAGCTCGGAGGCCGAGGCCACGGTCTACGCGGCGCTGACGCCGGACGGCGAGCGGCAGTCGAGCCTCTTCAGCATGAACACGCCGCCCGGCCCACTGCGCTACGTCGGGCCGTTCGTGTCCCGCGACAGCGTGGTCGGCCTCGCGGTCGCGCCAGGCGGCGTCCACGACTTCGATGCCGCGGCGTACTACGCATCCGAACGGGGCGGCGAGGCCCAGATCGGGGTGTCCCGCTCCGGGACCACGTCGGCGGCCGCGTCGGTCGCCTTCTCCGCGATCCCCGCGGGCGCCGAGGCGGGCGTGGACTTCACGCCCGTCTCAGGGGTGGTCGGCTACGCGCCGGGACAGAGGGAGGCGACGTTCGCCGTCCCTGTGCTGCCCGACGAGACGCTCGAGGGTCCCGAGACGGTGCAGCTGCTCCTCGGCGACCCCGGCGGGCCGAGCGGCCTCGGCCTGCGGCGGGGGGCGATCCTGACGATCCTCGACGGTGGGCTCACGCGGGACCCGTCGCGCGGCGCCTCGACCCCATCGGGCGGTGCAGGCCGGCCGACGACGGTCGCCGGCGAGGGGCTGGCGGTCGCGCTCGCGGCGCCGGTGCTGAGGCGTCTCGGTACGCGGCTGCGCGTTCCCGTGACCTGCTCGGCCACCTGCCGCGTCACGCTGCAGGCGCGGCTGGACGGCCCGACGGCGCGGCGCCTGAAGCGGGCGACCTTCATGGGCGCGGGGAGCGCGACGCTCGCGCGAGGCGGTGCCGGAACGGTCACGGTCAAGCTGTCGCGCCGCCGGGGCCTGAGCCGCCTGCGCAGCGGGCGCGTCCGGCTGACGCTGCGCGCGTGGGACGTGCGCGGGCGGCGGCTGCCGGCGATCAGCACGATGACGCCGGTGCGGCGCTGAGCTCAGGCGGTGACGAGCCGGCCCCGCGGGCCGGAGGTGATCGCGAAGCCGGGATGCGGGCGGCCATAGGCCTGTTCGAGCCGGCGGCAGAGCAGGTCGTACCTGCGGCTCGCCTCGCTGCCGCGCCCACGCTCGAGACAGAGGTCGATGAGGTTGCGCTGCACGCCGATGTCGAGCGGCTCGAGGTCGCAGAGCTGGGCGAGCCGGTCCGCGGCCCGGTCGGTGTCCTCGTCGCGCAGCGCCTGGTCGGCGAGGGCCCGCAGGACGCGGGAGAACAGCCAGCGGAGCCGCTCGCGCTCGGAGAACGCCCAATCGGCGTACGGCTCCTCGGCGAGGAACTCGCCGCGGTACCGGCTCGCGGCGCGCTCCAGCAGGCGGCGCGAGAGGCCGCTGCCGCCGGCGTCGTGTGCCGCCAGCCCGTCGGTCGCCTCGCGCTCGAAGGTGTCGGCGTCCACGGAGACGAGGTCCTGCTCCAGGCGGTATCCGCCGCGATGCGCCACCACGTACGAGGACGGCGCGCCCGCGCGGTCGGGCTCCAGGTGGTCGCGCAGGGTGTGTACGAGGTACCGCACGGTGCCGGGGCTGCCCTGCTCGCCGCCGGGCCACAGCCCTTCGGAGATCTCGTCGACGCTGACCGTCCGCCCGCGCGCGGCGACGAGGAAGCGCAGGAGCTGGCCGGGGCGCTGCTCGAGCCAGGGCACCTCCGCCTCGCCGGCCGACGTGCTCTCGATGCGGCAGCGGCCGAGGACCGAGACGGACAGTCGCGGTGTGGCCCGCGGCGCGGGCGCGGATGCCGGGACCTCGGCCGCGCGCAGGAAGACCACGGTGGCGCCGTCCTCGAGCGGACGGGCCGTGAGCCAGGCACGACCGTCGCGGGGGACGGGGACGAGCGTCTCGGGGTGGCCGATCTGCATCCGAACGCATCCCCGCTCGCCGTCGCGGCAGGGCAGCACGTCGCAGCACCGGCTCCCGTCGGGAGCGGCGCCCAGGAGCTCACGCATGGCGCGGTTCGCGGTCGCCACGACTCCGCGGTCGTCGATGACCGCGGCCCCCCAGGGCATCGCGTCGAAGGCCACGCTGGACCAGCGTGGAGCGCTCAACGGCACATGCGCAGCGTCAGCGGGAACATCCATCAGCACTCTGCGCGCCGGGCCCTTGCCGCGTGTGGTCACCTGGTTATCGGCGTGAGAAGAATTCGATAACAACTCGCGAAAGAAACGCGGGTCCGCTTCCGTTGCGTCCTGGATATGCCGAGAACAGACGTGAGGGAGCGAGGCGACCACGCGGTCGTCGCCTCGACGCGCCGGGGGGCGCTGCGGCCGCTGGACGAGACGCTCGCCGCGCATGGCTTCCGTGCCGTCCGCACCGGCGGCCCGGGTCCGCGCTTCTCCGCCGCCGTCGGCGAGGCGTGCCGGCTGACCGTGCTCGACATCCGTGAGCCGCTCGTCGCCCTGCGCGCCGCCCGGGAGGCGCGCCGGGCCAGCCGCAGCGCCACGGGCGTGATCATGATCATCGAGCCGTCCCAGACCGGGTCGCGCCCGCTCCTGCGCGCCGTGGGCCGCACCGTCGACGCGGTGGTGACCGAGGACCGGCTCGACGAGTGCCTCCCGATCGCGGTCGCCGCCACGCTGGCCGGCCAGACGTGTGTCCCGCGCGGCCTGCACGCGGGCCGGGGGGTCGCGCTCACCCACCGCGAGCGCGAGGTCCTCGCGCTCGTGGCCGCCGGCGAATCGAACGCATTCATCGCCGGTGAGCTCTACCTGGCCGAGAGCACGGTCAAGGGCCACGTGACGCGGATCTTCACCAAGCTCGGCGTGCAGTCACGGGCAGAGGCCGGCGCACTCGCGCGCCGGATGCAGGGGGAGCGGGCGTGGCGCTGAGCCGGCGCACGCCCATCGAGCGTGCCGAGCGCGCGCTGCGCAAGCGCGATCTGGTGACGACCCGGGAGGGGTGGGTCGTCGATCTCGCTGCGGGAGATCGCATCGCCGCGGTCGATCAGCTGGTGGCTCTTGGAGCGACCCCGGACGGCGTTGCGGTCGCGCTCGACGACGACCTGGACGACGTTCGCGCGGCGGGGGTCCTGGGCCTGGCGCGGCTGGACGCTGCCGCTGCGGCGGAGCGCTGCGCGACGCACGCGCCCGCATGGCCGGTGGAGCGCTTTCCCCGCGCACGAAGCGAGGCGTGGCGCGTCGTTCGCGAGCAGGGCGAGCCGCGCACGGGCGTCCGTCTGGCCGCCGCGCTGCGCGTGGCGGGTGTCGCTCCCGACTTCGCTGATGCGCTCCGCGCCCTCGACGAGGCGCTCGGCCACGACGAGGCGGCCCGCGACGAGGCTCTCACCGCGGCGCTGGACGACCTGGAGCGCAACGGCTCGGGGACGGACAGCGTGGCGTGGGAGCTGGTGGCGCGACTCGGGCGGTGGGACCCCGCACTGCTGGAGGGGCGGCTGACGCGCGACCCTGGCGGCGCGAGTGTCGCGGCGGCGCTCGGCGTGATCGGGTCGCTGTCGTCCGTCGCCCCGCTGGCCGCGGTGCTGGCCGCGAATCGTCCCGGTGCGATCCGGTCCGCCGCCGTCCGGGCGCTCGGCCAGGTGGGCGGGCGCGACGCCGCGGCCGCGCTGGCCGTGCACGTCGATGATCCGGACCCGGACGTGCGGCGCGCCGTGCTGGCGGCGCTGGCACCCCTGACTGCGGCCTTCGGCCCGGCCGCCCCCGGCCTGCCGGCGCTGCCGGCGCCATCGTCGGCGAACGGCCACGCGCCCGACGACGCCGAGGAGGCGATCGTCGACGCGGAGCCCGTCGATGACGAGGTGGCAGGCGCCGTGGCGGAGCTCGACGCGATCGCCGAGCCGGAGCTGGAGCC
>JAEMSV010000315.1 GCA_016462625.1 Solirubrobacteraceae bacterium | reverse complement strand
GCCGCCGCGAAGGACGCCGGCGTCGCGCTCGACTACTACCTCCACGGCGTGCCGGTCAACGGCAAGACGTTCGCCGGCTTCAAGCGCAACCGTGACATCCCGTACGTCGGGGAGTTCGACCTCAAGCAGACCGTCGAGGACTACCGCGCGGTCATCGTGGACGGCATCCCCGACCCGGCTGTCCGCCAGGAGAAGGTCTTCTGCGGCGGCCACTCGCTCGGCGGCTTCCTGACCGGCGCGCTCATGGCCTGGGACTTCGACGGGGACCCGGCGACGACCGCCGACGCCGGCTACAAGCTCTGCCACGCCTCGATCGCGCTCGACACCGTCGTCACCGCGGGCGGGCAGGCGCTCGAGGACAACCCGACCCTCTCGCCGGCGCTGAAGTCGGCGTCCTCGTTCGCGTACACGTCCGTGACGAACTGGGTCCGCAGCAACCTCCGCAGCGTCGACTTCGGCGTCATCGGCCCGGAGACCATGACGACGCTCGAGGGCGTCGGCCTCAACGCCCAGATCGCGCCCGACGCCGATATCGCCGCGCTGATGGGCAAGCTGCCGCGGGGCGGGGCGTCCGAGACGGCGCTGCGGCTGTTCCACTCCCGCACGCTGCTCGACGCCGTGGCGCCCGACACGAAGCTGCGCGTGCAGCACCTCTCCGGCGAAGCGCTGCTCGGGGCGATGATGGACGACAACAGCCAGCCGCTGGCGTTCATCCAGACGAGCTTCGGCACCTTCGATCACGGACCCGTCGCGCCGAAGCAGTTCCCGCTCTCGGGCCGCGCGCTGATGTTCCCCACCGACGACACGACGCCCTACGGCTGGGCGAACTACAACGAGACGCTGCCGAACCTGCTCCGGCCCAGCGGCGTCCCGTACTCGTCGCCCGAGTCCGAGGTCTCCGACGTGCAGGACGTCGCCCGCGTGCTGCACGAGGGGCTCGGCTTCATCGAGGCCTACTTCCCGACGCGCATCACCACGGACGTCGGCTTCGCCCAGGCGGGCAGCCGCGACGGCGACCTGCGCCACATCCGCTACGTCGACGCGCCGCGCACGCTGCCCCGCATCACGATCCAGGGCAAGGAGGGCATCGGCGTGATGCCGCCGCAGCCCGCGATCGGCGGCGTCGCCAACGAGCACATCGTCCTGCCCGGCTACAACCACCTCGACCTGATCATGGCCGCGCCGGTACAGCGCGGCGGCGTGCCCGAGCCGACGGCCGCCGCGGTCGCGCGGTTCATGCTCGAGCAGAGCGGTCGCGGCCCGACGCCGACGGTGGCGCTGCGCAGCGGCAAGGCGTCCGCACAGACCGTCGCGCGCCGCCTGCGGGCGGCCCGCTGACGCGCCGCGTCAGGCCACGATCGTCGCCAGCGTGGCGCCCTCGCCGTCGAGGATCCAGCGCTGCGCGCCGTCGCGGATGAGCCCAGCCGGGCCGCGGTCCCCGGCCGTGCGGTGCTCGATCTCGGCGTCGAAGGGCATCGCCGGCTCCGTGCCGACTAGGTCCTCCTCGAGCGCGGTCCAGTAGACGGCGTTGTTGACGTGAGCGGCGAGGTCGAGGTCGGCCGCGCGGAATCCGAACGGCTCCGGCGCCAGGCCCTCCGGCGGCCGCTGGTCGTGGAACAGCCGCGCGCGGACGCGGCGGTCGCCCGCGCTGGTCGCGTAGACGTCGTGGTAGGCCTGGGAGGGCGGCCGTAGTCCGTCGCCGCCGCTCTCGACGTGCACCCACAGTGCGACCGCCTCGACGTGGGCGCCCGACGCGCCTCGCACCGTCGTGCGTCGCTCGGCGAGCACCTGGCCGAGGCCGCTGCAGAACGTCGTCAGCTCGCAGGCCTCGTCGAAGACCGGGAACCGCTCGACCCGCAGCCGCAGGCGGCGCACGATCCACGAGCCGTCGTCCAGCAGCCCCGCGTCGGCGACGTCGCGGTAGGCGACGTCCTGCAGCCAGCGGGCCAGGGCGTCGAGCCGCGCCCGGCCGCCCGGCGCGCAGTCGCCGAGGCCGGCGGTCACGGACGCGGTGAACGTCCGCCCGCCGGGTCGCGGGGCGACCAGCTCGTCGGCCACGCCGCTACCGGCCGAAGGGCGAGGGACCGGGCGGGTCGGAGGAGGGGAAGGG
>JAEMSV010000314.1 GCA_016462625.1 Solirubrobacteraceae bacterium | reverse complement strand
CCGCGCATGCGCTCGGCGAGCTCGCGGGCGATCGCGAGGCCGAGGCCGGAGCCCTGGACGTCGTCGCTGGTGAAGAACGGCTCGAAGATCCGGCCCAGCGCGTCGCGCCGGATGCCCGGCCCGTCGTCACGCACGGAGATCCGCAGGCGACCGTCGCTGCGGCCGGCGAACACGGTGAGATCCGTGCCGGCGGGCGTATGGACGATCGCGTTGTCGATGAGGATGCGCAGGACCTGGGCCACGCGTTCAGGGTCGCAGACGGCCTCGAGCCGCTCGCCGTCGAGCCGCAGGCGCAGGTGCGACTCGGTCGCCTGGAGGGCCGGCTCGAACTCGGACGCGACCGCGCGGGTGAGCATCGCGACGTCGGTCCGCTCGGGGCGCAGCTCGAGCGATCCGGCCTCCAGACGGGAGAGGTCGAGCAACGAGGTCGCGAGCGTCCCCAGCCGCGCGACCTGCTCGCGGACCTGGGCGATGAAGTGGCGCCGCGTCTCGTCGTCGAGGTCCTCGTCCTCGAGCAGCTCGAGGAAGCCGGCGAGGGAGAAGATCGGGGTGCGCAGCTCGTGCGAGGCGGTTGCGATGAACCGCTTGCGCGCGCTGTCGAGCTCGGCGAGCTGACGCTGCATGTCGTCCAGAGCGCGGGCGAGCTGGCCGAGCTCATCGAGGTGCTGAGTCGGGAAGCGCGCGGTGAAGTCGCCGGACGCGACCTTCTCGGCGCCACGCTCCAGGCGGATCACCCGCCGCGCGAACGGCGTCGAGACGATGATCCCGAAGACGAGCGAGAGGCCGAGCGCGAGCAGGCCCGCCCGCAGGATCTGGCGGCGGATGAGCGCGACGTTGTCGTCGACGTCGGCCAGCGGCGCGGCGAATACGAGCACGTGCGTGACGCGGCCCTTCGCGACGATCGGCAGCGCGGCCTGCCCGAGCGGGCCCTCGTTCGAGGACTCGCTGCCGGTCTGCCCGTGTCGCGCCCGGGCCGCGTCGGTCGCGATCCCGAACTGCAGGTCGCGGATCTCGGCCTCTTCGGTCGAGTCGCTGATCGGGTAGGTCTGCAGCCCGGCGAGCGTGCCGGTGTTCACGCCGAGCAGCGTCACGCGCGCGTTCGCGCGGTCGGCGGCGCGACGGACGGCGCGGTCGAGCTGCGGGCCGGGGACCTGGTCGTCGATCGCCCGCTGAATCGGCGAGGCGTACTCCCGGGCGGCGCCCGCGAGCGAGTCGAGCTTCTCCTGGCGCAGCGACGACTCCAGGCGCGGCGTGACGTAGAAGTAGACGACGCCGACCGCGATCAGCGTCATGCAGAAGAACAGCAACGTCAGCCGGGTGCGCAGGGAGCGCAGAAAACGCATACGTCAGGTGTCGTCGCGGAACCGGTAGCCCACGCCGCGCACCGTGAAGAGGTACTCGGGCTGCTTTGCGTCCAGCTCGATCTTCTCGCGCAGGTGGCGGATGTGGACGTCGATGGTGCGCGGGTCGCGGTAGGCGCTGTCGCCCCAGACGCGGGTGAGCAGCATGTCGCGGGTGAACACGCGGCCGGGGTTGCGGCCGAGCGCCGCGAGGATCTCGAACTCGACGTACGTCGTCTGCACGTCGGCGCCGCGCAGCTTGACGGTCCGCTTGGCGAAGTCCATCACCAGCTCGCCGGACTCGAGGATCTCGTCCTCGGGGACCTCGCGGTCGCGCGCCATGCCGGCGCGGCGGAGGGTCGCCTTCACGCGCGAGCGGAACTCCCGCATCGAGAACGGCTTGGTGATGTAGTCGTCGGCGCCGAGCTCGAGGCCGAGGACCTTGTCGATCTCCTCGGCCTTGGCCGTGAGCATGATGATCGGGACGGTCGATTTGGCCCGCAGCCGGCGGCAGACCTCCAGCCCGTCCATGCGGGGCATCATCACGTCGAGCACGACGAGATCGAACGTCGTCTCGTTGAATCGCGCGAGGGCCTCACGGCCGTCCGAGGCCTGTACGACCTCGTACCCGTCCTTCCGCAACGGGTAGCTGAGCAATGTCTGCACCGACTGCTCATCATCCGCGAGCAGGATGCGGGGGGGACGGTCCACCACATCACTAGTGTGGCAGCGTGCTCGAACCGCGTTTCTATCGCGTCGGGCTGCTGCCGG
>JAEMSV010000145.1 GCA_016462625.1 Solirubrobacteraceae bacterium | reverse complement strand
CCCCGTCGGCCTTGAGCCAGCGCAGGATCGTCCCCTCCTCCATGGAGTCCGAGAGCCGGGGCATGACGACGTCGGGCATCTGCGCCCAGCGTATCGAGAGCGGGTGCGGTTCTACACCGGCAGGAGCCGCTCACCCACCAAACGGGTGGCCTCCGCGACCGGCTGGGCGCGGGCGAAGAGCCAGCCCTGGCCGTGGTCGCAGCCGAGGTCGCGTAGGACGTCGAGCTGTTCG
This sequence comes from Solirubrobacteraceae bacterium, assembly GCA_016462625.1. Next base: position 7,624 of record JAEMSV010000145.1, on the reverse strand, counting down.
GCGGTCTCGATTCCCTCGGCGACGGTCGTCATCCCGAGCGCGTGCGCGAGCGAGATGACGGCCTCGGCGATCGATGCGTCGCGCTTCTCACGGCCGAGGCCCTGCACGAAGGCCTTGTCGAGCTTCAGCACGTCGATCGGGAACCGGCGGAGGTGGGACAGCGACGTGTAGCCGGCGCCGAAGTCGTCGATCGCGAGCCGGACGCCGAGGGCTTTCAGCTCGGTCAGCCGCGCGCTGATCTCCGGACCGGCGCTCATGACGGCGGTCTCGGTCAGCTCGAGCCACAGCGCGTCGCCCGGCAGCCCCGACTCGTCGAGGGCGTCGAAGACCGTGCCGACGATGTCGGGCTGGGCGAGCTGGCGCGGGGAGAGGTTCACCGACACGGCGATGTCCTCCTTGCCGGCGTCGGCGCGCCACCGGGCGGCCTCCATGCAGGCCTCGCGGAGCACCCACGCGCCGACCGGGACGATCATCCCGGTGTCCTCGGCCAGCGGGATGAAGGTGTCGGGGCAGAGCATCCCGCGCTCGGCGTGTTCCCACCGGGCGAGCGCCTCGAAGGCGATGACGTCGCCGCCCTCGATCGTCGCCATCGGCTGGAAGTGCAGGCGCAGCTCCCCGCGCTCGGCGGCGCGGCGCAGCGCGTTCTCCAGACCGAGCCGCTCGCGGGCGTGTGCGCGCATCGCGGCGTCGAAGAGCTCGAACCGGCCGCGGCCGAGCTCCTTGGCGCGGTACATCGCTGCGTCGGCATCGCGCAGCAGGCCCTCGGCGCTGTCGTCGCGGCCCCCGGACAACGCGATCCCGACGCTCGTGTTGACGAACAGCTCGTCGGCGCCCTCGAGGTTGAACGGCTCCTGGAAGACCTCGACGATCCGCTGGGCGATCGCGACCGCCTCCAGCTCGCCGACGACGTCCTCGCACAGCACGGTGAACTCATCGCCGCCGAACCGCGCGACGGTGTCGCCCGGGCGCAGCGTGCTGTTCAGGCGCCGCGCGACCTCGCACAGCAGCCGATCGCCGACGGCATGGCCCAGCGAGTCGTTGACGAGCTTGAAGCGGTCGAGGTCGAGGAAGTAGACGGCGATCGACGCCGGCTTGCGGCGCCGCGAGCGGCGCAGCGCGAGGTCGAGCCGGTCGCTGAAGAGGATCCGGTTGGGCAGGCCGGTGAGCGCGTCGCGCATCGCCAGGCGCGTGAGCTCGAGCTCGGCCTCCTTGCGGGTGCTGATGTCGCGGGTGACGGAGACGATCTCGGTCGGCGTGGCGCTGCCCTCGTCGCCGACGCCGCGCAGGGTCGACTCGAACCAGCGGACCTCGCCGTCGCCGCATTTCGCCCGGTAGGAGACCGTCGCGCGGCCGCCGCCCTGGGCGCGGGCGAACGCGTCGCCGAGCAGCGCGTAGTCCTGTTCCTTGACGAGCTCGAACGGCGTGCGGCCGAGGAGGTCCCCGGGCGCGATGCCGAGGAGGGTCTGGCAGGCCGGCGACGCGTAGCGGTAGGTGCCGTCGGGCGCGTGGCGGGAGAGGAAGTCGCTGGAGTGCTCGGCGAGCATGCGGAACTCGGCCTCGCGGGTGGCGAGCGCGTGGCGCGCCTCGCGCTCGGAGGTCACGTCCTCGATGGAGCCGACCCACGCGGTGATCGTCCCCTCACGGTCGCGGACCGGGCCGGTGCGGACGTCGACCCAGCGCACGGAGCCCTCGCTGCGCAGGACGCGGAACTCGAGGTCGAGCTCACGCCCTGAGCGCAGGCCGACACGTGCGCGGTCGAGTGTGTCGTCGCGGTCGTCGGGGTGGATGGCGTCGGCCCACCCGTCGCCGAGCTGATGGGGCAGCGAGAGGCCGAAGATCGTCTCCATGCCGGCGTTGCTCCACCTCAGCTTGCCGCGCGCGCTCATCAGGAACACCCCATGTGGCGAGTGGGTCGCCAGGGTGCGGAAGCGCCGCTCGCTCGCGGTCAGCGCCTCCTCGGTGAGCTTGCGCTCGCTGATGGCGAGGATCTGCGCGATCGCGTAGCGCGGCTCGCCGTCCTCGTAGACGAGGCTCCCGGTGATGAGGACCCAGCCCGACATCCCGTTGGACCGGTGCCAGCGCCGCTCGGCCTGGAAGCGATCGAGCTCGCCCTCGCGCATGCGCAGACCGGTGGCGAGGTCCTGCTCGACGCCCTCGTAGCCGAGCTCGTAGAAGGGCATGCCCTCGAGCTGCTCGCGCGGCATCCCGAGCAGATCGGCGAATGCGCGGTTGACCTTCACGAGGGTGCCGTCGAGCGACACCATCGTCATCCCGACGGGGGCGTACTCGAAGGCTTGGGCGAAGCTGGCGTCCGTGCGCAGCGGCATCTGGACACCCATTGTCGCGGTGCCTTCAGTCCGGGGACCCGTTGCTGGACGAATAGCCGACATGCCCGGCATGCATCGGACCAAAGTGGCCGGTCCTTGAGGGCAAGCTTGTCGTCCGGCGTAGTTGCTACGCGCCGGGTTTCACCGTGGCCACGAGGAATTCGGCCTCAATGTGAAGTGAGCCGTCGGTCGCCTGGTTCAGCCCGGTGTAGAGCGAGCGCAGGTCGGCGCGCAGATCGTCCCACCGGCCCTCGGCCTGGAGCTTTGCCTTCGCGCGCTTCGTCGGCCCGTAGTTGACCTCGAAGAACGTCATGTACTCCTCGACGGTCGCGAAGGCGAACGGGTTGTGGCCGCGCGTGATCGTCACGTCGTCGCCGGCGAAGAGCTGGCGCAGGAACGCTTCATCGCCCCACTTCGGCGGACCGGTGACGAACGGCGGCGCTGCCGGCATGTACTGCGACATGACGGTGAACAGCTGGCCGATCAGGCCCTCCTTCGTCCAGTTGCAGAGGACGATCGCGCCTCCGGGGCGGCACACGCGCCGCAGTTCGCCGGCGACGACCTCGGCCCGCGGCGCGAACTGCACGCCGACGGCGGACGTGACGACATCGAAGCTGTCGTCGCCGTAGGGGAGCGCTTCGGCGTCGCCCTCCTGCCACGCGATGCGCAGCCCGGCGGCCGCGGCGCGACGACGAGCGGCGTCGAGGAGATCGTCGACGAGGTCGAGCCCCGTCACGTGCGCGCCTGCGCGCGCGGCGGCGATGGCGACGTTCCCGCTGCCGGTGGCGACGTCGAGGAGATCGTGGCCGCGGACGTCGACGGCGTCGAGGATCGCCGTGGGCAGCGCGTCGGCGATGTGCTCGGCGACGGCGGGGTAGTCGCCGTCGGCCCACGTGTCGTGGTGCTGGGCCTTCAGCTCGGCGACGGCGGTGGGATCTGCGGTGATGGGAGTCATGCCGTGGAGGCTCCTCCCGGGCCGGCCGTCAAACCAGTCCAGGAAATGGACTTGTCCACGGTCCATTCCGTGGGACCATTCCGCCCATGGAGAGCTATGGCGACTACTGCCCTCTCTCTCGCGCGAGCGAGATCTTCGCCACGCGCTGGACTCCGCTGATCCTGCGCAACCTCTTCCTGGGCTGCCGCACGTTCTCCGAGATCCGCGAGGGCGCGCCGGGGATCTCCCGCACGCTGCTCACGCAGCGGCTGCGGATGCTCGAGCACCACGGGGTCGTCGATCACGTCGACGGGGAGTACCGGCTGACGGAGGCCGGCTTCGGCCTGGCGCCGGTCTGCATGGCGCTCGGGGTCTGGGGCGAGCAGTGGCTCGAGCTGGCCCCCGAGCACTTTGACGCGGCGAAGGTGCTGTGGACGCTGTCCCGCCACATCACGACGGAGGAGCTCCCCGACAAGCGCACGGTGATCCGCTTCGACGTGACCGCCCCGCAGCGGGAGTCCTACTGGCTGCTGCTCGACGCGCCCGGTGCCGAGGTCTGCCGCCGGCCGCCGGGCGATCAGGACGACCTCGTGGTGCGCGCGACCGCCGAGGGCCTGGTGCGCTGGCACGTCGGTGAGCTCACGCTCGGCGATGCGATGCACGCGGGGAAGATCACCGTCGAGGGGCCGCGCTGGATCGAGCAGATGCTGGCGTCGTGGTGCGGGCAGGGCAGCTACGCGCAGATGGCCGAAGTCGCGCAGTGAGCACCCGCCAGGAGCGCCAGCAGGCGACCCGCGAAGCGCTGCTCGACGCCGCCGAGCGCACCTTCTCCGAGCGCGGGTATCACTCGGTGACCGTCCCGGAGATCGCGAAGGAGGCCGGGTTCACCACCGGCGCTGTCTACTCGAACTTCTCCGGCAAGGAGGAGCTCTTCCTCGCGCTGATGGAGCGTGCGATGGGCGGCGAGGCCGAGCGACGAGCCGAAGCGATCGCCGCCGCGCAGACGCCGCAGGAGCGGGTCCGGCTCGTCGCGCGACTGTGGATCGACGTGCTCCACGAGCGGCCCGAGGCGATGACGCTGTTCATGGAGTTCTGGAGCTACTCGCGGCGCGACCCGGCGCTGCGCGAGGAGGTCGCCCGGCGGCTGGCCGAGACCCGCGGCGGGCTGGGGGCCCTCATCGCGATGGCGGATCCCGATGCCCCGTCCGCGGCCATCGCCGAGGCCGGCTACGCGCTGGCCCACGGGTTCGCGCTGCACCACCTCGCCGACCCCGAAGGCGTGCCGATCGAGCGGCTCGAGCAGGCGCTGCTGTGGGTCTTCGAGGGCGCCGGCGTGTCGCTGGGCTCGACGTGAGGCGTTCGGTAAGATAACGTTCATTATCCGAGACCGGGCGCGTCCCCTGCGACCCGGCGACGGAGGAGAGAACGAATGCTTGGGTCCCCGTTGGTCCGTGCGCGCACCTGCGCGATCACGATCGCGGCGGCGGCCGCCGCGTGCTTCATCCCCCCTGCGGCGGCCGCTTCCGCTTCGTTCTACGACCCGCCGGATCCCCTTCCGGCGGGCGCGCCCGGCGACGTCATCCGCTCCGAGCGGGTGGTCCGCACGCCGTTCCCGGGCGTCCGGGTGCAGCGGATCCTCTACCGCTCGACGAAGGCGACCGGCGGATCCACTGCGGTCTCGGGCATGGTCCTCACGCCGTCCCGGTCGCGCCGTGGTGCGCCGCTCGTCGGGATCTCGCCCGGCTTCCCCGGCATGGCCGATAAGTGCGCGCCGTCGCGGACCATCCCGACCGGCACGTCCGTCGAGGATCTCCTGATCGCTCCGCTGCTGGAGCGCGGCTACACGGTCGCCGTCACGGACTACCAGGGGCTCGGAACGCCGGGCGAGCATGAGTACGTCGTCGGCGCCTCGGAAGCGCACGCCGTGTTGGACGTCATCCGCGCGGCTCGCCGGCTCCCGGGCACGAAGGTCGCGCCGGACGGGCCGGTCGCCGTCAGCGGCTACTCACAGGGCGGGCACGGCGCGATGTTCACGGCGGAGCTGCAGCCGTCCTACGCCCCCGACGTGAAGCTCGCGGGCGTCGCGGCCGGCGGCCTGCCCGGGGACTTCGAGGCGCTCGCCGACTTCATGGACGGCGCCTGGTTCGCCCCGCTACTCCCCTCGGTGGCGATCGCGTACGACGCCGCGTATCCGGAGCTCGACATGGACTCGCTGCTCACCCCGCGCGGCCGCCGCGTGGTTGACCACATCCGCCGCGGCTGCATCGTCGACATCCTCACGGGGCCGGGGATCTTCGAGAAGAGCGCGTCCTTCACGACCCGCGACCTGCTGAAGGACCCGGCGTGGCTCGCGCGCCTGCGCGAGAACCGAGCGGGGATGCGCAAGCCCGCGACGCCGCTGTTCCTCTACCACTCACGGGCCGATCAGGGTCTCCCATTCGCGCAGGCGCTGGCGACCCGCGAGCGCTACTGCGCGCTCGGAACGACCGTCCTCTGGCGTGAGCTGCACTTCACCGAGCACGCGCTCGGGTTCGTCTCCGGGGTGCCGCATGTCGTGAACTGGCTCGACGCGCGACTGCGCGGGGAGCCGGCGCCGACGAATTGCTGAGGATCGGTCCACCGGACCTCTAGGGTTCGGGAAGGGATGGGATACATCACCTGCACCGAGGTCGGCTACACCACGGCTGACGGCAGAGCGATCTTCGACGACCTGACCTTCCGCGTGTCTCCCGGCGAGCACGTCGGCCTGGTCGGCGCCAACGGCGTCGGGAAGAGCACCCTGCTCCGCCTGCTTATCGGGCAGGCGCGTCCGGACGAGGGTCACGTCGCCGTCGGGGGGACGGTCGCCTACATGCCACAGTCCGTCGCGGCCCCCGGCTCCACGGCGACCGTCCGCGAGATGCTCATGGGGACCGCTCCCGCGGATATCCAGGAGGTCGGGACAGAGCTGCAGCGCCTCGCCGCCCGACTGGCGGAGGGCAGGGTGGACGACGCGCTCGCCTACGCCGAGGGGCTCGAGCGCTGGGGAATGCTCGGCGGCTATGAGATCGAGGCCCGGTGGGATCGTGTCTGCCGCAGCGTGCTCGGAGCCGGCTTCTCGGAGATCGCCGATCGTCCGCTGACGACGCTGTCGGGTGGAGAGGGCAAGCGGCTGTTCCTCGAGGCGCTCTTCGCCTCCGACTACGACGTCCTGCTGCTCGACGAGCCGGACAACTTCCTCGATATCCCCGCGAAGCGGGAGCTCGAAGACGCGCTCTGCGCGACGCGGAAGACCGTGCTGGTGGTGTCGCACGACCGGGCGCTGCTGCGGTCCAGCGTCGGCCAGATCCTCACGCTGGAGGGCGACGCAGGCTGGATACATCACGGCTCCTACGCGTCGTATCCCGAGGCCCGCGAACGCCGCAACGAGCAGCTCGGCGACGCGGTGAAGCGCTGGCACGAGGAGGAGCGGCGGCTCTACCGACTGGTCAAGACCTTCAAGGAGCGCGCGCGCTACAGCGACTCGTGGGCGCGGAAGGCGGACGCCGCCGAGTCACGCTGGCGCCGGTTCGCCGACCCAGGGCCGCCTCCGCCGCCGATCAAGGGACACGAGATTTCGATCCGTCTCCCGGAGGTCGATGCCGCGCGACGGATGCTCCGCATCAGCGACCTCGCGATCGACGGCATGGTGCGCGCCTTCTCCGATGAGATCTACGCGGGGGAACGGGTGGGCGTGATCGGCCCGAACGGAAGCGGCAAGACGCATCTCATGCGCGTCCTCGCCGAGGAGAGCGACGGATACACCGGCGAGGTCGACCTCGGCGCCCGCGCGCGGGTCGGCTACTTCCGCCAGAGCGCGTCGGCCCCGCCCGACCAGGCGAAGACGCCCATCCTCGACACCGCGGGCAGGCTCACCGGGAACACGGAGCGGGCCATGGCCGCGCTGGCACGATACGGATTGGCCGGGCAGGCTCGTCTCTCCCCGGGGGCGATCAGCGGCGGGCAGCGGGCACGGTTCGAGATCCTCTGCCTCGAGCTCCGCGGGACGAACCTGCTGCTCCTCGACGAGCCGACGGACAACCTCGACATCGCCTCCGGCGAGGCGCTGGAGAACGCCCTCGCGCCGTTCGACGGCTGCGTCATCGCCGTTTCGCACGACCGCGAGTTCCTCCGGCACATGACCCGGTACCTGATGCTGCTTCCGGACGGGGACGTGCTGGCCATCCCGGACTACGACACGGCGCTCGCGTGCCTGTCGGACCCCGGCTCCGCGCGCGGGACCCGGCTCGTCAAGGCGCTGAGCTGACGGGCGACTCAGTCCCCGAACAGCGCCTTCACCGCATCAACCACCTGCGGCTCATGCGGGAACGCGCTCTGCTCGAGC
>JAEMSV010000144.1 GCA_016462625.1 Solirubrobacteraceae bacterium | reverse complement strand
CGGGTGATCGCCGCGATCGGCGACACCGACGACGACGTCGCGCTCGTCGCCCACGGCCACCTCCTCCGGGTGCTCGCGGCGCGTTGGATGGAGCAGCCCGCGGCGTTCGGCTCGCGGATGTGGCTGGCGACCGGGTCGCTGTCCGTGCTCGGCTTCGAGCGCGAGGTGCGGGTCGTGCGCCGCTGGAACGCCTGATTGCGCGCGGGTGTGTCCATTTCCGGACGGCTGACGTCCGGAATCGGACACACCCCGCCGATGAGGAGGAGATGGCCGCGATCGACGACGCGCGCACGTTCCCGCTCTCGGAGATCCTGGGCGCGCTCACGCACGCCCTGGACATCACCGAGGGCCAGCCGCCCGGCCACGCGCTGCGCAGCTGCCTGATCGGGATGCGGATCGCCGAGGTGGTCGGGCTCCCTGAAGAGGATCGCGCCGCCCTCTTCTACGCCCTGCTGATGAAGGACGCCGGCTGCTCGGCGAACGCGTCGCGCATGGCCGCGATCTTCTCCGCCGACGACCACGAGCTGAAGCGCTCGAGCAAGCTCGTCAACACGTCGGAGAAGAAGCGCGAGCGCCGCTGGGCCATCAGCTCGGCAGGCGCGGGAGCCGGCCTGACCGGGCGCCTGCGCGCGATCGTCGACCTCGCGCGCACGGGCGAGTTCGCCAACGACCTGATCGCGGCCCGCTGCGAGCGCGGCGCGGAGATCGCGCGGATGCTCGCGCTGCCCGAGCCCGCCGCCGAGGCGATCCGCGCGCTCGACGAGCATTGGGACGGCAACGGCCGCCCGCGCGGGCTGAAGGGCGACGAGATCCCCCTGCTGGGCCGGATCCTCGGCCTGGCCCAGACCGTCGAGGTCTTCTCTGCGATCGCCGGCCCATACGACGCGATCGAGGTCGCCGTCGCGCGCCGCGGGACCTGGTTCGACCCCGAGCTCGTCGACGCGCTGACCTCGCTGCCGATCGGCGACCACCTCTGGGCCCAGCTCGCCGACGAGAACGTCGAGAGCCACGTCGCCCTGCGCGAGCCCGGCGAGGTGCACCTCCAGGCCGACGCCGCGCAGATCGACCGGATCTGCGAGGCCTTCGCGCGGGTGATCGACGCGAAGTCGCCGTTCACCTTCAACCACTCCGCGCGGGTCACGGACGTGGCGGTGGGCATCGCCGGCCAGCGCGGGATCACGGGCCAGCGCCTCCGGCGTCTCCGGCGCGCCGCGCTCCTGCACGACATCGGCAAGCTCGCCGTGTCCAACCAGGTGCTCGACAAGCCCGGAAAGCTCGACGCCGACGAGTTCGCGCAGATCAAGCGCCACCCCGAGCAGACCCTCGCCATCCTGTCGCGCGCCGCCTGCTTCGCGCCGATCGCCGAGCTCGCCGCCAACCACCACGAGAAGCTCGACGGCAGCGGCTACCACCGCGGCCTGACCGGCGACGTCCTCACCGAGGACATGCGGATCCTCGCGGTCGCCGACATCTACGAGGCGCTCACCGCCGACCGCCCGTACCGCGACGGCATGCCGATCGAGAAGGCGCTGTCGATCATCGGCGGCGACATCCCCGTGAAGCTCTGTTCCGACGCGTACGCGGGGCTGGAGGCGTGGATCGCCACGGACGATCGCGCTGTGCATCCGAGCCGGACGCGCGCGCTGGCCGCCGTCCCGGACCCGATCGACCTCCCCCGCGCCGCCTAGTCGAGATCGAACGCGGCGCGGATCGCGTCGCTGAGCGCCTGCTCCTGTCCGTCGAGCAGGGTCCCGACCCGCTCGCCGAGGCGGTCCTTCGGGATCGTCGTCACGTTGTCGCAACTGACGACGGACGGTCCGTCGAGGCCGTTCTGCGTCCCCACCGGCACCTCCGTGGAGAGCCCTCGGATCGTCGTGGTGATCGGCGCGATCGTCACGGTGGCCAGGTGCGGGCGCACGAGCTCGCGCGTGAGGACGAGGACCGGCCGGGCCTTGTCGAGCCGGGCCACGTGGATCGGCCTCATCACCCGAGGTCGATCGGCGCGCCGGCGAGGTGCTCGGCGAGGTCCGTCAGGTCTCGGTCCTGGCGCCCTCCGGCGAGGATCGCAGCGTCGCGCGCGGCGACCTTGCGGCGCCGCTCGCGCTCGAGCGCGCGCGTGACGACCGCCGCGCGGCTGGGCTCGTCACCTGACGTGACGAGGTCATCCACGAAGGCCACGAGATCCTCGGGGAGCCGGACCGCGATCTGCTTGCTCATCCCATAACGGTACCAATATGGGATGCACCCGATGCCCCGCTACGCCAGCAACGCGTCGGCGCCGTCGACCAGCGCGCCCACGAGCTCGGTGGCGTCCCGACCGGGCTGTACGAGCGGGGCGGACTGCCCGGCCCAGAACGCGACGAGGTCGCGGCGCCCCTGACGGCGCGCCGCGTCTGCGATCGGGCGCATGAGCGCACCCTGGTACGGGTACGGGGCGATCCGCTCGTCGCCGGTCTCGATGTCGTCCATGACCTCCGCGGCGAGCCCACGGGCCAGCCGCCCGCTGAAGACGCGCGTGAGCTGGGTGCGGCGGGCTCCCTCGGTCAGCGCTGCGCGGTGCTCGGGGGCCACTTCGGACTGGGAGGTGGCAAGAAACGCAGTGCCGATCTGCACCGCCTCGGCCCCGAGCGTCAACGCGGCGGCGAGCTGGCGGCTCGTCGCGATCCCGCCCGCCGCGATGACCGGCGCCTGCACCGCCTCCACCACCGCGGGCACGAGCGCCATCGTCCCGACGAGCGAGTCCTCGGGTTCCCGCAGGAACGCCACGCGGTGTCCGCCGGCCTCGAAGCCCGAGGCGACGATCGCGTCGACCCCGGCCTCGTCGAGAGCCACGGCCTCCTCGACCGTGATCGCCGTGCCGACCGTCACGATGTCCGCGGCCCGGCAGCGCTCGAGGATCTCCGGCGACGGCACGCCGTAGACGAAGCTGAAGACGGGCGGCCGCGCGGCGATCAGCGCGTCGGCGAGCTCCTCGAAGCCGTGGGCGGTGGGCCGCGGACGCTCAGGTGGCTCGATGCCGACCTCGCGGTACAGCGGCAGGAGCTTCGCCACCGCGGCGCTCCAGTCCGCGTCGGTGAACTCCGCCTCGGAGACGTCGTGGGTCGAGACCCACAGATTGACGTTGACCGCCCCCTGGATGGCGACGTCCAGCTCGGCGACGAGCGCGGTCAGTCCCGCCGGGCTCAGGTGCTGCGCGCCGAACGAGCCGAGCCCGCCTGCGTGCGTCACGGCCGCCGCGAGCGGGATGCTGGACAGCCCGTTGCCGAACGGGCCCTGGATGACGGGATGCGCGGTGCCGAGCAGCTCGGTGACGCGGGTGCGCCGCCAGTCGCGCCGGTGGTTGGAGAGGACCATGCCGCCGACGGTAGGTGCACGCGCAACCAACCGCAAGCACCTGTCGGTGCGTTCGAGAAGGCAGGCCCTACGGCCGCACCACCTGCGAGCCACCCGTGATCCCGTCCTCGCCGGTGTCGCCGAAACGCACCCAAGCCTTGTTCGACCCGTCGTAGTCGGGCGCCCAGAGGACGAGCTGCGCCGGACGGTCCCAGACGGTGACCTCGTCCTCGCCCTCGGGGTCGAGGCCCCGCCAGATCCGGATGAAGGGGTTCTGCTCCCACTCGTCGCCGGCGGTTGTCGGCAGCGTGTGGCCAGGGTGGATCGTCGTGCCGGCCGGAAGCTGCGCGAGCCGCATCGCGGCGTCCTTCTGGTCGGCGTACCCCGTGTTCGCCGGCGCGAAGTTGCCGCCGACCGTGCCCTTGAAGAGCGTGTCCGCGGTGAAGACGTCGGTGCCGTTGACGACGAACGCGAGCTGGCCGGCGCAGTGCCCCTCGCTGAGCAGCGGCGTGATCTCCAGGCCGCCGAACGCGAAGGTGTCGCCCTCCGCCACCAGCTTCTCGGCGCGCAGGTCGGGGACCGCGGCGCTCGTGATCTCGTGGGTGATGACCGGGGCGCCGAAGGCGGCGCGGTAGTCATCGATGCCCTGCACGTGATCGCCGTGCTGGTGGGTGACGAGGATCGCGTCCACGGTGACGCCGAGCTCCTTCGCCCGGTCGATCAGTGGTTGCGTGACTCCGTTGCCGTCGATGACGACCGCGTGGCCGCCCTCGCCGTCGGCGACGAGGTACGAGTTCGACGTCCAGCCGGGGGCTTCGGTGCGTTCGACGATGAGGCTCATGAGAACTCGACCACGCTGCGGATGCCGTCCTGGTGATGCATGAGATCGAACCCCTTGTTGATGTCGTCGAGGGAGATGCGGTGCGAGATGAAGGCGTCCGCGTCGATGTCGCCCGCAAGGTAGCGGTCGACCAGCTGGGGGACCTGATCGCGGCCCTTCACGCCGCCGAACGACGCGCCCATGACCGTCCGGCCGGTGATGAGGAACCGCGGGACGATGTCCAGCGTCTCCCCCTTGCCCGCCACGCCGGTGACGCAGCAGACGCCCCAGCCCATCCGGGCCGACTCCACGGCCTGGCGCATGACGCCGACCAGGCCGGTCGCCTCGAAGGTGAAGTCCGCGCCGTAGCCGCCGGTCTCCGCGAGGACCCGGTCGACGATGTCGTCGCTCGCGGTCCAGGTGTCCGTCGCGCCGTGATGGCGCGCCAGTGCGAGGCGCTCGTCGCTCAGATCGACGCAGATGATCCGCTCGGCGCCCTGCAGCCGCGCACCGGCGACCGCGCCGAGACCGACCATCCCGGCGCCGAAGACGACGGCCGTCGAGCCCTCCCAGACCTGCGCGCGGTACATCGCGGCGCCGAGGCCGGTGGAGAGCCCGCATGCGAAGAGCGCCGCCGTGGCCAGCGGGGCGTCCTTGGAGACCTTCGCGAGCGAGTACTCGGAGACCACGGTGGCCTCGGCGAAGGTCGAGCAGCCCATGAAGTGCCGGATCGGCTCCCCGTCGCGGGAGAGGCGGGCGGTCCCGTCGGGCAGATAGCCCTGGTTCTGCGGCTCGCGGATCGCGACGCAGATGTTCGTGCGCCCCGAGCGGCAGTTGACGCACTCCCGGCACTGCGGGCTGAACAGCGTGACGACATGGTCGCCCGGCACGACGGAGGTCACCCCCTCGCCGACCGCCTCGACGACACCGGCGCCCTCATGGCCGAGGACGCAGGGTGCATAACCCGAGGGATCGACTCCCGAGGCGCTGTACATGTCGGTGTGGCAGACGCCGCAGGCATGCAAGCGGACGAGGACCTCACCTGCCTTCGGCCCGGCCAGATCCAGCGTCGTGACCTGCAGTGGCTGGGCGAATTCCTCGAGGACGGCAGCGCGGATCTTCATGGGCGGGAGGCTATCGCGCCGCCCCGGAACGACCGACAGGCCTCAGGCTCGACGAGAGCCTGAGGCCTGTGCGATCTCGTGGCCGCTACGCGCGGGCCGGCTCAGCCAGCTCCGGTGCGGGCTCGCGGACGAGCTCCGGCTCGGGATCCATAACCACGGGGGTCCCGTGGTCCAGGTTCGGCAGCCACTCCAGCCACTTCGGCAGGTACCAGTTGGCCTCCCCCAGCATCTTCATGACCGACGGGAGCAGGACGCCGCGGACGATCGTGGCGTCGAGCGCGATGGCGACCGCAAGGCCGACGCCCATCTGCTTCATCTCGATCATCGAGAGCGATCCGAAGATCGCGAACACCGCGACCATGACCACCGCGGCGCTCGTGACGACGCCGGCCGTGGAGCGGATCCCTCGCGAGATCGACTCGTCGGTCGCCATGCCGCCATCCCGCAGCTCCTTGATCCGGCTGAGGATGAACACGTGGTAGTCCATCGACAGGCCGAAGAGGATCACGAACAGGAAGATCGGCAGCCAGCTGGTGACGGCACCCGGGGCGTCGAAGGCGAGCAGGCCTTCGAGGTTCCCCTTCTGGAAGACCCACACGAGCGCGCCGTACGCAGCGGCGACGCTGAGCAGGTTCATCGCGATGCCCGTCAGCGGGATGACCACCGAGCGGAACGTGACCAGGAGCAGGAGGAACGCGAGGGTCAGCACGAAGCCGAACACCAGCGGAGCCGCCCCGCGCATCTGGGCACTCCAGTCCTCCGACTCGGCCGTGTAGCCGGTCACCGACGCCTCCACCCCGGCCGCGCCGAGCGTGGCGGGGATGATGTCGTCGCGCAGCGCGGTCAGGCCGTCGACCGACTTCTCGTCACTGCCGTTGCCCTTCATGGCGATGCTCACGGACGCCACGCGCCCGCTGTCCGACGTCTCGACGCTCACCGACTGGCCGAACAGGCCCGTCGCCTGGGCCTCGTCGACCATCCGGTCGATCGCGGCGACGACCTTCGGCGCGCCGACGTCGTCGGCCTCGACCGCCACGATCGCGGGGATCGGCTGCCCGGGGAACGCCGCCTGGATGTGGTCGTACGTCTGCATGACGGGCAGATCGCGCGGCAGTGTGTCGATGCCGCTGTCGGCGGTCTTCATGCCGAGCGCCGGGAGCGCCATGGCGCCGAGGAGCGCGACGGACAGCAGCGCGGCCACCAGCGGGAACTTCAGCACCGGCGTGAGGATCGCGCCCCACACCTTGCTGTCGCCCGCCGAGCGACGGCCGAGGAACGGGATGCGGCCCTTGTCGACCTTCGGCCCGAGCATCGCCAGCATCGCCGGCACCACGGTGATCGAGCCGATCATGGCGGCGGCCACCACGATGATCGTGCCGACGCCGAACGACATGAACGTCTTGTCCCCGGTCAGGAACATGCCGGACATCGCGATGATGACCGTCAGGCCGCTGACGAGGATGGCCTTGCCCGACGTCGCAGCCGCGATGTCGATGGCCTCTTCGGTGGTGCGGCCCTTCGCGCGCTCTTCTCGCTCGCGCCGCAGGTAGAACAGGGAGTAGTCCACGCCGACGGCCATGCCGATCAGCAGGATCACCGAGCTGATGGCGTCGTCGACGGGCAGGAGCTGGCTCGGCAGGGCGACGAGGCCCAGCGAGGCGAACACGGCCGTCAGCGCCAGCAGCAGCGGGAGGCCCGCGGCCACCAGAGCGCCGAACGCGAAGACCAGGATGATCAGCGTGATGGGGAGCGAGAGCGTCTCGGCCCGCTGGAAGTCGTCCTCGAAGCGACCTTCGATCTGCTTCTCGGCCGTGGCGTCGCCGAACGGCTCGACGCGCAGGGTCGGATACTCCTTGGCCGCCTTGGCGACCTGGGCGTTGATGGCGTCGATCTCGTCGACCGCCGGCTTCGCCTCCGTGTCGGCGATCTCGTAGTCGATCAGGAGCGACTTGCCGTCCGCGGAGATGCTGCCCTTCTGCTCGTAGGGCGAGGTGACCTCGCTCACGCCGGGCTGGTTCTCGACCGTCTCCATGATGCTCGAGACGGCCGCGCGAACATCCGGATCTCGCGCGGACAGGCTCCCGTCTGGAGCCTGGACGAGGATGCTCTCGGACGCCGTTTCCTTCGGAAATGCCTTGTCGAGGGCCTTCTCGGCCCGTCCGGACTCGCCGGCGCCCGTGTCGGCGTCATCGAGCTTCTTGGTCCCGACCATGCCACCGACGACGAAGGCGACGATGACGAATGCGAGCCACCCGAAGACCGCGGTCTTCTTGTGATGGGCGCTCCAGCGACCGGCCCGGGCGGCGATGCCGCGGGGCCGTTGAGGGGTTGAGGTACGACGCGTGGATGACATGCCTGAAGCCTCGTGTCGCAGCGGAGCCGCTCCTATACGGTCACCCGGTGTCACCAGGTGCGGGTAACCGCACCTCGCCATGGGCTAGGCTCGCCGCCAGTGGCCTCCGCGACCGAGCCCACCGGCACTGTCCTTGCCGCCCGGCTCGCCGAGCGCCTGGCGGAGACCCGCCAGCGGACGCTCGCGCTCGTCGAGCACATCGACGATGCGCGGCTGCAGCGTCAGCACGATCCGCTGATGAGCCCGCTCGTCTGGGATCTCGCCCACATCGCTGCGTACGCCGACCTGTGGCTCTCCCGGAGAACCCATGC
>JAEMSV010000313.1 GCA_016462625.1 Solirubrobacteraceae bacterium | reverse complement strand
GAGGCGATGCGGTTCGTCCGCGGGCATCCGCTGCTGCGCCGGGTCGCCGAGACCGACCCGGGCGCCGTGATCGCCGCAGCGGCCGGAGACGATCGCGTCATCCTCACGATGGGCACGCAGTTCATCGCCGCCCAGCTGCGCGAGGCGAGCCCCGAGGGCTCGGAGCGCGCGATCCAGCGGACGGCCGATCTGGTCGCACGCCTGTTCCTCAGCTACATCGCACTGCCGCCCGATGACCCGGACCCGCGCGACGAGGCCGAGCTGCACGCCTACGCGCGTGACGTGCTCGTCCCGCTCATGGCCCTCGGCGTGGAGGGGCCCTAGACGCTGGTCAGCGTCGAGTTCGCGTCCGCGGGTTCCTTCGGCGCCCACGGCTCGGCGTCGGCCAACGCGACGGCCTCGGCGACGGCGGGATCGCCTCCGGTCCGCGCGAAGGTCAGCGGGAAGAGCCCCCGGGCGAGGAGGAAGGCGCGGACCCACCGCGGCGCGACGACGGTCTGCGCGCGCGATGCGACGCCCTTCTCGATCGCCTTCGCCGCGTGGCTCACCGGCACCGGCTTGAACAGCGCGCCGGGCTGGTTGGCCTGCATCCGCTGCGTGGCGCTGTGGGCGAACCCGTCGCGCACGAGGTCGGTGTCGATAAAGCCGAAGTACGCGACACCGGCCTTCGTCCCGGTGTGGGCGATCTCCATCTGGAAGGCGCGCGTCAGGTTTTCGACCGCCGCCTTCGACGCGGTATACGGGCCCATCATCGGCGCCGGACCGGGGGCGGACAGGGACGCGATCGTGAGCAGGTAGCCCTGGCGCGCGATCACGGCGTCGGCCGTCGCGCGCAGCGTGTTCCACACGCCGACGAGGTTCACGGCGATGGTGCGCTCGAAGGCCTCGTCGGGCAGCGTCCGCACCGTGCCGACAGGCGAGATGCCGGCGTTCGCGATCGCGACGTCGATCCCGCCGAAGCGGTCGATCGTGCCCTGGACCGCGTCGCGCAGCGCGTCGCGGTCGGTGACGTCGGCGTGGAACCAGACCGCGTCCGGGCCGAGGGCGGCGGCCTCCTTCGCGAGCAGCTCGGGCTCGAGGCCGACCAGCGCCAGCTTGGCGCCACGGGCCGCCAGGCGCTTGGCGGCGGCGAGGCCGATGCCTCGTGCCGCGCCGGTGATGAAGACGACCTTCCCGCGGGGGTCGTAGAACTCTCGTGCCATGGGCACGACCCTACGCCTCAGCGCACGTTGTCGTCGATCAGCTGGTTCATCTGGGAGACGATCTCCTGCGTCGTGTTCCCGGTGATCTCCTGCGTCGTCGGCTCCTGCTTGGTCTGCCCGAGTGCGAGCCAGCCGGCGGCGCCGAGCACCGCCGCGATCACGACGATTGCCAGCCAGCGACCCAGGTGCCCGTCCTTCTTCTCCGCGGCGGGCGCTGCCGCGGGCGTCCGGTCGGGGCGCGCGGCAGCGCGCGGCTCCATGCGGCGGGCAGCGGCGGGCGCCGCGCGAGTGGCCTCGGTGGCCCCGAGCACCTGCGTCGCGTCGGTCAGGTCCTCGACGTGGCCGCCGCTCGCTCCGGTGTGCAGCGCCAGGCGGAACTCCTCGGCGCTCGCGTACCGGTCCTCGGCGTCGAGCGCGAGCGCGCGCTGGACCGCGATCGCGACGCCGGCCGGAATCGCGCGGTCCATGGAGTCGAGCCGCGCCGGCGGCGTGTTCTGCTGCAGCAGCACGAGCTCGGTCAGCGACGTCGCCTCGTAGGGGAGGCGACCCGCGAGCAGCTGGTAGACGACGACGCCCAGGCCGTAGATGTCCGACCGCGGCGTCGCGGTCTCACCGTGCGCCTGCTCGGGCGCCAGGTAGGCGGCCGTGCCGAGCACCGAGCCGACCTGCGTGATCTGCGAGCTCCCGACCGCCTTGGCGATCCCGAAGTCCGCGAGCTTCACGGTGCCCTCGTCGGCCCGCAGGATGTTGCCGGGCTTGACGTCGCGGTGGACCACGCCGTTGCGGTGGGCGTAGTGCAGCGCGCGGCACGCGCCGTCGTTCAGGTGCAGTACGTCGTCGAGCGACAGCCGGCCGTGGTCGCGCAGCAGCTCCGCGCAGGAGTTGCCCTTGACGTACTCCATGACGATGAAGTGCCGGCCCGACGGGTCGTCGAAGCCGAAGTCGA
>JAEMSV010000143.1 GCA_016462625.1 Solirubrobacteraceae bacterium | reverse complement strand
CGCGAGAGCTTGCTGGGGAACGTGCCCGGCGCGATCGCGTTGACGGTGATCTCCGGCGCGAGCGTGCGCGCATGATGGCGGGTGAGCAGGTGGACGGCTGCCTTGCTCGCACCGTAGGAGAACGTGTCGACCTCCGGCGCGTCGATCCCCGAGATCGAGCCGATGTTGACGATCCGCGCCGGGCGCTCGGGCGTCGCGGCCGCACGCAGCAGCGGGAGCAGCGCGGCGGTCAGGAACTGCACCGCCTTGACGTTCAGGTCCATGACCTTGTCCCACCCCGCCTCGGGAAAGTCCTCGAGCGGCGCGCCCCACTGCGTGCCCGCGTTGTTGACGAGCACGTGCAGCGCGTCGACCCGGTCCCCGACCGCCACCGCGAGCGCGTTGACCCCATCGAGGGTCACGAGGTCGGCGACGATCCCCTCGCACGGACCCAGCGGCGTGAGCTCCTCGACGGCGCGATCCAGCTCATCGGCGCTGCGCGCGCAGACCAGCACGCGCGCGCCCGCGTGAAGGAACTCCGTGGCGATCGCGAGACCGATCCCGCGCGTCCCGCCGGTGATCAGCGCGGTCTGACCGGCGAGGGAGAAGAGCGACTCACGAGGCATGACGCGATGTCTACCATTCCGAAGGGTATGGAACGAACCTCGCGCATCGCACCCCTGCCCGAGCCGTGGAGCGAGGAGGACGAGGCGTCCATCCTGCGCTGGCGCCATCCGGAGAACCACCACGACCCGCTGCTGCTGACGCGCGTGCTGCAGCGCCACCCCAAGATCGCCCGGCGGCTCCGGGACATGGGGCAGTCGATCTACCTCTCCGGCCAGCTCGACGCGCACGACCGGCAGGTCGCGATCATGCGGATCTGCGCGCTCGTGCGCTGCGAATACGAGTGGGGCGGTCAGGCCGCGTTCTGGGGTCCGCGGACGGGTCTGAGCGAGGCCGACTGCGACGCCCTCGTGCTCAGCAGCGCCGACGACGTGCGCTGGACCGAGCGCGAGGTGGCCGTGATCGCCGCGGTCGACGAGCTGGAGGAGACCGGCTCGTGGGGCGAGGACACCTGGGCGACACTGCGCACCTGGCACAGCGAGGAGGCGATGCTCGAACTGCTCGCGGCCATCGGCTGGTATCGCACGATCTGCACGTACTGCAACACGCTCGCGCTCGACCTCGAGCCGTGGATGCGCCGCTGGCCCGCAGGCGCGTTCGCCACCTGACGCCTGCCCGGGTCATGCGGCCGCGTTGTAAAAGATGCTTTACATCACGGCCGGTACGACCGCGTGGGCGGCCCCGTGAAGCCCTCCCAGCGCACGCGGTACTGCCGTGACGACGACAGGCTCGTCGTCGTCCCCCACACCCCGCGGGTGCTCGTGCGGTCGGTCTTCAGCTTGCGCCAGGTCCCGCCCGATCCCGTGCGGTAGTCGATCGTCACCGTCGTCGGCCCGTTCGCCGGGCGCGCGATCCCCCACAGCGCGGTCGAGCCCTTCCCGCGACTGGCGACGAGCGGCAGCCGGAAGCCCTCGTACGACGGCTTGGCCCCGCCGTCGGCGTACCGCAGGCCCGACTCGAATCCGCCGAACCGCGAGCCGCCGGTCCGCGGCAGGTCGTCGCGCATGAGGTACTGGCTGAACATCTTCACCCGGCTGTTGCGATAGGCGATCTGCTCGGAGATCGAGCGGTACTCCGCCTGCTGCTGCGGCGCGACGCCGAGGATCTTGTCGGGCCACGACTGGATCCCGAACTCCGTCAACCAGACGTCGGTGCCCCTCGGCAGCGCCTTCGCTCGCTCGGCCTTCGCCAGCGCCGAGTTCAGGCGCGAGAGCACCCCGATCGTCACGTCGTCCTTCGATGGCGGCGTGAAGAACGGCCCGCCGCGCGTGGTGTACGCATGGTGCGCGTAGCCGTCGGCCTTCAGGCGCCCGCAGCTGCTGCGCTTGCGATACCTGGAATCGAGGCAGAGCGTGGTCCGCAGGAACGCGAGCGGTGCGACGGCGGTCGCGGTGCCGCGCGGCGCAGTCTCGCCCAGCAGAACCGGGGCGCGGCTCCCGCCCGCCGCCAGACCCGCCTCGCCTCGCTGGAAGAGCTGGCGGTAGAGCTTCGCCGCCGTCATCTCCCGCGTCTTGCCCTTGCGCGTGATCTGCGGCAGCAGGAACTGCGGATGGTTCGGCTCGTTCCAGATCGACCACGCGCCGACCTGCGCGCCGTAGTGCTTGGCCAGCATCTCGGTGAAGCGCCCGTAGAGCGTCGCGTTCGGCCGTGTGCGCTGGTCCTTCTTCGTGCTGGTCGCCCAGCGCGGCACCGGGCCGCTGACCGTGACCAGCACCTTCAGCCCCTCCGCCCGCGCGGCGGCGATTGCGGCGTCGTAGCGCGCGAGCCCCGGGTACGCCGCCGGGTCACGCTCGTCGAACGCCGGCTTGGTCGCGCGCTCCGGATCCGGCGCCGCCGTGCCCCAGTAGAGGATCACCCGGACCCAGTCGGCCCCGAGCGCGCGGATCTCCCGCGCGGTCGAGGCCCGCAGCGCGGCGTCGTCGCCGAGCAGCTCGCGGGGCGCCTCGAAGAGCGTCGGCTGAGAGGACGCGGCCTGTGCGCCAGTGGGCAGCAGGGTGAGCACGGCAACGGCGGACAGGCAGGAGAGAACGCGGCGCACGGAGGGAGCCTCCTCGGCGTCGGAGTCAGGGACAGGCGAGGGCGGCGAGCGGTGCCGTCCCCACCCTTCCCAACGCGAAGCACCCGCCGAGGTTGCGGGGTAGAGGTCGTATTCTGCGGCCATGCCTGAAGCCGCCGACATCGCCTGGGATCTCGAACCGCTGGTCCACGGGGAGGGCGAAGCCGGAGCGCTGCGCCTGCTGGCGGAGGCCGCCGACCAGGCCGACGCGTTCGCCACGGCGTACGCCGGCAAGGTCGCCGAGCTCGACGGGGCCGGGCTTGCCGCCGCGGTCGCCGCCCTCGAGGAGATGTCCGACCGCATCGGCCGCGCCGGCAACTACGCGATGCTGCGCTTCAGCACCGACACGGCGGACCCGGCCAACGGCGCGCTGCTCCAGCGCGTGCAGGAGCAGGGCGCGCAGATCGAGACGAAGCTGCTGTTCTTCGAGCTCGAGTGGGCCGAGCTCGACGACGCCCGCGCCGACGAGCTCCTCGCGGCCGAAGGCACGGAGAAGGCCCGCCACCACCTGAAGGCCGCGCGCCGCTACCGCCCGTTCCTGCTCACCGAGCCCGAGGAGAAGATCCTCACCGAGAAGGGCGTCACCGGCGCCAGCGCGTGGGCGCGGCTCTTCGGCGAGCAGGTCTCCTCACTCGCGGTCTCCCTCCCCGGCCAGGCGGAGCCGGTCGCGCTCGACGTCGCACTGTCGCGACTCATGTCGCCCGACCCCGAGGTCCGCCGCACGACCGCCGAGGCGGTCACCGAGACGCTCAAGCCGGGTCTGCGCACGCGTGCCTTCATCTACAACACGCTCATGGCCGACAAGGCCACCGACGACCGGCTGCGCACCTACCCCAGCTGGATCGCGAGCCGCAACCTCTCCAACGAGGCGAGCGACGAGTCGGTCCAGGCGCTGCTCGCGGCGGTCCGCAACCGCTACGACCTGGCACAGCGCTGGTACACGCTGAAGGGCAAGCTGCTCGGCGTCGACCGCATCAAGGACTACGACCGCATGGCGGCCGTCACGACCGCCGACGACGAGGACATCGCGTGGGACGAGGCGAAGGAGATCGTCCTCGACGCCTACGGCGCGTTCTCCGGGGACCTGCGCGCGACCGCCGAGGAGTTCTTCATCGGCGACTACATCGACGCTCCGGTCCGGCCCGGCAAGCGCGGCGGCGCGTTCTGCGCCTACACCGTGCCGAGCTCGCACCCGTACGTGATGCTCAACTACACCTCGCGCCGCCGCGACGTGCTGACCCTCGCCCACGAGCTCGGCCACGGCGTCCACGCGTCGCTCGCGCGCGACCGGGGGGTGTTCGAGCAGCACACGCCCCTGACCCTCGCCGAGACGGCCTCGGTGTTCGGCGAGACCCTCGTGTTCGGCCGCCTGCTCGACCGCACCCCGGACCCCGAGGCGCGGCTCTCGCTGCTCGCCGAATCGATCGAGGGCTCGATCGCGACGGTGTTCCGCCAGTGCGCGATGAACCACTACGAGCACCTCGCCCACACCGCGCGCCGCGAGCAGGGCGAGCTCAGCGTCGAGGATCTGTGCGGCCTGTGGACCCAGTCGCAGGAGGAGATGCTCGGCGACAGCGTCGAGATCACCGAGGGCTACAAGACCTGGTGGTCCTACGTCCCGCACTTCATCAACACGCCGGGCTACGTCTACGCCTATGCGTACGGCCAGCTGCTGGCGATGTCGATCTACCAGCGCTACGTCGACGGCGGCGAGGCGTTCGTGCCCGCCTACATGGACCTGCTGGCATCCGGGGGCTCGAAGTCGCCGGAGGAGCTCGGCGCGATCGTCGGCATCGACCTCGCCGACCCGGGCTTCTGGGACGCCGGGCTGGACCTCGTCGAGGCCCAGCTCGAGCAGGCAGAGGCCGCGGCACGTGAGGCGCGGCCGGAGGCCGTCGGGGCGTAGCGGCTAGCGCTGCGCCTCGCGGACCGCGCGCTGCATGTCGCGCTTGCTCTCGCGCTCCTTGATCGACTCGCGCTTGTCGTAGAGGTCCTTGCCTCGACCGAGCGCGATCTCGACCTTCGCCCACGGCCCCTTGAAGTAGATCCGGGTGGGCACGATGGTCCATCCCTTCTCCGAGACCTTGCCCGTGAGCTTCTCGATGTCGCGGCGGCTGGCGAGCAGCTTGCGCTCGCGATCGGGGTCGTGGTTCTCCCGAGCGGCGGGCGGATAGGGCGGAATGTGCACGTTCTGCAGCCAGAGCTCGCCGCCTCTGACCAGCACGTAGCCGTCCTTCAGCTGCCCGCCGACGGTGCGCAGCGCCTTGACCTCGGTGCCCTGCAGCTGCAGCCCGCACTCCAGGCGGTCGGTCAGCTCGTAGCGGAACGACGCCTGCCGGTTCGTCGCCACATCGCCGGCCGCGGCCTTGCGCTTGCCCTTCTTCGCCATCCCTCCAGCCTATGCGGCGGGCCAGCGGGGTTCAGGCGGCCAGTGCCAGCGGCGCCGGCCGCGGGACCCCGTTCCGCTCCACGACACGGATCAGCGCCTCGACGACGTCCGCGTCGAACTGCCCGCCCGTGCATCGGCGCAGCTCGGCGACCGCCTCCTCCACCGCCATCGCCGGACGGTAGGACCGGTTCGTGGTCATCGCGCTGTACGAGTCGCACACGCAGATGATCCGGGCCGCAAGCGGGATGTCGTCGCCGGCCAGTCCATCGGGGTAGCCGCCGCCATCGACGCGCTCGTGGTGCGCGCGCACGATCACCCCGACGTTCGCCATCGCTCCACCGATGCGATCGAGCATCTCCTGCCCCCACTGCGGGTGCATCTTGATGATCGCCCACTCTTCGTCGTTGAGCTTGCCCGGCTTGTTGATGATCTCGTTGGGCACGCGCAGCTTGCCGATGTCGTGCAGCAGCGATCCGAACTCGAGATCGCGCAGCGCTGTCGCATCCAGCCCGAGAGCCTTGCCGACTGCCTGACCCATCTCGACGACGCCCTGGGTGTGCTCGCCGCCGGTGTACTCGTCGTCGTCCTCCAGGACGTCACCGAGCAGGATCGCGGTCCCGCGGTAGGCGCTTGAGAGCTGCAGCGCCTGGCGGATGCCCCTGTCCCGCTCCCGGGCGAAGACCCCCAGCAGCGCCACCAGCGGGAAGACGCAGAGCACCGCGGCAGGCGTCTCGTCCATCGCGGCGGCCGCGAGCAGCCCCACGGGGAACAGCGCGGCGTCCACGGCGAAGACCCAGGCCATGACGCGCAGCTGCAGCTCGGCGCGCACGCCCATCGCCGCCCAGCCGCGCGCGGTGCTGACCACGGCGTCGACGAGGACCTGCGCCCCGAGGGCCGCGACGAGCACCGGCCAGTCCGCGAAGCTCGGGTCGGTCACGCTGTAGAGCCCCAGCACGAACGCCGGACCCACGGCGTGCCAGGCGTCCGGCACCACCCACAGCAGACCTGCGGGGTGCTGGCGGCGGCGGACGAACGCCATCTCACACGCCTTGTGCAGCAGCAGGCCCGCCGCGACGAGCACCGGGATGAACGCCGGCGGGACAGCGAACCACATGGGGACCGCGACCAACTGGACGGGCGATGTGTAGCCGAGCCCGACGTCAAAACGCACGGTCGCCGCGGCAGCGTAGGCGACCACAAGCACCGCGAGCACCGCGATAGGTGCCGTGTCGCCGCCGGGGAACTGCAGGTCCATCGCCAGGACGGCGAGGGCGAGCAGCACCGTCGCGACGAGCTCGGCCACCACGGCACGCAGCGGCGGAGCGGCTTCCTCGCGCTCGGACTGCTCCTCGTACAGCTCCTCGATCTCGGGGTCCAGGTCGGACATGGTCTGACCCCGTGATCGGCAGGCCCGAACAGCATCTCGCGCGCGAAGGAGGGCCTCAGACGAATTTCCTACCAGACGATCGTCCACTTCCTACCTAAAAGCGGTGCACTACTGACACGCTCCACCCTCAAGCAGTAGCTACCACGGATGACACGGATGTCACAAAAGCTCTCAGCCCTCGCGCTCACCACCCTCGCCACCCTCGGCATGGCCACCAGCGCCCAGGCCGCCCAGCCGACCAAGACGGCCGGCAAGCCGACGCTCGTCTCCGCACTGCGCGACACGGTCAAGGGACTGGTGCAGGCTGCGCCGGACAGCACGAACGCCGTCGGTGTCACCGCGAAGTCCGCGGTCGGCAACACGACGAAGACGCTCACGTCCGTCCTTCAGGGCAAGGCGACGCCCACCTCGGTCGTCAACGAGACCTCGAACACCGTCTCCCACGTCCTCGGCACCACGAGCGCCGTCGTCGGCACCGTGACCAAGACGCTCGGCGCCGGGCTCATCAAGGGACAGGACTGTGGCCAGTCCCTCGGCCAGCCGTTCCTGAACTGGGGTGACGAGACGCAGTACACGCTCGTTCCGGGCGGCAACTTCGAGAACGGCCTCGACGGCTGGACCACCAGCGGCGGCGCGACCGTCGTCGGCGACCAGGAGCCCTGGCGTGTCGGCGGCTCGTCCGACAGCAAGGCCGTGTATCTGCCCGCCGGCTCGTCGATCACGTCGCCTCCGGTCTGCGGCGGCCTGACGCACCCGACGCTGCGCCTGTTCACCAAGGGCGGCAAGCTGCCGCTCGTCGGCGGCGCGCGGGTCGACGTGCTCTACCCGGGCAAGGACGGCCTGCTGGTCGGCCTCTCGCTGGGCGTCATCACGCCGAACACCGAGTGGACGCCGACGCAGCAGATCCTGACGCTCTCGGGCCTCCCGATCCTCACCGGCGGCACCATCGCACTGCGCATCAGCGCGACCGGCGCTCCGGTCACGGTCGACGACCTCTACGTCGACCCGATGCGCTTCCGCTAGGAGCCGTCGCACCCGCCAGCAGCAGGTCGACGCGTCCTCTCGGCGCGTCGACTTTCTCGACCTCCACGCGCACCTCGTCGCCCAGCCGGATCCGGCGCCCCGAGGCCCCCGCGTGGAGGATCGTCCCCTCCTCGTTGAGGTCCCACCAGTCGCCGCCCAGACGACGCACCGGCAGCAGGCCCTCGTGACCGCCGGCGAAGCGGACGAACGCGCCCGCGCCGATCACGCCGGTCACCTCGCCCGTGAACGGGCCGTCGTTCTTCTCGCGCAGCTCGCGCTCGAGCAGGAAGCAGCGCGCGACGCGGTCTGAGTCGCGCTCGATGGTCATCGCCTCGCGCTCGCGCATGCTCGTCCACTCCGCGGCGCTCTCCATGTCGTCCGCGCGCGGAGCGTCCTCCCCGGCGCCGATGGCGGCGAGCAGCGCGCGGTGGGCGATCAGGTCGGGGTAGCGCCGGATCGGCGACGTGAAGTGGCAGTAGTGCTCGAGCCCGAGGCCCGCGTGCCCGAGGTCGCGCGGGTGGTACTTGGCCTGCTTGAGTGAGCGCAGAACCAGGAACGTCAGGCCGATCCGCCCGTGGCC
>JAEMSV010000142.1 GCA_016462625.1 Solirubrobacteraceae bacterium | reverse complement strand
GGATCGCGCAGGCGCTCATCGGCGAGCCGCAGCTCATCCTGCTCGACGAGCCGACCAGCGCGCTCGATCCCGCCGGCCGCCGGCTCGTCCGCGACCTCCTGATCGACCTGCGCACCCGCGGCATCGCCGTCCTGCTGAACAGCCATCTGCTCGGCGAGGTCGAGCAGGTCTGCGACCACGTCGCGATCATCAACAAGGGCCGCACCGTCGCGCACGGCACGCCCGGCGAGCTCGCGCGCGCGGGCGGGGTGGAGATCGAGACCGCGACCGGAATCCAGCGCTTCCCCGACGCGACCCGTGAAGAGATCCCCGACCTCGTCGCGCGGCTCATCGCCCACGGCGAGCGGATCTACGGCGTGCGGATCGTGACCGGGACGCTGGAAGAGGCCTACCTCGAGGCCGTCGGCGCTACGGCGTCCTGAACCACCCGTCCGCTGCAGTCGCCGGGCGGCGCATGAAGGAGACGTTCGGGTGGCCGAAGTCGAGCGGCCCGTCGCCCCTGCTGACCAGGATCGGCCAGGCGCAGCCGGCGGCCGAAGCGTCGGCCGCCACGCATTCCTGGCGGTTGGCTCCGGTGTTCAGATCCAGCACCGAGCAGAAGACACCCGAGATCCGGATGACGTCGAAATTCATGTACCCGGCTGGGACGACCATCCCCGTGTTCCACGTGCCGGCGCCGCACGACGAGGACGCGACGCTGTAGTTCGTTCCCGGGTTGGCCTCGACGTTCCCTCCGTAGATCCCGATCACGAACGGGTCCGGACCCGGGACCGCCACCGCGCTCTTCACCGACGTGAGGTCCGGGAAGCCGGCCGTGCTCTGCAGCCAATCGCCGACCGAATCGCCGGACCAGCCGCTGGCCAGGGCCTTCAGCTCGTCGATGGTCGGCATCTGCCAGCCGTCCAGCGCTGCGACGTCCGGGTCGATGGACGAGGCGAGCAGCCCCGAGCACTGGCCGGCCGTGGCGGGCGCGGACTGCGGATGGTTGAACAGCCACGGGCTATGGACGGGTCCGCACGCCGTGCTGGCGCTCGCGTTCTGCGACACCGACCACATGAGGCCGGTGCGCGTGTCCACCGCGGTGTTGCCCAGCGGCTTCGGCAGCAGCGCCTGCTGCGCGGCGATGTCGCTGATGGCGAGATTCAGGTCGCCCGCAGTCAGGGTGCCCGATCGGCCCTCGGTCGCGTCGAGCATCGCGCTGTACTGGGCGCCCAGCGTGAGGATCCAGGCGTAGTGATTGCCGAGCGTCGCGGCCTTCGCGCCGTAGCTCGGGGTGATGAACCCGCCAGCGGCCTTGATCTGCTGATAGGCGGCCTTCTGGTAGGCCTGGAACACGCCGTCTGCGCTGCCGTTGCCGACCAGGCGCCCCTGCAGGGCGTTCCAGTCGTTGCCCTGCGTGAGCGTCGTGATGCGACTGATCGCGTCGCACGCGTTCGCCTGCGCCGGGGTCTTCGCCTGGGTCGAGCTCGTGCACCACGCCCGCGGATCGGTGTTGGCCGGGATGCTCGACACACACGTGCTCAGCGCGCCCGTGCACCCTGCGGCGTTGTCGACGAGCCACGCGATGTCGGTGAGGACATCGTCGGCCGGGCCGCCGATCCAGGTCACGCCGAGGTTGCTGTCGAGCGTGCTGTACGAGCTCTGCGCGACCTGCGCCTGCAGCGCGGTGACCTGCTGACTCAACGCCGCGACCTGGGTGCTGAGCTCGTCGAGCTCCGCCTTGATCGCTGTGAGCTGCGCCGAGATCTCGTCGAGCTGCGCGGCATCGCCGCCGCCGAAGCCGAGGGCGGACAGCACCTCGTTCATCCCCTGGCTCCCGACTGCCCTGAGCGCGCCCTGCGCGAGCCCCGCGAGCACGCCGGTCGGGGTCAGCGGATCTCCCGCTTGCGACGTGCGAGCCAACGGACGGCCGCGAAACCGATGCTGCGTGCCGGCGGCGCGCTTCGTGAGCGTCACCACGTAGGCGTCGAAGCCGCCGCGCCTGGCCGCGACGGCGTCGAAGCGCTCGCCGTCGAACGCTCGGCGGTCGCGGCGGACATCGTCGAGCGCCAGCGCGCCGGGGAAGTCGAGGAGGCGCCGCACCTCGCCCTCGGCGCGGAGGACGGAGCCATGGTGGCGATAACGGGCGCGGACGAGCGTCGAGACGGGGGTAACGTGAATGAGCCGGCCGTGAGCGCCGCGGGTGACGATCGCGCGGAACGTCCCGCGCATCCGCTTGCCGTTCACGCGGCCGCCCGTGACGGTGACGACGTACCGGCGCGGCAGCGTCGAGACGCGGACGGCGAAGGTTCCTGTGGAGGTCGTGCGCAGCGTGCGATCAGCCGGGACGACGAGGTCGCGGCCCGCGAGGGAACGAACGTCGACCGTTCCACCGGAGATCCGCGCGGTGGGCCCGACGAGCGCCCAGCCGGAGACGTGCTGCGGCGCGGCCGCGGCGGCTGGCGCGGCGGTGATCACCAGGGCGAGCGCAGTCAAGAGGAGCATCGCCCGTGTTGTGATCACTCCCCCTGCGTTCGGCGGGCCGAGGGCGCACTTGAGCTGGCGGCTGCCATTCTTCACGCCGCATGACCACGCTCGTCGCCGACGCCAACGTCATCGCCGCCTACGCCCTTCGCGAGGCGCTGCGCCGGAAGGTCCTCGTCGTCGTGGTGATCCTCACCGCGGCGTTCCTGGGCCTCTACGGCTGGGGCACGAAGGAGACGTTCGATGCCGTCCAGGGCAACGACGCGTCGCCGCTCATCCGCGAGCAGACCATCGCCGGCGCGACGCTGCTCGGTCTGGCGATGTTCGTGACGCTCTTCCTCGGGACCGTCCTGGCCGTCTTCCTCACGCTGAACGCCGTGCGCGGCGACGCCGAGCGCGGCCTGCTGCAACCGCTCGTCGTGCGGCCGCTCGGCCGCGTGTCGCTCCTGCTCGGCCGCTTCGTCGCGGCGGCGGCGGTATGCGGCGGGTACGTGCTGATCGTGTACGGCGTGGCGGTCCTGTTGACCAGCACGCTCGGCGACTACCGGCCCGACGACGTGATCGGCCCCGGCGTCGCGCTCGCCGCCGCGGTGATGATCGTCGTGGCACTCGCGCTGCTGGGTTCCACCGTGCTCTCGGCGACCGCGAACGGGATCGCGGTCTTCATGGTCTTCGGCGCCGGACTTGCCGCGGGCCTCATGGGACAGATCGGCGACGCGCTCGACAGCTCCACCCTCGTCGACATCGCCGATGCCGCGTCCTGGGTCCTGCCGTTCGAGGCGCTCTACCAGCAGGCGCTGCACCTGCTGACGGAGAGCACGTCGAACTTCGAGCGTGTGATCGTGCAGCTCGGGCCGTTCGGCGGCGCGCGCGACGCCGGCCCCGAGCTGTGGCCGTGGGCGGCGGTGTATCTGGTGCTCGTCGGGCTTGCGACGGCATGGCGGTTCTCCAAGATGGATCTGTGACCGCAGTCTCGACCTCCGAGCTCCTCCGCGAGTGGGGACGCATCGGCGTGCTCGGGTTCGGCGGCCCGCCGGCGCACATCTCGATGCTGCGCGAGCTGTGTGTCGAGGACCGCGAGTGGATCGACGCCCGGCACTTCGAGGACGCCAACGCGGCGTGTGGCCTGCTGCCCGGGCCGGCGTCGACGCAGATGGCGATCCTCATGGCGCATCACGTGGCGGGCCTGCGCGGCGCGCTCGTGGGCGGCCTCGCGTTCATCCTGCCGGGGCTCGCGATCATCCTGGTGCTGAGCGCGCTCTACCTCGGAGGGACACCGCCCGAATGGGTCCGCGGCCTTGCGGCGGGTGCGGGCGCCGCGGTCATCGCGGTCGTCGCGCAGGCGGGGGTGAGCTTCGGCCGCGCCGCCCTCGAGGGACGCGTCGGCGCCGAGCGCACGCGGGCGATCGCGTACGCACTCTTCGCCGGCGGGGTCACCGTGATCACAGGTGCATGGGTCGTGCTGGCGCTGCTGGCGTGCGGGTTCGCCGAGCTGGCGATCCGGCGCCGCGGATGGAGCGACCGCGCGGTGTCGGTGGCGCTGCCGGCGCTCGTCGTCGCGGCGACCGGCGTGGCGGCGCTGCCCGCGCTGGCGTGGACCGCCTTCAAGGTCGGCGCGCTCAGCTACGGCGGCGGCTTCGTGATCATCCCGCTGATGCAGGCCGACGCCGTGCGGCACGGCTGGATGACCGACGCCGAGTTCGGCGGCGCCCTCGCACTGGGGCAGATCACGCCGGGCCCGGTGACGCACACCATCGCGGTGGTCGGCTACTCGGCCGCCGGGATCGGCGGTGCGCTGCTCGCGTCGCTGATCGCGTTCGCGCCGTCGTTCCTCGTCGTGCTGATGGGCGGCGAGCGGTTCGAGCGCGTGCGGGCGAATGCCAACGCGCGGGCGTTCCTCGACGGTGCGGGTCCGGCCGCGGTCGGCGCGATCCTTGGCGCGTCGGTCCTGCTGCTCGACGGGATCACCGAGACCTGGCAGCTGGCGGTGGTGGTGGTCGCCGCGCTCGCGCTGTTCGTCGCGCGGCTGGGGACGGTTCCGGTGCTGCTCGCGGCTGGCGCGGCTGGCGCGGTCGTCGCCCTCGCGGGTGGGTCGGTCCCCGGCTGAGCGTTGAACGTCCGATCGGTGTTGCTATAGCGACACCGATCGGACACCGAACGTCGAAGGGGTAGCCTCGACCGCGCATGGACAGCCTCTTCGACGCTGACCCACAGCAGGGCGGGACCGCCGCAGCGCCGTCCGGCCCGCTGCCCGCCCGGATGCGGCCGGCCACGCTCGACGACGTCGTCGGCCAGGAACACGTCCTGGGCACGCCCGAGGAGCCGACCGCGCTGCGCCGCGCGATCGCCGAGGGCAAGCCGCACTCGATGATCCTCTACGGCCCACCGGGCAGCGGGAAGACGACGCTCGCGCGGATCGTCGCGGCCAGCGCGAACGCGGCGTTCGAGGAGCTCTCCGCCGTCGAGGCCGGCCGTCCGCAGGTCCGCGAGGTCATCGAGCGCGCACGCCATCGCCTGCAGGCGAACGGCACCAGCACGATCTTCTTCCTCGACGAGATCCACCGCTTCAACAAGGCCCAGCAGGACGCGCTCCTGCCCGCGGTCGAGGAGGGGCTGCTCACGCTGATCGGGGCGACGACGGAGAACCCGTACTTCGAGGTCAACTCCGCGCTCCTGTCCCGCGCACAGATCTACGAGCTGCAGCCCCTCACCGAGGAGGACGTGCTCGTGCTGCTGCGCCGCGCGATCGAGCGTGGGGAGACGGGCGACACGCAGGTCGCCGACGACGCGCTCGCGTTTCTCGCGGCCCGCAGCGGCGGCGACGCCCGCTCGGCCCTCGGCGCTCTCGAGCTGGCGTGCGAGACCAGCGCGAGCGTCGATCTCGCCGCCGCCGAGGAGGCGCTCCAGCGCAAGGCCGTCCGCTATGACAAGGGCGGCGACCAGCACTACGACCTCATCAGCGCGTTCATCAAGTCGGTCCGCGCGAGCGACCCGGACGCCGCGCTCTACTACCTCGCGGTGATGCTCGAGGGCGGCGAGGACCCGCGCTTCATCGTCCGGAGGATCGTCATCAGCGCCAGCGAGGACGTGGGCAACGCGGACCCGCGCGGGATCATGGTCGCGACCGCCGCCGCGCAGGCGGTCGAGCACGTCGGGATGCCCGAGTGCGCGCACGCGCTCGCACAGGCGACGGTCTACCTCGCGCTCGCGCCGAAGTCGAACAGCGCGTACCTCGCGCTCGGAGCGGCACGGCAGCACGTCCGCCAGTACGGGGCCGCACCACCGCCGTCATCGCTGCGCGACGCGCACTACCCGGGCGCCGCGGAGCTCGGCCGGGGCTCGGGCTACGACTACGCGCATGACCATCCCCAGCACCTGAGCCCCGCGGAAGTCCGCCCCGACGAGCTCGCCGACGTCCGCTTCTGGGCGCCTGACGACACCGAGGCGGCGATGCGGGAGCGCTGGGAGCGGATCACCGCCGGCCGGCAGATAACGCCGAAGCCTCCCTGGAGAGGCCGGTGACGGTCACCTCCGTCAGCCCGATCGACGGCGCCGTGCTCGGCACCGTCACCGCGACCGACCCCGAGCGGGTCGCCGACGAGGTCGCGGCCGCCGCCTCGGTCCAGCCGCTGTGGGCCCAGCTGCGCCTGGTCGACCGCGCGCGCTACCTGCGCCGCGCCGCCCAGGCGGTCATCGACGAGTGGGAGCCGCTGAGCGAGCTGCTGATCCGGGAGGGCGGCCGGCCGCGCGCGGAGGTCGCGACGATGGAGCTGCTCCCGGCGATCGACACGCTGCAGTGGATCGCGGAAGCCGGGCCGAAGGTCCTGGGCCCGCGGCGGATCGGCGTGACCCGCTCACTGCACCCGGTCAAGCGCTCGCGCCTGACCTACGCGCCGCTGGGCGTCGTCGCGGTGCTGACGCCCGCGGCCGAACCGTTCGCGACGCCGCTCGGGGACGTCGCCGTCGCCCTGATGGCCGGCAACGCCGTGGTGCTCGCGCCGAGCGCGTACGCCCCGCTGGCCGCCGAGCGCGTACTGCGCGTCCTCACGCGCGCGGGGATCCCCGAGGGCCTGGTCCGCGTGCTGCACGGCGGGCCCGAGGTCGGACGCGAGCTCGTCCGCGCGAAGGTCGCCCAGATCCGCTTCACCGGCAGCGACGATGCCGGACGCGACGTCCACGCGACCCTCGCGCGCGAGTTGCATCGCGCGGCCATCGACGTCGGCGGCCGCGACGCGATGCTGGTGCTCGCCGACGCCGACCGCGAGCGGGTCGCGGCGGGCGCGGTGTGGGCGGCGTTCGCCCACGGCGGTCAGTGCGGCGGGAGCGTCAAGCGCGCGTACGTCGTGGCCGATCGCGCCGAGCAGTTCCTCGCAGACGTCTGCGAGCTGGCGTCCGCGTTGCGCGTCGGCGACCCGCGCCTGCCGGAGGTCGAGATCGGCCCGCCGCTCGCGGCCGACCGCATCGACACCGTCATGTCGCTCGTCGACGAGGCGGTCGCCGGTGGCGCGACGCTGCACTGCGGCGGCGCCGTCGACGTGCCCGGCCTGACCGGCCCGGCCCTCGCGCCGATGGTCCTGTCCGGCGTCCCAGGCGACGCGCGGCTGCGCACCGAGGCGATCCCGGGCCCCGTCCTGATGGTCGACACGGTCGCCGACGAGGACGAGGCGATCGCCCGTGTCGACGCCGACCGGGGCGGCCTCGGCGTCTCGGTCTGGACCGCCGACCGCCACCGCGGCACGCGCATCGCTCGGGAACTGCGCACCGGGATGGTCTGGGGCAACGACCATTTCGTCACCCGCGCGATGCCGCAGCTCCCCTGGGGCGCCGTCGGCGGCGCCG
Source organism: Solirubrobacteraceae bacterium (assembly GCA_016462625.1). Next base: position 737 of record JAEMSV010000142.1, on the reverse strand, counting down.
GCCTCGGCCGCGCGCGCGGCGAGGACGCGCTGCGGGCGAGCGCCGAGCCCAAGCTCGTCACGTGGGACCCCCCGAGCGGTCACGCCGCCTGGTGGCAGCCCTACGACGCAACCGCCGTCGCGGCCTGGCGGGCGTTCGCCCAGCTTCGCTCGGCTCGCGACCGCGACCGGGAGACCGCATTGAAGTCCGGCGTCCTCCCGCTCGCACGGATCGCTGCGCGGACCGCCCGGGCCGCGCGACGCGGGTAGTCTCTTCCTCATGCCAGCTGCTGCATACGCGGGCAAGGAGTGCGTCTGTCAGTTCAAGCGCGGGATCTGCGATCAGACCTGCGTGAAGGACATGCTGGAGACGCCCTTCTACATCGCGTGCCTCAAGCTCAAGGGCCGGAAGTGCCTCGTCGTCGGTGGCGGCGCCCTGGGCCTGGAGAAGTCGGAGGGCCTGCTCGCCTGCGACGGCGACGTGACGGTCATCTCGCCCGACGTCGGCCCCGAGCTCGAGCAGCTCGCCGCAGAGGGCTCGATCACGTGGGAGAAGCGCCAGTACGAGGGACCGCAGGACCTCGAGGGCGTGTTCATGGTCATCGCGTGCACCGATGACACCGACGTGAACATCGCGATCTACGACGACGCCGAGAAGCGGGCGATGCTCGTGAACATCGTCGACGTCCCGCCGCTCTGCAACTTCATCCTCCCCGCGCTCGTGCGGATGGGCCCGCTGGCGATCGCGATCTCCACCGC
>JAEMSV010000141.1 GCA_016462625.1 Solirubrobacteraceae bacterium | reverse complement strand
GCCCGCTGCCGATCCCGCCGCAGCGTCCGCCGCGACCCGAGGGTCTCGAGATCTACGGCGGCCCGTTCGGGACCGCGCAGGCCGAGCGTCTGCTCTGGCGCGCCGGCTTCGGGCCGAAGGGCCGCGCCGACGCCGACCGTCTCGCCGCGATGGGCGTCGAGGCCGCAGTCCAGAGCCTCACCCGCCCATCGGGCGCGGCGTCACTGGTGGGCCCGACGCCGGTCGCACTCGCCCCGCGCGACCAGTGGGGCCACGACCACTGCTGGTGGCTCGACCGCATGGTCCGCTCCGACCAGCCACTCGTCGAGCGGATGACGCTCATCCTCCACGACTGGTTCGCGACGTCGGCGAGTGACATCGGCCAGTGGCTCGCCGTCGACCAGAACGAGATGCTGCGCACCCGCGCCCTCGGCTCGTTCACCGACCTCACGGTCGCGATCACGATCGACCCGGCGATGCTCGTCTGGCTCAGCGGGATCGAGAACCACCGCTGGCATCCGAACGAGAACTACGCCCGCGAGCTGATGGAGCTCTTCACGCTCGGCGCGGACCGCGGCGCGTACACCGAAACCGACGTCCGGGCGCTCGCCCGCGCACTGACGGGGTGGCGCGCGGACTGGGACGACGACATCGGCCGCCTCGTGAACTTCCGGTTCGACCGCACGCGTCACGACACCGGCTCGAAGACCCTCTGGGCGGGCAAGCCATACGCGAGGACCGGCACGTTCGACTGGCGCGCCGCAGTCGACCTGTGCCTCGACAACCCGTACCACCGCTCGTTCTTCGTCCTGAAGCTGTGGTCGTACTTCGTGCCGACGGCGCCGTCGGCCGCGACCCAGGGCGCCCTCGAGTCGCTCTACGTCAACAGCGGCCGGTCGATCACCGAGGTCGTGGAGGCGATCCTGCTGCACCCCGACTTCCACGCCGGCCCGACCATGGTCAAGCCGCCCGCCGTGCTCTCGGCCGGACTGCTGCGCGCTGCGGGCCGCGGGGTCGTGAACACGAACTGGTCGTGGCGGGCCGACGGGTCCGGGCAGCGCCTGTTCTTCCCGCCGAACGTGGCCGGCTGGAAGGACGCCGCGTGGCTCGACACCTCGACGCACCTCGGTCGCTGGGGCCTCGTCTACGAGGCGATGAACGGCGTGGCCGCCACCGCGGCGAGCTACAGCGGCTCGACCGAGACGCCCGCCGAGGCGGTCGCCGCCGCGCTGCGCTTCTGGGGTGACCCGACCATCACCCCAGAGACCCTCGGCGCGCTGCGCGCCTACGCCGACCAGACGCGCCCCGGCGGCATCGGCACGAACGACTTCCGGGCCATGCGCCAGAACGGGCTGCGGCATCTGCTCGCGGCGTCTCCCGACTACCAGGTGTGCTGAATGAGCCATCGTTGCTGCACCGACTGGACCCGCTCCCACGACGGCATCGCGCGCGCCGGGGCGGGACTCCCGGCGATCGAGCCGGGGATGCCGACGCCCGCCGGCACCGGGCTGTCCCGCCGCTCGCTGCTCCTGCGCGGTGCGGGTCTCGCGCTCTCGGTGTACGGCGCCGGGAAGCTGCTCGCGCCCGAGGCGTTCGAGGCCGCGATCGCCGAGGCCGCGGGCGACCACCGGGTGGTCGTCTCGATGTTCATGGACGGCGGCGCGGACAACTTCTCCATCCTCGCCCCCGCCGGGCACGCTCGGTACGCGACCCTGCGCCCGACCCTCGCCATCGCCGACGACCCGGCGCGCCGCTTCGCGCCCGACCCGTCGCTCGTCTGGCACCCGGACGCCGAGGCCCTGCGGCAACTGTGGGACAGCCCGGACTGCGGCGTCGCCGTGGCGCCCGCGATCGGCTACCCCGCGCCCAACTACTCGCACTTCACCTCGCGGCACTACTGGGAGGTCGGCGCGCTGGACGCGATGGGCAGCACCGGCTGGCTCGGGCGGTACCTCGACCGCGTTGGCTCGCCCGCCAACCCGATCCAGGGGCTGAGCTTCTCCGGCGCGCTCTCCCCCGCGCTCGCGACGAACGTCAACCCCGTCGCCGCGACGGACAGCATCGGCTCATACGACTTCGGGACCCACGGGACCTGGGGGGCGATGACGACCCGGTTGCGCGACGCCCATGCCCAGCTCGGCGCGCTCGGCGCGTCCGATCCGGCACTGGCGTACGCGCGCCGGGTCCACGCCAGTTCCGCCCAGCTGCGCACCGAGCTCTCGTCGGCGACCAGTGCGCCCGCGACCGACGCGACCGCCGGGTACCCGACCGCGAACAGCTCCCTGAAGACGCGCCTGCAGTCGCTGGCCCGGCTGCTGCACGTCAACACGGCCGGCGACTACCTGCCGATCCGCGCGGTGACCGTCGATGCCTCAGGCGGCTGGGACACCCACTCGGGCCAGGCCGGCGACTTCGGGGGGAATCTGCGGACCACGAGCGAGAACCTCCGGGCCTTCTGGCAGGACCTGCGCCTGCGCGGCCTCGACCACCGCGTCGTGATCCTGCTGTGGACCGAGTTCGGCCGCCGCCCCGAGGAGAACGGCTCCGCCGGCACGGACCACGGCGCCGCGGGCACCGCGTTCGTCATCGGCCGCGACGTCCAGCAGGGCATGATCGGCGAGTTCCCCGGGCTCGCGACGTCCGGGATCGGCGCCGGGCTCGACGGCGACGGCAACCTCCGCCACACCGCCGACTACCGGGCGCTGTACTGCGCGCTGCTCGAGCAGTGGATGCAGACCGACGCCGACGGGATCATCCCCGGGGCGAGCGCGCTGACCCAGCCGGTGCTGCTGTGAGGTGGCTGCTCGTCGCGTTTCTCGCGCTCGGACTGGCGCTGCCGATGGACTCCGCCGCCGCGCCGGAGAAGAAGCGCACAGCCTCCGCCAAGCAGAAGGCGTGCCTGAAGAAGGCCAAGACGAAGAAGGCGAAGAAGCGCTGCAAGGCCGCGACGAAGCCCGCCAAGAAGGCGCCCGCGGCCAAGCCCAAGCCGTCGGCGCCGGCGCACTCAACCCCCGCGCCGGCGCCGGCCGATTCCGCCCCCGCCCCGAGCGAGACGCCGTCCACGCAGGCGCCGCCGGCGGCGGGAGGCGGCGGGACCACCCCCGAGCCCAACGCCATCGGCGTCAAGGCCTACGACCGCTCCGGCACGTTCACCCTCGAGACGACCCGGGCGACCGTCCGCCCGGGCGCGCTCAGCGTGAACTTCCACAACTTCGACTCCGACGACCACAACCTGTGGATCGAAGGGGTCAGTCCGTTCGTCTCCCCACTGAGGCTCTCGGCGGAGATCGGCCACCACGGCGACGTCACGGCCGACATGACGGTCTCGACCGGCACCTACCGCTTCTTCTGCACCGTCCCGGGCCACGGGTCGATGACCCGGACGATCACGGTCTCGGGCTAGCGGGGCTACCGGCCCGTCGAGGAGAAGTGCTGGTAGTCCTTGACGGACCCCTTCCAGCGCCCGCCCCAGCCCCAGCCGACGAGGTCGAACGCGCGCACCAGCGCACGCCCGGGGACCGCCATTCCAGGCCGGCGGTCGGAACGATCCAGGTAGGGCTCGGACTTCGCGTGCTCCGTTCGGCCGGACGAGACGTACGGGTTCTCGATCGGGTTGATGTCGATCGCCCGGCCGTAGGCGTGCTCGCTCCATCCCGTGCCGCCCGTGACCTTGCGGCAGTTGAAGGCCGAGGTGTTGTCGTCCTCGATCGACGCCGAGTCCGAGCCGCCGTAGTGCTCGATCGGCCGCATCTTCCTGATCGGGAACCGCGCCGCGTACATCCGCCGGAACGCGCGGACGACATCGTTCGCCGCCGCCCGGTGGACCACCAGCTTGCCCTTCCCGACCTTCCCGGAGAAGCCGTAGTGGCGCAGCGTCACGAGCCGCAGGTCGTCGAGGCCGGCCGGGCAGCCGGACCGCCACACGCTGGGGGTCATCGCGTCGCGAACGGATGGAGACAGCTCGGCGATCGTCGCGCGAAACGGCTTGGCCGCCGCGGCGGGCGCAGCGGCGACGAGCAGGGCGACGACGGTCAGCGCAAGCGCGCGGAGCATCGGCCGAGGATCGCAGCTACTTGCGGCGCTTGGCCTTCTTGGGCGCCGTGACCCGCACCGTCTGCGCGATCCGGCCGGCGGGGCCGCTGAGGCCGCGCGCGTCGACGCGCACCGTGTAGCGCCCCTTCCGCGGCGGGCTCCAGAGCACGCTGTGCCGTCCGCGCGGGAGTTGCAGGGTGCGGTCCAGCGAACGACCGCCGGGACCGTCGACCCGGATCCACACCCGCCCGACCTTCGAGGTCGAGAACCCGATCCGCACGACGCGGTGCGGGCGGGCACCGCCGATGACCCCGATCCGGACCACCGGCGCCTCGCGCTGGTAGGCCCGGAAGCGGTGCTTGGCCCGGCAGTACGCACCCTGCTTGGTGCGGCGGCACAGCCCGCGGAGCTGCACGGTCGTGAACTGGTGGTAGTGGAGGTTCGCCTCCTGCCCGCCGAGGCTGTAGAGCGACCACGAGCCGGTGTCGTACCTGCTCACCGTCGAGCGCACGGCGCGCTCCCCGGCGTCGTACAGCCGCTCGGCGCGCTTGTCGCCGGACAGAACGAAGAGATCGTGGAGCCCGGCGACGGCCTGCAGCTCCCCGTTGAGGATCCGCTGGCCCGGATCGAACGAGTACATGACGTACGCGTTGCCGCGCGCCACGCCCACCGGGGTCGGCGTCTCGAACGCGCCCAGCGCGCTGCGCGAGATGTCGAGGAAGCTGCGGTCGCCCAGCGCCTTCGCCGACCGGGCGAACGCCTGCACGGCCGTCCCCTGCGCCATGCCGCTCACCCACGGCGGGCGGCCGGTGCCGAAGCGGTACTGGTACTCCCACGCGCGGAACCCGCCGCGCCAGGACGACACGGCGATCAGATCGGTCAGCAGCCGGCGCAGCTTGCGGCGCCGGCACTTCGACGGCTCGGAGATGCACCGCCGCGCGAGCGCGTTGGCCGCGCCGAACGAGGCGAGCGCGTGCATCTGCACGCCCTGGCCCGGGATGTAGCGGTAGACGCGATCGTCACGCGGGAAGACGACGTCGGCGCCCGCCCGCGGGAACGGCCGCATCGCCCAGACGGCGACGTTGCGCCGGACGCTGAGCATCGCGGCGTTGATGCGGCTCGGGCCCAGCATCCGGCGTGCCGCCAGCGAGCGGACCTGGTCGAGGACGGCGTGCAGCTCGCGCCCCCGCGCCCCGCGCAGTTTGCGCTCGGTCTGGGTGGCGCGGTACCAGGTGCGACGATCGGCGTCGTGCTGGGCCTGGTCGATCTTGCGAAGCAGGAGCGCGCGGCGCAGCGCGCCGGGGACAGTCCGGGTGCGGGCGAGCCGCTCGGCCTCGGCGCGCCGGGCCTCGGTGGCGCGCAGCTCGGCGAGGATCAGCGCGCGCGTGGGCTGCGGCGTCGTCAGGCGCGCGATGGGCGCGCGCTCACGCACGACCCGCGGCAGCGGCACGGAACGGACCACGTCGGCGAGCGACCGTCCGACGACGGGGGTCGCCGGCGTCAGGTCGTCCTTCGCCGAGGCCGCGCCGGCCCCCATGCCGAGCAGCAGCGCGACGACCGCCGGGATCAGCAGGCGCAGCAGCCGTCGGTGTCGCATGCGGTCCATCGTCTGAGTGATCGACCGAAACGCCCGCCGAATCAGCCGATCGGACGCGTCAGCCAATCGTTCGTCGAGATCAGACCGGATGCACCGGGTTGTGCTTGGCGGGCCAGTCGCGGGCTTTGCCCTCGGCGAGGGCGAAGCGCCGGATGACCTCTTCACGCAGGGAGGCGGGCTCGATGACCGCATCCACCACCAACTCCGAGGCCAGGTGAAGGATGTCGATGTTCTCCGCGTATTCGGCGCGCAGGCGCTCGGTCTCGGCGGCCCGCTCGTCCTCGTCCTCGATCGCCTGGAGCTGGTTGGAGAAGACCGCGTTGATCGCCGCCTGCGGCCCCATGACCGCGATCGACGCGCTCGGCAGCGCGATGCAGCCGTCCGGCTCGAACGCCGGGCCGGCCATGGCGTAGAGCCCGGCGCCGTAGGCCTTGCGGACGATCACGCTGAGCTTCGGGACGGTCGCCTCGCTGACCGCGCTGATCATCTTCGCGCCGTGGCGGATGATGCCCTGGCGCTCGACGGCGGTGCCGATCATGAAGCCGGGCACATCGGCGAGGAACAGCAGCGGCAGGTTGAAGGCGTTGCAGAGCCAGATGAAGTGCGCGGCCTTGTCGGCGCTGTCGACGAACAGCACGCCGCCCTTCTGCTTGGGCTGGTTGGCGATGATGCCGACCGCCTTGCCGTCCATCCGCGCGAAGCCGACGACAAGCTCCTTCGCCCATCGCGGGTGGACCTCCAGAAACGAGTCGGCGTCGACCAGCGCGTCGAGCAGCAGCTTGATGTCGAACGGCTTGTTCTCGTCGGCCGGGACGATGTCCTCGATCGGCGTGTCCGAGGCCGGCGCGGCCGCGTCGATCACCGGGGTCGTCTGCGTGAAGTTCGTCGGGAGGAAGGAGAGCCAGCGCCGCGCGAGGTCGACGCCCTCCTCGTCGGTCTTGACGAGCTGGTGCCCGCAGCCGGACGTGCCGGTGTGCATCCGGGCGCCGCCCATCTCCTCGAGCGTGACCTTCTCGCCGATGACCATCTCGGCCATCCGCGGTGAGCCGAGGTACATCGACGCGTTGCCGTCGCGCATGATCACGACGTCGCAGAAGGCCGGGATGTACGCCCCGCCGGCGGCGCTCGGCCCGAACAGGACGCAGATCTGCGGCACGACGCCCGAGAGCCTGACCTGTGCGTGGAAGATGTGCCCCGCGCCACGGCGGCCGGGGAACATCTGCACCTGCTCGGTGATCCGCGCCCCTGCACTGTCGACGAGGTAGACGAGCGGGATCCGCAGCGTGAGCGCGCGCTCCTGGACGCGGAGGATCTTCTCGACGGTCTTCGGGCCCCAGGAGCCCGCCTTCACCGTCGGGTCGTTCGCCATGACGGCGACAGGGCGGCCCTCAACCCGGCCGACGCCGGTGACGACGCCGTCGGCACCAAGGCCGTCGGCGTCCCAGTTGGCGAGGAGTGCGTCCTCACTGAAGGAGCCGTCATCGAGCAGGAGCGCGACGCGGTCGCGGACGGGCAGCTTGCCCTGCTCCAGCGCCTTCGCGCGGTGGCGCTCGGGTCCTCCGGCCAGAGCGCGCTCGGTTGCGTCATGCAGGTCCGACACGGGGCGCGAGGTTACGCGGTTGTGAGCCTGGTGAGCAGCTGGGTCTCGCCTGTCGCCATGATCGCGCCGGCCAGCGTGCCGATCAGCAGGCCCTGGACCTGACCGCGTTCGAGGTCGCGGTTCTCGAGCCAGTCCTGGCAGACGCCGTCCATGAACCACAGCCAGCCGCGGACTGCCGAGCGGACGGCGGGTGGCGCGGGCTCGCCGCCGGTCAGCCCGTCGAGCAGCGTGGTCGCCGTCTGGGCGCGGACCTCTTCGATGAGCTCGCGGACCTCGGCGTGCCCGGTCGCGCTGCGCATGACCTTCAGGTACGTGTCGGAGTTCTGGTCGATCCAGCCGAGGAAGGCGTCGAGCGTGCCGGTCAGCGCCTCGGCCGGCGGCGCGTCAGGGTCCGGGACGATCAGCGCGGCCAGCTCCCCCGCTCCCCGCTCGAGCGTCGCGACGAAGAACGCCTGCTTCGACGGGAAGTAGTGGTAGAGCAGCGCCTTGGAGATCCCCGCCTCGCGGGCGATCCGTGCCATGGAGAGCTCGTCGTACTCGTGCTCGGTGAACAGCCGGGCCCCGAGCTCCAGCAGTTGGGCGCGCCGCTCGTCGACATCGAGGCGCTGGTACGCGGGTTCGGCCATGCCCTCAGTCTATCGTCCTTGTTGACCGTCGGTCGACAAGTGTGTACGGTTCCCTCCTGACCGATGGTCAACAAGCAACGGAGGATGAGGAGTCGATGGTCGAGGAACGCGTCACAGAACTGGAGTGGCAGGTCGCAGAGCTCACCGCCCGGGTGCGGCGGCTCGACGGCGCAGCCGCTCCCGTCGCACCGGCTCCCGCCCCGCCGCAGGCGCCCGCGCGGACCGTCTCGCAGCCGAAGCCCGTCATCCCCGTGTCGAC
>JAEMSV010000312.1 GCA_016462625.1 Solirubrobacteraceae bacterium | reverse complement strand
CACCACGAGTCGAAGATCAAGGCCCGCATGGAGTGGGTCGAGAAGATCGTCCAGGCGCTCGACGACGATCGCTTCGTGCTGCACGCCCAGCCGATCGTCGACCTCCAGAAGATGGAGACGATCTGGCACGAGCTCCTGATCCGCATGGTCGACGAGCAGGGCGAGCTCGTCCCGCCGGGCGCGTTCCTCTACGTCGCCGAGCGCTTCGACCTCATCCAGACGATCGACCGCATGGTCATCCGCAAGGCGATCGCGTACATGGAGGAAGAGGGCCGGCAGGGCCGCCGCCTCCCCGTCAGCGTGAACGTCTCCGGCCGGTCGCTGGGCGACCCCGAGCTGCTGGAGATCATCGAGGAGGATCTCGAGCGCTCCCGCCACGTCAACCCGGCCGACCTCGTCATCGAGGTCACGGAGACCGCCGCTGTCTCGGACATGCCCGCCGCGCGCATGTTCAGCGAGCGCCTCTCCGAGCTCGGCTGCCGCCTGGCGCTCGACGACTTCGGCGCCGGCTTCGGCTCCTTCTACTACCTCAAGCACCTCCCCTTCGACGTGCTGAAGATCGACGGCGAGTTCGTCCGCGGCTGCGCGTCGAACCCGACCGATCTGCTCGTCATCAAGGCGCTCGTGGACATCGCCCGCGGCATGGGCAAGGTCACGGTCGCCGAGTTCGTCGGCGACGACGAGATCATCCGCCTGCTGCTGCGCGAAGGTGTCGATCTCGGCCAGGGCTACCACCTCGGCAAGCCGCGCCCGCTCGACGAGCTGCTGGCCGAGCAGGCCGAGGCCGCCACGCGCGTCCTGCCCGACATCGTGGTCGACGAAGCGGCCACGAAGTCCACCGACTGAACGGACCGGCCTCCCCTTCCCCCGCCTTCCGTGCGAGTATCCGCGCGGGATGAGTGGAACGGCTGAGGGGACCGAACAGCTGCTGGCCCGCCGCACCGCCGCGCAGGAGCGCGAGGTCAAGGCGCAGGCCAAGCAGCACGAGCGGGGGCGCACGACGGCCCGGGAGCGGATCGATCGCTTCCTGGACGACGGCAGCTTCAGCGAGATCGACGCGTACCGGCGCGAGCCGCTCGGCCCCGCGGGCGGACCGCGCCCCGAGGGTGACGCCGTCGTCTGCGGACACGGCACGGTCGACGGCCGCCCGGTCGTCATCTACGCGCAGGACTTCGCCGTGCTCGGCGGGTCGGTGAACCTAGCCGTCGGCAAGAAGATCGGCAAGGCCATGGACATCGCCATCAAGGGCGGCATGCCGATCATCGGCCTGATCGATTCCGGTGGCGCGCGGATCCAGGAAGGCATCGTCGCGCTGACCGGGTACGGCGAGATCTTCCGCCGCAACGTCGAGTTCTCCGGCGTCGTCCCCCAGCTGAGCCTGATGATGGGCCCGTGCGCGGGCGGCGCGGCCTACTCCCCCGCGATGACCGACTTCGTGCTCATGGTCCGCCAGAGCTCGTACATGTTCGTGACCGGCCCTGAGGTCATCCGCGCAGTGACTGGCGAGCGGGTCGACCAGGAGACCCTCGGCGGCGCAGACACGCACGCGACACGCTCCGGCGTGGCGCACCTCGCGTGCGACAGCGAGGACGAGTGCATCGAGGACGCCCAGGCGCTCCTCTCCTACCTGCCGTCGAACCACCGCGAGCTGCCGCCGGACGTCGAGCCCGGCGAGGCGCCGGACCCGTCGCTCCTCGGCCCGATGGTCCCGACCGACCCCTCACGCGGCTACGACATGCGCCAGGTCATCCGCGGCGTCGCCGACGACGGCGACTTCCTCGAGATCCAGCCCGATTGGGGCACGACGATGATCACCGGCTTCGGGCGGCTCGCCGGCATGTCGGTCGGCATCTACGGCAACCAGCCGCAGGTCCGGGCGGGCGTCATCGACATCGACGCCTCCGAGAAGGCCGCGCGCTTCATCCGCACGTGCGACGCGTACAACCTGCCGCTCGTCTGCTTCTGCGACGTCCCGGGCTTCCTGCCCGGCGTCGAGCAGGAGTGGGGCGGCATCATCCGCCACGGCGCCAAGCTCATCTTCGCCTGGACCGAGGCGACCGTCCCCAAGCTGACAGTGATTACGCGCAAGGCCTACGGCGGCGCGTACGGCGTCATGGGCGCCAAGCAGCTGAACGCCGACATCAACTTCGCGTGGCCGCAGGCCGAGATCGCCGTCATGGGCGCGGAGGGCGC
>JAEMSV010000311.1 GCA_016462625.1 Solirubrobacteraceae bacterium | reverse complement strand
CGCCTTCACCGCATCAACCACCTGCGGCTCATGCGGGAACGCGCTCTGCTCGAGCGGCTTGGAGTACGGCATCGGCACGTCCGCACCCGTGACCCGCCCGATCGGCGCGTCGAGATAGTCGAACGCCTGCTCCTGGATCAAGGCGGCCAGGTTCGCCCCGACGCCACCGTGGGGCCAGCCCTCCTCGACGATCACGCACCGGTTCGTCTTGCGCACCGACGCGAGGATCGTGTCGAGGTCCAGCGGCCGCAAGGTCCGCGGGTCGATGACCTCCGCGGAGATCCCGTGCTCGGAAGCCAGCGTCTCCGCCGCCCGCGCGGCCGTCACGGCCATCCGCGAGATGCCGACGATCGTCACGTCCTCACCCTCACGCCGGATCGCCGCCTTGCCGAAGTCGACCGTGAAGTCGTCGTCGTCGGGCACCTCGCCGCGCTGGCCGTAGAGGTACTCGTGCTCGATGAAGATGACGGGGTTGTCGTCGCGGATCGCGGACTTCAATAGCCCCTTCGCGTCGGCGGGCGTCGACGGCACCGCGACGAGCAGGCCCGGCGCGTGGAGGTACAGCGCCTCCCATGAATGCGAGTGCGTCGGGCCGAGCTGGTGGCCGGCGCCCTGCGGCATCCGGATGACCATCGGGACCTTCACCTGGCCGCCGAACATGTAGTGGATCGCGGCGGCGTGGTTGACGATCTGGTCCATCGCCAGCAGCGAGAAGTTGATCGTCATCAGCTCGACCACGGGGCGCAGGCCGGTCATCGCCGCGCCGACGCCCATGCCGACGATGGTGTTCTCGCTGATCGGCGTGTCGCGGACGCGCTTCTCGCCGAATTCCTTCAGCAGCCCGTTGGTCACCTTGAAGGCGCCGTTGAAGACCCCGATGTCCTCACCCATGAGGAACACGGTCTCGTCGCGCAGCATCTCCTCGCGCAGCGCGTCGTTGAGCGCCTCGCGCGTGCGCTTGGTGGTCACGCCGTCGCCGTCGCTCACGCGCCGAGGTCCTCTCCGCGGGACACGCCCGGTCCGCGTTCGTCGACCGAGTACCAGCCCTGGAGCTGGTCGCCGAGCACGTAGATGTCGTCGTACAGCGAGTTCAGCGCCGGGAAAGGTGAGTTGTCGGCGAACGTCACCGCGGCGTCGACGGTCGTGACCGCGTCGGCGTCCATCTGCGCGGCATCGCCCTCCTTGATGATCCCCTCGGCCTCCAAGCGCTTGGAGAAGATCACGATCGGATCGCGCTCGCGCCACTCGGCGACCTGCTCCTTCGTGCGGTACTCCTCCGGGTCGGCCATCGAGTGGCCGCGGAACCGGTAGGTGACCGCCTCGACGAGCACCGGCTTTCGCTGCTCGCGGGCCATCTCCAGCGCCTCCGAGCAGACCGCGTGCGTGTCGACGACGTCCATCCCGTCGCAGCGCAGGCCCGGCACGCCGAACGACTCGCCGCGCACCCGCAGATCCGTGTTCGCGGAGTGGCGCTCCAGCGCGGTGCCCATGCCGAACTGGTTGTTCGTCACGAGGAACACGACCGGCAGTGACCACAGCGCCGCGAGGTTCATCGTCTCGCCGAACGTGCCCTGGTTGATCGCGCCGTCGCCGAACGTGCAGAGGGTCGCGTTGTCGTTGCCCAGGTAGTCCGAGGCCAGCCCGAAGCCCGCCGCGATCGGCAGGTTGCCGCCGACGATCCCGTACCCGCCCATGAAGCGGTTGGCGAGGTCGAACATGTGCATCGAGCCGCCGCGGCCCCGGCAGAGCCCGCCCTCGCGGCCGAACAGCTCGGCCATGACCGCGTCGGGGTCGGACCCGCGGGCGAGGGTGTGGCCGTGCGAGCGGTACGTCGAGATCAGGTAGTCGTCGTCGCGCAGCGCGCGGGCGCACCCGACGATCGCGGCCTCCTCGCCGATCGCGAGGTGCAGGAAGCCGCCGACCTTCGCCTTCGCGTACATCTCGCCCGCGCGCTCCTCGAAGCGGCGGATGAGCATCATCGTCTGCAGCCACTCACGCGCGGCGACCGGCTCCGGGAGCGCACGCTCGGGGGTGTCGGCGGCTGGCTGGTCGGCCATCTGACGCGAATCTATCGGTCGCGGCGGCACGTGGACGCCATGCAGGCGGTCAACCACCCGTCCAGGGGATCCTCGCGGCGACAAGGCGCCGTCAGGGCCAGCCGATACGAAGAAGCACATGCTGACCTACGAGGCCGAGTCCCCCGCCCCCGCCGAGAAGGTGTGGTC
>JAEMSV010000310.1 GCA_016462625.1 Solirubrobacteraceae bacterium | reverse complement strand
TCCTCGACACCGGCCTGTTCACCGGCCACCAGAAGATGACCGACGCGTGGATGGCCTTCCGGAACTTCGTCGAGGCCACCGAGGATCTCCCCATCGGGATGCTGATCCGCGGCGGCTGCCACGCCGATCCCGGCGACGACGTCATCGCCGCGTACGAGGCGCCGTACGCCGACGGCGCGTCGAAGGCCGGCGCTCGCGCGTTCCCGCTGATGATCCCGCTGAGCCCCGACGCGCCCGATGCGGCGACCGGTCAGGGCGTGCTCGACACGCTGCGCGAGGACGCGCGGCCGAAGCTCCTGCTCTGGGGCGAGCAGGACCAGGTCATCCCGCCGAAGACGGCGCATCGGCTCGCCGAGGCGATCGGCGGAGTGGACGCGGTCGAGTTCTACCCCGAGGCGGGGCACTTCCTCCAGGAGGACACCGGCGAGGCCATCGGGCAGCGGATCGCCGAGTGGCTCAGCGCGGGCTGAGCTCGCGCGGCCACATCTGCTGAGCCGCGTAGGCGAGGAAGCCCCACGTCAGCGCGACGCCGAGCCCGCCGACGAGATCGGACGGGACATGCGCGCGGATGACGAGGTTCGTCATTGCCGCCGCGCAGGCCACGAGCAGGCCCACGACCGCCACGAACGGCCGCCAGCGCGGGGTGCTGACCAGCCAGACGGCGATGGCGAGTGCAAACGGGGCGGTGGTGTGCCCGCTCGGCCAGTAGGACATCCACGGCGGCTCGTTGAGGATCTGCACCACACGCGGGTCGCCGAGGCGGTGCTGGAGCGCCCATGTCGAGAGGTTCGCTGCGAGCAGCATGCCCCCGGCGAGCGCAGCAAGGGCAGCGGCGCCGCGCCAGAGCACGGAGGCGAGCAGCACCAGGACGATCAAGATGTACGGTCCGACATCGAAGACCGTGCGCAGGTCGTGCGCGTTCTCCGCGTACGGGTGCCGGTCCAGGCGGCCGGCGAGGATCTCGAGGATCCGCTCGTCCCACCACGCCGCCCCGGACTTGCGGGCGAGCAGGTAGGCGAACAGGGTGAAGATGGCGCTCACCGCCGCGCCGACGAGAGGCCGCCGAACGCGGTCAGGCATACGCCCAGGGTAGAGATCACGGCCCGCGGGCTTGAGCCGCCGGGCCGCGATCAAGGTGTGACGACCTACGAGCCGTTCGTGCTCTGCGTGAGCTGCGCGGGCTCCTTGCCGGGCTCGAGGCCCGGCTCGGACTGCGACGCGCGCAGCTCGTAGGCGCGGCGCTGGCCCTGGTCGACCTGCATGAGGACCTGATCGGCCTTCAGCGCGCGGCCGATCGCCTCGCGGCCGGAGCGCGGGACGAGGTTCATCACGGCACCGATCTTGCCGACGACGCGGGGCACGTAGACGTCGAAGCGCGGGACCTTCAGGGCCTCGACGATCTCGGCGGCGACGTCCTCCGGCTCCACCTTCTTGACCGCCCGCGACTCCGTGAGCCCGGAGCCGAGTTCGGTGTTGACGATCGCCGGCATCACGACCGACACCTCGATGTTCGTCTCGCGCAGCTCTGCGCGCACGGCCTCGGAGGCGCCGACCACGAAGTGCTTCGTGCCGCAGTAGGTCACGCCGCCCGGGAACCCGCCCTTGCCGGCGGCCGAGGCGATGTTCACGAGGTGGCCGCGATTGCGCGACACCATCCGGGGCAGGATCTCCTTCATGCCCCACAGCACGCCGTTGATGTTGATGTCGATCTGGCGCTGCGAGGTGAGGTCGTCCTCTTCGAGGAACGGCCCGATCTGCATGATCCCGGCGTTGTTGACGAAGATGTCGATGGGGCCGAGCTGATCCTCGACCGCCGTGACGAACTCGTGCATCGACGACCGCTCGGTGACGTTGACGGGGAGCGCGATGGTGCCGTTGCCGAGCTCCGCGGCCGTCTTCTTCGCGACGTCGAGGTCGAGGTCGCCGATGGCGACCTTGATGCCCTCATTGATGAATGCCTGGGCGGTGGCGCGCCCGATGCCGCGTGCGGCGCCGGTGATCGCAGCGATCTGACCGGCGAGATTGCGGGGCTGCTTAGCCATGTAGCGGGTCTCCTCCCGAGGGAAACTGGTTGGCTGGCCAAACACTACCGCTCAGGGTCCTCCGGCGACCCCCGTCCCGAGACAAATCGACGAAGTTTCTGCATCGCGGGAATATTCCGGGGCCCGATGGCGTCTTCTGGAAGTGGACACCCACATGCCTGACCCCGAATCGCACCTCACCGACGGCGACTACGCCG
>JAEMSV010000140.1 GCA_016462625.1 Solirubrobacteraceae bacterium | reverse complement strand
TGGGCCACCTGCTCGGCGTGCATCCGACGTACTACCCCGAGGGCGTCATCGAGGGCATCCAGCTCCTCGGCATGACGGCGATCTCGCGGACGCACACCGCGGGCCGCCACGGGGCGGAGCTCATCGAGTCGTTCCCGCGCGCGCTGTCGTCGCGCGAGGCGCACGGGTTCAGGGAGAAACTCCGCCACGAGTACGAGCGCCACCTGTACGCCGGGTACATCGCGCTGTTCATGCAGCCGGGCACGCGGGCGCGGTACGACGTTCCCAACGTGTTCCCGTCGATCCTGCTGATGGCCGGCCGCGCGCCGGTGATCGCGGCCGGAGAGATCGCGCGCCGGGTGATCCCCGGCGTCGGCGGACTGCTCGAGAAGCGGGCCGATCGCGCGCGCCAGCGATGGCTGGACGCGCAGATGTCCGGCCGCGAGGCCGAGTTCGAAGCCGCCAGCGCGCTTCGTCGCTAGATCAACTTCACGAACAAGGAGCAGAAAATGGCCACGCTTGAGGTCGTTGACCGCTGGTCGGGTCCGGGTGCGCGCGATGCCGTCATCCGCCCGATCCCGCTGCACGAGAACGGCGCACATCCGTCAGATGCCAAGGGGCATTTCGAGCACTGGTACTTCGACGCGCGTCTGGACGACGGACACGTCATCGTCGGGTTCCTGCAGACGTCGGAGCTCATGACGAAGAAGGCCGGCGTCGAGCTGCACGTCTACGAGCCGAACGGCACCCGCCACGAGGTGCGGAAGTTCTATCCGCACTCTGCCGCGCGGGCCGCGACCGACAGGTGCGACGTGCAGGTCGGCCACAACTGGGGTCGGGTCGTCGACTCCGGTGCGTTGCCCGTGCACCAGATCTTCATCGCCGAGGACGGCCTGGAGTTCGACCTGACGTTCGAGAGCCTGGTGCCGATGTGGCAGCCCGGTGAGGGCCGCACGACGTACGGCGACGACAGCTACTTCGCGTGGCTGGTCGCGGCTCCGCGCGCGGTGGTGACCGGCTCGATCGTCGTCAACGGCGTGCGCCACCAGGTGACGGGTACCGGGTACCACGACCACAACTGGGGCGTCGGCAACATGCCGCGCATCGTCGACCACTGGTACTGGGGCCGCGTCTACGCCGAGGACCTCACCGCGATCTACGCGACGATCTTCACCACGGGCCGGTACGGCAACGCGGTCTCGACCCCGTTCATGCTCGCCAACGGCGGCGACATCGTGCTGAGCACCGGCGAGGTGGAGATCACGGAGGGCGAGCGGGTCTACGACGAGGTCGCCGACCAGTCCTACCCGTCGTCGCTGACGCTGATGGCCGGCGGGGTCGCCGAGCTGCGCCTGGAGGTCCAGGAGGTCATCCACGCGCACGACCTGCTCAACGACGTCCCGGTTGTCGGCAAGCGGTTCGTCAAGCCGGTGGCCAAGCCGATCATCAACCGGCTGCTCGGCAACCCGGGCTACTTCCGGTTCCGCTCGGACTACACGCTGACGGCGGAGATCGAGGGCGAGCTCGTGGTGCGGACGGGGTCGACGCTGCACGAGGCGGTCGCATTGCGCTGAGCCGCTCGTCGGGCGTTGCCTCAGATCATCTCGGCCGGCAGGTCCGGGTCCTGCGCCAGCCGCCCGCACCACAGGCCGAACAGCGGCAGCATGATCAGCGGGCCGAGCCAGTGCAGGCCCAGCGCTACGGGGATCAGGCTCGGGAGGCCGACCAAGACCGCGCCGATCAGCGTCTGCGGGATCGGCAGCGCAAGCACCTTCGCCGTCAGCGCCGCCGAGCTCACCCAAGCCACAGGCCCGCTCAGCCAGCCCCATTCCTCGAAGAACGAGTGCGGCAGCGCGAGCGCCAGCGCGATCCCGAGTACCGCGATCGCGGCGAGCTGCACGGCGATGGCGCGCCAGAGAACCCCGTAGTCCATGGGCCCATCCTTCCACGGGAAGGTCCCGGGAAGGCTCCGTGGAACATCGTTCCGCCCTTCGTCACACCATGATCGAAGCGGCCCAACCGGCACGCCACGGTCGTCTGCACCGTAACTTCCGCCCGTCCCGACCGTTCAGGGACGGCATGAACGACTTGATCCCTCAGGAGGAACGCACATGAAGACGCGCTCGCTCGCCGCCCTGCTCTGCACCGTCGGCGCGACGCTGGCCGGCCCTGCTCTTGCTGATGCAAGCGTCAGGGTCGGAACATCAGGATGGAACTGGGGGAACCCGACGCCCACGGGTTCCACCATCAGCACCCTCGGCTTCGCGGGCGGGACGGGCTACGCCGGCGGCGCGTTCGGCACGCTCGTCAAGACGACGGACGGCGGCGCGACGTGGAGCGGTCTTCCTACCGGCCTCCTGACTCCGCTCACCGAGCTGCAGGTCCTCTCGCCCGACGCGTTCATCGTCGGCGGAGGCTGCGCGGCCCGGCGCTCGGTCGACGGCGGTAAGACGTTCACCCGCCTCTACTTCAACAGCCTCGGCTGCAAGGAGGAGCTCGCGGGCGAGTCCTTCACCGACGTCAACAACGGCTACCTCACGCTCGAGGACGGCACGGTCGTCGGCTCGACCGACGGCGGCGCTACCTGGTCGCCGAAGACGGCCATCACCGGCACGCGGGCCCAGGGCGGGACCGCCACGCCGACCGACCTCGCCTTCGCCACGACGACGATCGGCCTCGCCGCGACGACCGGCGGCAAGATCTTCAAGACGACCGACGGTGCCGGCTCCTGGATCCAGGTCAACGACACGAACCGCTCCATCAACGACATCACGATGGTCGACGCCAACAACGGCTTCGCGGTCGGTGGCAGCGGCCTCTTCCTCGTGACCAAGGACGCGGGCGCGACGTGGACGCCGAAGAACACGGGCGCTGACGGGATCAACCTCTTCACGGTCCGCGCGATCGACGCCAACAACGCGATCGCCACGACCGAGAAGGGCGACTTCCTCCTGCGCACGACCGACGGCGGCGACACGTTCTCGCGCGTCACGGCGATGACGCAGCCCTCCAACGCGGTCGGCTACTCGTCGGCCACGCGCGTGGTGGTCGCCGGTGGCGACGGTGCCATGGCCGGCTCGAACGACGCCGGCGCGACGTTCACGCCGATCGGCAACCCGCGCCTCGCCGGGCAGTACTTCGTCATCCGCTCCGCCCCGGGCGGCGCGGCGTTCGCCACCGGTGAGAACGGCGGCCTCGCCCGCACCACCGACGGTGGCCAGACGTGGACCAAGGTCGGCGTTCCGACGTCCGAGGACATCCTCGACGTCTCGTTCCCGACGGCCCAGATCGGCTACGCCATCGACACCGAGGGCAAGCTGTTCAAGTCGAACAACACCGGCAGCTCGTGGGCGAACATCGACACGGGCTCGACTGCGAAGCCCGGCGCCGTGTACGCGCCGAGCTCGAGCATCGTCCTGCTCGTCGGCCCGACCGGCGTCCGCCGCTCGACCAACGGCGCGGACAGCTTCAGCACCGTGAAGGGCGACGTCTCCAAGGCGAAGCTCGACGACTACGACGACGCGGGCAGCGCCATCGTCGTCTGGGGTCGCACGGCACTGCTGCGCTCCACCGACAAGGGCAAGACCTGGAAGAAGCTGAAGCTCCCGAAAAAGGACACGAAGGTCACCCGCGCGGACTTCGTGACCGCGAAGACCGGCTTCCTCCGCGACAGCGGCGGCCGCCTGTGGAAGACCACCGATGGCAAGAAGTGGAGTGAGCTCCAGGGCATCGGCTCCACGGACTACTACGGCATGTCGTTCTCGTCCGCGAAGAACGGCTACCTGGTCACCAGCGAGTTCGGCAACGCCGGTGACCTGGGCTTCCTGCTCCGCACCACCGACGGTGGCGCGACGTGGGCGCCGCAGCTGGTCACGAACGCGGAGATCAAGGGCTACGGCATCGCCGCCGGCAACACGAGCTACGTGCTGGCCGGGACGAACTCGCTGCTCTTCAGCACGACGGGCGGCCAGTTCGGCAAGGCCTCCAGCGCGACGCTCAAGGCGAGCAAGACGAAGCTCAAGAAGAGCGCGCGGATCCAGGTGACCATCTCGGTCTCCGGCGGGAAGCAGGGTGACGTCGCCGTCGTGGCCGGCCGCAAGTCCGGCGGGTCGTGGACGCAGAAGCAGGTCGAGCTCGACCGCTCCGGCAAGGCGACCACCAGCTGGGACGTCAAGAAGGGCACCACGACGTTCGTCGGTCAGTGGGCCGGCAACGAGGCATCGGCGGGCGACGGCAGCAAGACCGTCACCGTCAAGGTCGGCTAGTCAGCCGAGACGCTCGCTCAACGCGCCAGCGCGGACAGGTTGCCGCGCTGGCGCTCGGCGACGAAGTGGCCGAGCTTCTGGTCGATGTCGCGACCGACCTCGACGAACCGCAGGCCGCAGCCGCCGCGCGGATCGGCGCGGGCGACGAGCGCCTTGAGGAGCAGCACCTCGTCGTCCAGGTTCACGATGACCCGGACGCTGTCGTCAGCCCGCAGGCGCGGACAGGACGCGAGACGCGTGCCGACGACGGACAGATCGGTCGTGTGGCATTCGACGCGCTCGCTGTTGGGCAGCGTCACCTGGACGTCGCAGCCCACGGTGACGCGGTAGCCACTGCGGCGCTCCTCTGACGTCGAGACATCGCGGACGGCGAGGACGCCCTTGCGGTCGATCGTGCCGCGGACGGTGACGAGTCCGTGCTCCTCGTGCGGGCAGATCAGGATGGCGGTCCCGGTGCGCGGGGAGCCCTCTCGCGCGATGGTGACCTTCTTGCCGTCGACGGCGACCACGGCTGCAGGGTCCGTGCGCCCGGTCGTGCGCAGCGTGGCGGGCTCGCCCACGAGCGCGTCCAGCAGTGATGGCTTGGTCTTGAACAGCATCCCGGCCCCGCCCCCCAGCGAGAGAAAACAGTCGGCGGACCGTACAGAGGATCTCGTCCAGTGGGGAGACCCTCTCGACGGATGTCCGAGTGCCTCAGCGAGCCATTGCGGAGAGATTCCCGCGCTGCAGCTCGGTGATGAACCGGCTGAGCTTGAGGTCGTCGTCGTTCGACATCTCGACGAACCGCAGGCCGCAGCCCCCGCGCGGCTCCGCGCGGGCGACCTCGGCCTTCACGAGCAGCGACTCGTCGCCGAGTGTCACCCGTACCGTGACCTTGTCATCGACGCGCAGCCGGAAGCACGAGGCGATGCGCAGGCCGCCGACCGAGAGGTCGCTGGTCATGCAGTCGAGCGTCGTGCCGCTGGTCAGGATCACCTCGACCTCGCACGTCACCGCGATGCGGTATGCCAGTCGTCGCTGCTCGGCGGTGTCGACGTCCTTGACGCTGAGGACGCCCTTCTTGTCCATCGTGCCGCGGACCTTGATGAGGCCCTGATCCGGGTGGTCGCACGTCAGGATCGCGTCACCGGTGCGAGGTCCACCCCCGAATTCCAGGGTGAGCTTCTTGCCGTTCACCGACGCGACGGTGACCGAGCCCGTCTGCCCGCTGGTGCGCAGGGTGGCCTGTTGCCCGTCGAGGGCGTCCAGTGGTGAAGGCTTGCTCTTGAACATGTGGGTTCCCTGCTCCCACATTGGTGAACGGTCATCCGACCGGTCGACCGCAACCGGGGAGCCCCGAGCCAACGAATGTTCTAGAGCCCGAGCCGCGCGGCTCCGATCGCGCCGCCGAAGTCGCCCAGCTCCGCCAGGACGAGCGGCGGCGGGTCGGCGTCCTTGAAGAGGTGCGGCTGCATCGCGTCGGCGAGTCGCACGCGGTACTCCTCGCCGAGCCGCAGGCCCAGACCGCCGCCGAGGACGACGCGCTCGAGATCGAGCAGGTTCACCGCCGACGCCGCGGCGCACGCGATCGCCTCCACCGCCTCGTTGACGAGCTCGTGCGCCAGCCCGTCGCTCTTCTCCAGTGCCTTGGCCCAGACGCTCGAGGTCAGCACCGGCTTGCCTTTCTCCTTCATGAGCTGGAAGAGGATCGTCTTGCGCCCGCGGTCCTGGTGCAGGTGGTGCGCGCGCTTCTGCATCGCGCCGCGGCCCGCGTAGGCCTCCATGCAGCCGCGCCGCCCGCACGGGCACTGGCGGCCACCCTGCTTGACCACCATGTGGCCGATTTCGCCGGCGGCGCCGCGACCCTCCCATTCGACCCCGTCGAAGATGACCGCCCCGCCGACGCCCGTGCCCCAGAAGACCCCGAGGGCGGAGGCGACGTCCCGCGCAGCGCCCAGCGCGACCTCGGCCTGCACCGCGACGCTCACGTCGTTGCCGAGCCGGACCGGGAGCCCGTCGACCTGCGCGCTGAGGAGATCGCAGAGCGGCACCGTGGCCTCGACCCAGCCGTCGAGGTTCCCGCTTCGGGAGAGCGTGCCCGCCGCCGCGTCGACTGCGCCGGGCGCACCGACGCCGACCGCGTCGATCCCCGACAGCTCGAGCCCCGCGGCGGTCGTGGCCCCGCGCATCGCATCGGCCATCGCCGCGATGATCGCCGGCGGTCCGCCCTCGCGCGGAGTCGGCTCGCGGTGCTCGCCGATGATCTCGTTCGCGTCGCTGAGGACGATCGCCTGGATCTTCGTCCCGCCCAGGTCGATGCCCCCGCGCGCGCTCATGAGGTCGCGCGTCCGCGGGCGGCGCGGTAGCGCGCGATCAGCGCGTTGGTCGAGGAATCGTGGCCACCGGGCGGTGCCTCGGGGTTCTCCAGCTCGGG
Organism: Solirubrobacteraceae bacterium; assembly: GCA_016462625.1. The sequence goes on along the minus strand of JAEMSV010000140.1, from coordinate 1,637 downwards.
GATGATGTTCTGCGCGAGCACCTTGCCGAGCTCGACACCCCACTGATCGAAGCTGTCGATGCCCCAGATCGCGCCCTGGGTGAAGACCTTGTGCTCGTAGTAGGCGATGAGCGCGCCGAGCGTGCGGGGCTCGAGCCGGTCGATCAGGATCGTCGAGGTCGGGCGGTTGCCCTCGAAGGTCTTGTGCGGCACGAGCTCCTCCGGGACGCCTTCCGCACGGACCTCGTCGGCGGTCTTGCCGAACGCGAGCGCCTCGGTCTGCGCGAGCAGGTTGGCGGTGAGCAGATCGTGATGGCGGCCGACGTCGCGCAGCGGCTGGCACGCGCCGATGAAGTCGCACGGGATGAGCCGCGTGCCCTGGTGGATCAGCTGGTAGAAGGCGTGCTGGCCGTTGGTGCCGGGCTGGCCCCAGACGATCGGGCCCGTGTCGACCCCGGCCGGTGTGCCGTCGAGCGCGATGTGCTTGCCGTTGCTCTCCATGTCGAGCTGCTGCAGGTACGCGGGCAGGTCGCCGAGGTCGTCGGCGTAGGGAAGGATCGCGAGGGTGTCGGCGCCGAGGAAGTTGCTGTTCCACACCCCGATGAGCCCCGCCAGCAGCGGGAGGTTCTCTTCGATCTCGGCGGTGCGGAAGTGCTCGTCGACGGCGTGGAACCCTGCGAGCATCTCGCCGAACTTCTCGGGCCCGATGGCGAGCATCAGCGACAGGCCGATGGCGCTGTCCATCGAGTAGCGCCCGCCGACCCAGTCCCAGAAGCCGAACATGTTGGCCGTGTCGATGCCGAACGCCGCGACCTTCTCGGCGTTCGTCGACACCGCCGCGAAGTGCTTGGCGATCGCCGACTCGTCGCCGCCCAGGCCGGCGAGCAGCCAGTCGCGGGCGGTCTGCGCGTTCGTCAGGGTCTCGAGGGTGGTGAACGTCTTCGAGCTGACGAGGAACAGCGTCGACGCCGGGTCGAGGTCCTTGACCGCCTCGGAGAACTCCGTGCCATCGACGTTGCTGACGAACCGCACGGCGAGATCGGGCTTCGCATAGGGGCGCAGGGCCCGGTAGGCCATCCGCGGCCCGAGGTCCGAGCCGCCGATGCCGATGTTCACGACGGCGCGGATCGGCTCGCCGGTGTGGCCGCGCCACTCGCCGGAGCGCACGCGCTCGGAGAACGCGGCCATCCGGTCGAGGACCTCGTGAACGTCTGCGACGACGTCCTGCCCGTCGACGATCAGCGACCGTCCCTTGGGCATCCGCAGCGCGACGTGCAGGACCGCCCGGTCCTCGGTGACGTTGATGTGCTCCCCGGCGAACATGGCGTCGCGGCGCGCCTCGACCCCCGCCTGGTCGGCCAGCTCGCTGAGCAGCGCGATCGTCTCGGTCGTGATCCGCTGCTTGGCGTGATCGACGTAGAGCCCGGCGGCCTCGAGGGCGAATGACTCCCCGCGGTGCGGGTCGTCGTCGAACAGCTCCCGGAGGTGCAGCGTTCCGGCGGTCTCGCGGTGTGCGGCCAGCGCGGTCCACGCGGGCAGCTGCGTCGGTGGCATGGCCGGAAGATATCGCCCGCGTCACCCGGTCGAGCAGGGCACCTTGCTACGTTGCGGGCGGATGGGTCACGCGATCGAAGTCGCCGGCATCTCGAAGAGGTTCG
>JAEMSV010000044.1 GCA_016462625.1 Solirubrobacteraceae bacterium | reverse complement strand
GCGGTCCCGGTGCCTGAGGTCACGCCGCCCGTGGAGACCGTCCCGGCACCGCCGGCGGTACCGGACCCGGCCGCCGCGCCGCCGGCCGTCCCCGCGCCGTAGCGCGAGCTCGGCCGACCGATGCGCTGGCGCCTCCTGTCCCTCAGCGCGCTCGTCTGCCTGTTCGCGGCCGCGCCGGCCATCGCCGCGCCGCCTGACACCATCCGGGTCGGCGGGCCGAGCAGCCCGGACGACGCGAAGGTCGCCGTCGTCGGCACCAGTTCCAGCGCCGTGGGCAGGACCTTTCGCGTCGTCACCCGAACCGGCCGCACAGTGCTCACGGGACGGTTGACGGCAGCGCGGGGCACCGCGGCGCCGTGGCGGCACACCGCCCGCGCCGATCTGTCCGCCGTGCGAACCGCCGGGTCCTACACGGTCCGCGTCGGACGGCTGCGATCCCGCACGTGGCTCGTGCGGCCGGAGGCCCAGCGCACGCCGGTCCGCACGATCCTGCGGTACTTCTCGACGAACGCCGACGGCCGCGAGCCGTCGCCCGCCCACGGGCCCTCCCACCTGCACGACGCCGTCGTGGCCACGGGTCCCTATGCCGGCCAGCACTTCGACCTCACCGGCGGGTGGATGGACGCGGGCGACACGCTGAAGTTCACGCAGACCACCGCGTACGCCGCAGCTGCGTTGCAGGCCGCCGCGCGGCTCGACCCCGCCGACGCCGCCGAGCTGCGGGCCACCGCGGACGTCGGGGTGCGCTGGCTCGTGAAGGCCCATCCCCGCGACGACCTGTTCATCGCACAGGTCGGCGACGAGCGCGACCACCAGCTCGGCTTCCGCGACCCGGCGTCCGACGACGCGTCGCCGGAGCCCGGCATCGGCACGCGGCAGGCGTATCCCAACATGGGCGGCGACCTCGGCGGGAAGGCGGCCCTCGCCCTCGCGCTGGCCGCCGACCGCGCTACCGGCGCCGCGCGTGACGCCCTGCTCGATCAGGCCCGCACGTGGTACGCAGCGGGCGTCGCGTCCGGGCGGCCCGCGCCGGACCTCCCGAAGCCCGCGGGCGGCTTCTACGTCGGCGACACCGCTGACGATGCACTCGCGGCGGGCGCGGCGGCGCTCTACCGATCCACCGGCGAGCAGGCGTACCTCGAGAGCGCCCTGCGCTTCCTCGGACGGACGCACGCCGATGGAAGCCTGTCCTGGAACCGCCTGGCGGGCTTCGCCGCAGCGGACCTGTGCGGCCGCCTCGGGGCGCCCGCCGTGTCCGACGCCGCCGCTCGCGAGATCGCGTGCCGCGCGCTCACCGCCCAGGGCGCCGCCGCGATCGGGCAGGCGCGGAGCACCGCGTTCTCCACCCCGGGCCCGTTCGGCTGGGGCCAGACCGGGCAGAACGCCTCGGGGGCGCTCGCCACCGCGGCCGGGACGCCAGAAGGCGCGTCCGTCGGGACCGCGGCCCGCGACTGGCTCCTCGGTCTGAACCCGTGGGGCGCCAGCTTCGTCGCCGGCTTCGGCCCGCGCTCGCCCCAGCGGCTGCATCACTGGGCGTCGCTGCGCGGCCGCGGGCGCCCTGCGGGGGGCGTGGTCGGCGGGCCCGCGCCGCGCGCCGACATCCTGGCGCAGCACTTCGGCGCCCCGAAGGCCAGCCCGTTCAACACGCCGCAGGCCACCTACGAGGACAACGGCGACGACTACGTGACCTCCGAGCCGGCGATCGACTACGCAGCCGGATCGATCCTGCTGCTGGCGATCAGCTGATCGCTACGCGATCCGGTCGCCCGGCTGCGAGCCCGTGTCGGGCTCGAGCAGGAGCACCGGGTGATCGTCCGCGACCGCGCCGAGCACGAGCACCTCGGAGCGCACCGGGCCGATCTGCCTCGGCGGGAAGTTCACGACGCCCACGACGAGCCGCCCCAGCAGCTCGTCGCGCGTGTAGTTCGTAATCTGCGCCGACGAGCGTTTCACCCCGATCTCGTCGCCGAAGTCGACCCGCAGCTTCCACGCCGGGTTGCGCGCCTCGGGGAACTCCTCGACCTCGACGATCCGCCCCACGCGCATGTCCACGCGCAGGAAGTCGTCGAACGTGATCTCGGCGGTCACGATTCCGTGCCGCCCGAGCGCTCGGTGCCGAACCGGAAGCTGCGCAGCGGCTTCTTCAGCGCTCCCACGTTGCCGGTGCTGAGCGCGTTCGGCGTGGCCTTCGACCACGCGGTCTCCAGCTCCAGGACGACGCCCTCGCGGACCGCGTCGAGGACGAAGTTCTCGTCCTCGTCGAGGCCGGGGACGAGCAGGATGTGCCGGCCGAACCTCAGGTGCCCGTCGCGCCGGAAGCGGAAGAGCACCTCGTAGCCGGGGTTCTCGTTGATGCGCGTCCGGCCCTCGCGGACGAATTCGAAGCCGGGATAGGTCTGCTCCAACTCCCGCGTGTAGCCGGCGGCGTACAGCGGCATCGCACCGGCCGGCGTTCCGCGGTAGGACGGCAGCTCGAGCGGCTCGACGATGAACGACTGCGCCACGTCGCCGTCCCTGCGCTGCTCGAGCGTGAGCAGCGCCTCGTCACGATCGTCGACCCGGTCCAGCCGGGGCCCGTAGGCGAGGTTGAACGCGATCGGCTCACGAACCACGACGTGGGTCTCGGACTCGCGGGCACCGCCGCTGGCCAGCCACACGCCGACGGCGAGCAGCACCGCCAGCGCGGCGACCACGCCCCACCGCACCCAGCGCGGGAGCGGGCGCAGCAGCTCCGCGAGCGTCGGGCGGAACTCGTCCTTGACCACGGCGTTCATCGAGCAGGCCAGTCTACGGCCCGGGTTCTGCGCCGACGACGACCTCACCGCGCCGGGTGCCGTCGACCTCGATCGGCAGCGTGCCCTTCTGCTGACCCTCCAGCTCGAGCGACTCCGACCCACCCGGGGGGACCGCGAGGGTCTCCCCGGCGACCGTGACGAGGTGCGCCTGCCCATCGCCTGAGATGCCGCGGATCTCGAGCGGCAGGAACGCCGGCACGGCGACCGAGGACGGCTCGATCCCCTGGGCGGTCACCGTGAGCTCGACCGGGACACGGATCCCCTCCTCGTCGCCGGCGCCTCCCTCGGCGTCCTCAGGGGGTGTCGTGGCCGCCGGCGCTGTCGCGGTGGGAACCCCTTGTGGCGCGGGCGATTCCGGTGTCGGAGTGCTCTGAGCCGTCGCCGGTGGCGGTGATGGCGTGCTCGTCTGCTCGTCCATTTCGGCGTCGCCACAGGCAAGAAGAACAGAACTATTGACGACAATAGTGACGACTGTTACAACTTTCCTCAAGCTCATGCTGGAAGCTGGAGTGTTGGGGGGGAGCATGGATGCAAAAGTTTCCAATTCATACCGCGGCCCGGTGCATTACGACCGCGTTCGCCGTCGCCTGTGGGTGCTCGGCCAGCGCTGCCACCATGGTGCGACGGGCGCGATCCTGATGACCACCGGACTGGTCGTAGGTGGTGCGCTGATGGCGCACGACTGGAAGGACCGGCAGATGTGGTTCGAGCGAGGCTGGGGCTCCCAGCCGTAGGTCGCTCACGCGACTTCTCAGGGGGAGGAGACCAGTGAGCGCCGGCCACTCGCCGGCGCTTACTCGGCGCACGCTTCCTCACTCGTTCCCGATGTCGAACATCCCGTCGAGGTCGTGCTTGGAGTACACCTCGAACGCGACCATCGTCTGGGTCCGCACGACCCCGGCGACGCCCGAGAGGCCGCCGGTGACGATGCTCTTCAGCTCCTCGTGGCGCGGCGTCGACACGATGCAGACGAAGTCCCACTCGCCCGTCACCGAATAGCACTCCCGCACCCCCGGGACCTGCGCGAGATCGGCGCCGAGGCCCGACATCGCATCACGCTCGGCCTCCACCATCACGATCGCGTGGGTCATGGCTCCAGGCTCTCTCCGGGCGCGAGGATCGCGACCTTCGACGACGTGTGCGCCTCGACGTCCGCCTTGAAGGCCGCAGCGTCGGTCTCGATCGGCGGGAACGTGTCGTAGTGCACCGGCACGATCGTCGGAGCGCCGATGAGCTTCACGGCCTCCACCGCGTCGTGGCGGTCCATCGTGTAATGGCCGCCGATCGGGACGAGCGCGACGTCGAGCGCATCGCGGTTGCCCGGCAGCGCCAGATCGCTGAACAGCGCCGTGTCGCCCACGTGGTAGATCGTCTTGCCACCGAAGTTGATGACCAGGCCCGCTGGCGTGTGGACCGTGCCGTTCGGCGACGTGCCGGTGTGCCATGCGGGCACGAGGCGGACCCAGCCCCAGTCGAACGCGACCGTGCCGCCGAGGTTCGGATCGCGCACGTCGTGGCCCTCGGGCAGCTGCGCGGCGACGTCGCCGGCCAGCTCCACGATCGCGAGCACGGTCGCCCCCGTGCGCTTGGCGATGTCGACGGTGTCGCCGTAGTGGTCGGAGTGGCCGTGCGTGAGCAGGATGGCGTCGGCCTGGAGGTCCGCGGCGGCGGCAGCGGCCTTCGGGTTCCCGGTGAGGAACGGGTCGACCAGGACGGTGGTGTGGCCGGAGGTCAGCTCGAAGGCGGAGTGGCCGAGGTAGCGAATCTGCATCGGGTGGTCAGTCTCCTGCGGGTCGCGGGTCGGGGGCGGCGTCCGTGCCGGTGGGGTTGGCTAGCTCGCGGGCCAGCTCGAAGCCGACGGTCACGCCGACCAGCATCGCCAGCCGGGACTCCTCAGCCAGAAGCAACCGCATCGCGGTGTCGCGCTCGATGATGTCGTCGGCATCGACGGCCTGGCGGACCTGCTGCTCGTACGCCTCGCCGAAGTACCCGCCCTGGTGCAGCGCCTCGTTGAGGACGCGCTGGAGCGAGGGCGCGGCGTGGGTGACGACCTCCTGGGCGTGATCGAGCGCGCCAGGGGAGGTCAGCGCCTCGACGGCGGCGTCGACCTGCTCGGCGGAATACGAAGGGCGCTCGGACACACCGAGAGCCTATCCGCCGATCGACGTCGCCTTACCGGCGTGCGGTCGCGATGATCAGACCGCAGAGCGCGCCGATCAGGCCACCGATGACGCCGGCGAGCACGCTGGCGTACGAGCCCCACGGCGCGACCAGCAGCACCACCGCGATGACGGCCGTCCCGAGCAGGTCGCTCTCGTCGTCGTAGCCGCGGCGGCGGTTGATCAGCTGCGGAACCGTCCAGGCGGCCAGCAGGCCGAGCGAGGCGCCCTGGCTGCCGAACAGCGCGCCCTCCGTGCCGAGCGCCTCCGCGGCCACCAGGCCACCGGTGCCGCACAGGAAGAAGATCACGATCACGCCGACGGGCCCGATGCGGCGCTCGAGCAGCCAGCCGTACAGCCCGATGCCCACGACGGCCGCGAACTGCGCGCCCGTCCCGGTGTTCACGAACGGCGCCGTGACGAAGCGCCACGGGTCGCCCGACAACGACAGGATCATCAGGTCGGCGTCGAGGACGAAGACGAGGGACAGCCACACGCCCAGCGACAGCGCGACCAGCAGAATCGTCGCCCACGGCCGCTCGGTCCGCTCGGCCCGGATCCCGGGGATCTCCCCCGCGCGCAGCTTGCTCAGCCGCGGTGAGTCGGCCTGGCGGGGCTTGCGCCCGAAGCGCGGTGGCTTCGGCGGCTTGGGAACGCCGCCGTCGCGCTCGATCTTCGGGGCCCGCTTGCGCAGCCGGGTGCCGCAGTAAGGGCACTCGGTGACATACGGGCTGACTTCCGACCCGCAGCTCTTGCAGACCACGAACAGGTCGGGGCTGGACATGGTCCATCGATCATACGAGGCGGTGGGGTGCGGACGGACCGCTATGCGGCGCTGACGGCGACGATCTCGGCCATGACCTCGCCGAGGTCGTGGTTCGTCTCGTAGATCAGGACCTGTCGGGACGCGCCGTTCCCGCGCTCGATCAGGTCCTCGATGCCCTCGAGATGGCGGTCCCCGCCGAGGTCCTGCGCGTGCGGGCGCAGCCGCTCGACGAGGCGCCGGGCGAGGTCCCGCGTCATGACCTTCTCGCTGCTCGGGAGATCGACGAGCCAGCCGTCGAGCCCGTGCCGCGCGGCGAGCCACTTGTTCTCGTCGAGCATCTGCCAGGGATACCGGCCCAGCGGCGTTCCCGCGTCGAAGTGCTCGGAGAGCTCCTTGACCATCGCCTGGATCAGGGCGGTCAGCGCGCTCGTGTGCTCGACGCGCGTCTGGGAGTCGCAGACCCGGATCTCGACGGTCCCGAACTTCGGGTGGGGCCGGACGTCGTACCAGAGGTAGGTGTAGTCCTCGATGACGCCGCTGCGGACCATGAAGTCGATCTCGCGCTGGAATCCGTCCCAGTTCCCGTAGGCCGGCGGCATGCCGACCCGGGGAAACGCGCGGAAGATCGGCGTCCGCGTGGAGAGCATCCCCGTCTGGTCGGCGCGCCAGAACGGCGAGTTGCAGCTCAGGGCCAGCAGCACCGGCAGATGGACCCGGATCCCGTCGGCGACGTGGATCGCCTTGTCGGGGTCGTCGACGCCGACGTGGACGTGCATCCCGAAGATCAGCTCCTGCCGCGCGACGAAGCGCAGCGCGCTGATGAGGTCGCGATAGCGGTCGCGGCCCACGATCCGCTGGTCCTCCCACATCGCGAACGGATGCGTGCCGGCGGATCCGATCGTCCAGCCGTGCGCGACGGCGCGGTCCCGCGCCTCGCCGCGAAGCGCGCGCAGCTGCGCGTCGGTCTCGTCGACGTTCGCGCACGGCTCCGTGGAGATCTCCAGGACGGACTCCATGAGCTCGGGCTTGATCGCCCCCGGGACGTCGGTTCCGGCGCTCTCACCGTCGTCGTGGAGGAGCGTCTCGATGGCGTTGACGAGGTCGTACGTCTCCCCGTCGACGATCATCAGCTCTTCCTCGACGCCCAGGGAATAGCTCGGGCCGCTGAAGTGGTGCTCCATTCCGGTGGGCAGCGTACCCGCCGGATCGGCCTTCCCTACGTAGACTTCGGCGGAGAAACCAAGCGAGACTTGATCATCTGGAGGATGAGCGTGGCCACCGCTGAACTGACGACCAGTCGCCTCGAGGAGCTGCTCGGCGACGATTCCGGTCTACTGACCTACAAGTCGCCGACCTTCCCGGCCGACAACCTGCACCTGCCCGGTCCCGACTTCGTGGACCGCGTGTACTCGATCACCGATCGCAACCCGCAGGTCCTGCGCAACCTGCAGACGCTCTTCGGCTCCGGCCGCCTGGCGAACTCGGGCTACGTGTCGATCCTGCCGGTCGACCAGGGCATCGAGCACTCGGGCGCGGCTTCCTTCGCGCCGAACCCCATCTACTTCGATCCCGAGAACCTGTGTGAGCTCGCCATCGAGGGCGGCTGCAACGCCTTCGCCTCGACGCTGGGCATCCTCGGCTCGGTGAGCCGCAAGTACGCCCACAAGATCCCGTTCATCGTCAAGCTGAACCACAACCAGCTGATGACGTACCCGAACACCTTCGATCAGGTCGAGTTCGCCTCGGTCCAGCGCGCGTGGGACCTCGGCGCGGCGGGCGTCGGCGCGACGATCTACTTCGGCTCGCCGGAGAGCAACCGCCAGATCGTCGAGATCGCGCGAGCCTTCGAGGAGGCGCACCGCCTCGGCATGTTCACCGTGCTCTGGTGCTACCTGCGCAACCCCGGCTTCAAGGTCGACGGCGTCGATTACCACACCGCCGCGGACCTCACGGCCCAGGCGAACCACCTCGGCGTCACGATCGAGGCGGACATCATCAAGCAGAAGCTGCCGGAGAACAACGGCGGCTACAACGCGGTGGCGGGCTTCGGCAAGACCCACAAGCTGGTCTACGAGAAGCTCACGACCGACAACCCCATCGACCTCGCCCGCTGGCAGGTCATCAACTGCTACCTCGGCCGCTCACCGCTGATCAACAGCGGCGGCGCGTCCTCGGGCGCGACCGACCTCGCGGAGGCCGTCAAGACCGCGGTCATCAACAAGCGCGCGGGTGGCGCGGGCCTCATCTCGGGCCGCAAGGCGTTCCAGCGCCCCATGGACGAGGGCGTGGCGCTCCTGCACGCGATCCAGGACGTCTACCTCTCCGACGAAGTCACCATCGCGTAGAGACCGCAACAACCTGTGCACAGCGCCCGGCGCGCCTCCTACGTTGGGGGCATGTCCGGGCGCTTTCTCGTTCTGCTCATCGTCGTGGCCCTCGCCATCGGCGGCGGCACCACGGCGTTCTCGGGTGGTGCCGACCCGGTCTCCGCGGGGACTGGTCGCGTGGTCCGCGTCGTCGACGGCGACACGATCCACGTGATGCTGCCCTCGGGCGTGAAGGAGAAGGTCCGCTACATCGGTGTCGACACCCCCGAATCGGTGCACCCGAGCAAGCCGGTCCAGTGCTACGCGAAGGCCGCGTCGGCGCGCAACGCGGAGCTGGTCGCCGACGAAGAGGTCCGGCTCGAGACCGACGCCGAGGAGCGGGACCGCTACGGCCGCCTCCTGGCCTACGTCTACCGCGAGCGCGACGGCCTGTTCGTCAACGAAGCGCTCGTCCGCGAGGGATACGCCACGCCCCTCACGATCCCCCCGAACGTCGCCCACGCCGAGGACTTCCGGGACCTGGCGGCCTCGGCGCGCGAGGCCGACCGGGGACTATGGCGCGCCTGCTCATAGGCTGACCGCGTCCCTCGCGGGCGCCTCCGCGAGCACCTCGGTCAGGAAGCCCCGCAGCGCGGTGCCGAATGCCTCGGGCGCCGAGGCGAACGGCACGTGGCCGGTCGGGAACTCGAGCATGCGGGCGTCCGGCAGCTGGGCCGCGATCTCGCGACCGACCTTCACCGGGATGACCGGATCCTTCGTCCCCCACACGACGAGCGTGGGCGCCGTGATCCGCCCGATGTCGGCGCGGAGGTCATGCTCGGGGCCCGCGAACCCACGCCACAGGGACGCCACGGTCTGGACGAGCGTCGGATCGCGCATGTCGGCGAGCGTCGCCTCCAGGATGTGCCGGTCCTCGGCGCGCTGCGCGCGCATGTAGCGGGTCGCGAACTGCGGATAGATCCGGCGCAGGAGCGCGGGACGGCCCATGACCGCGCAGAACGCGCGCACCTGGAGGCTCCTCGGAAGGAACCCGCCCGTATCGACCAGCACCAGCGCGCGGACGAGCTCGGGCCGCCGGATTGCCATCCGGGCGGCCGAGAAGCCGCCGACGGAGTTGCCGAGGACGACGGCACCCTCCGGCGCCAGCTCGGCGACGACGTCCTCCGCGGCATCGGCGAAGCCCGTGGGCGACGCGGCCCCGTCGGCCGGCGGGCCGGACGCGCCGTGGCCGGGCCAGTCGATCGCGATCGTGCGGTAGCCGGCGAGCGCCGGGGCGATCGGGTCGAAGTCGCGCATCGTGTGCGCTCCCGACGGGAGCAGGACGACAGGCGGGCCGCTTCCCTGCTCTCGGTAGGCGATGGCACCGCTGCGGGTTTCGACCTGGGGCATGACCGGCTCCTTCTCGGACGCAATATGACCGTGCGGTCATATTATGACCATGCGGTCATTCCGTCTACCATGAAGCCCCATGGACGCCTCCGCCGTCGGCCTCTCCCCCGCCCAGCGCACGCGTGAGGCGCTCCTCGAGGCCGGCGAGACGCTCGCTGCCTCGGGCGGCCTCGCGGCAATGAGCATCAGCCGGGTGACCGCGCAGGCGGGCGTCGCGAAGGGCACCTTCTACCTCCACTTCGGAGGTCGGGATGCGTTCATCCGCGCACTGCACACCCGGTTCTATGACCGGATCGACGCCGCGGTCGCCGCGGCGCAGGCGGACGCCGAACCCGGCGAACCGCGGCTGTGGGCGAGCATCGAGGCCTACCTCGACGCGTGCCTGCGCGACCTGTCCGTCAAGGCACTGCTGCTCGAGGCGCGCACCGACGGCGTGCTCGCCGAGGTGGCCGCAGCCCGGCACGTCGGGTTCGCGGCAGCGGCCGAACCGGAGCTGCAGCAGCTCGGGGTCGACTACCCGGGAGCCTCCGCCCGCCTGCTGGTCAGCATGGTCGCGGAGGTGGCTCTGGGCGAGCTCGAGGCCGGGCGTCGCGACCCCGATGGGCGCGGTGCGCTTCGCGCGTTCGTGCGCGGAGTCGCGCCCCCGAGCTGAAGATCAGACCGAAATCGCGATACCCTCATAACCGATGGCAACCAAGATTCGCGAGTCGTCCGCCGACTTCGAAGCCCGATTCGCCGCAGCCGCGGAGGCCGACCGCGCTCGCCGCGACGCGCTCCGCCGCCAGGCGATTCAGCGCACCCAGCGCCGCCGGATCGAGGACACGCACCGCAAGGGGACCTTGCGTTTCGTGGTGCTCGTGCTCGTGCTCCTCGCGACCGCCGTTCTGGTGGCGTTCGCGATGTGGTGGGCGCTGCTGACCGTGATGGGCTAGCGGCTACTCGCCGCGGCCCATCTTCTCGAGCGCGGCGTCGACCTCGACGCGAGCTGAGACCTTCTCCCGCTCTTCCTGGATCTCCAGGTAGACCTCTTTGCGGAAGACGGGGATGTCACGCGGGGCCTGGATACCGATCCGGACCTTCTCCCCCATGATCGAGAGCACCGACACCTCGATGTCGTCGCCGATCATGATGGACTGATTGGACTTGCGTGTGAGGACGAGCATGGACTAGGGCACCTCCCGTGCCAGATCGCGTTACTCAACCATGTTCGACGCTTCCTCGCAAACACTCGGAAACCCGAACTTCGGCGCACCGGCCCGATGACGGGCGGGTCCGGGGGCCCTTTCTTGTAGCCTCCGGCCGGGTCATGCCACGACGTTCACTGCGCCCCCACCTCAATCAGATCCGCGCCTGGGTCCGCCAGGGCCGTACGGACGCCTGGATCGCGCACCAGCTGGAAGTCACTGTCCAGCAGATCGAAGCCTTCAAGCGCGAGAATGATCTCGCGCCCGCGGAGGAGGCCACCAACGGTGCCTCACCTGCCGATTTCGACGACGAGATCGACCTCCGTGCGGAAGACGACGCGCTCATCGCCGCCGAGCTCGAGGCCGCTGAGGCCGCTCGCGCGGAGGAAGAGGCGCGTCTCGCCGAAGAGGCTGCTGCGCGAAAAGCTGCCGGCGAGGACGAGCCGGAATCCGACGACGACGACAGCGGAGCGCGCAAGCGCCGCCGCGGGCGTCGCGGAGGCCGCGGTCGCCGCGGCAAGAGTTCGGAGACCACCTTCGAGGGAACCTTCGATCACGGTGACGAGGGGTACGGCCTGTGGCTGGACCCGGGCGTCGCCGATTCGGCGGTCTACGCCGAGCACTGGGCCGGGCACCGGCCGGTCGAGGTGATCGTCGAAGAGGAGCAGATCATCATCCGCCGCGCCGGAGAGGCGCCCGCCGATGACGACTCCTCCGACGACGACGAGTAGCCGCCCTCGCGATCCAGCCTTCGCGCAGGCGCTCGCCTTCGAGCGCCTGACGCGCAGCGCCATCTGCCGGGTCGAGCCGATCCCGGGCGGCCTGCTGTTCAGCGACCCGGAGCTGAACCTGGTCTGGAATCGCAACCGCCTGTGGATCAACGATGCGGCCGACGCGTCGTTCGCCGGGCTCGTCGCCTTGGCGCGTGAGCACCAGGCCCCGCAGGATCTCTACCACCGCGCGATCGCCGTGCTCGACGAGGAGGACTGGCAGCGCCTCTCCCCCGCCTTCGACCTGGCGGGCTGGTACCGCGACGTCGAGCTGGTCATGGCCTACACCGGCCCGGCGACCCTGCCGGCGCCGTCCGTCCCCGTCCAGGAGCCGACCGTGAGTGCGATCCAGGCCGCGATCACGGCGTACGTGACGAGCGAGCCCTGGGGCAAGGACCCCGAGTCGGCCGAGCAGGTCCTGCGCCACAACCTCGAATCGGGGTCCGGGGTCGAAGATCGCTGGTTCGCCGTCCACGAGGCCGACGAGGTCGTCGCGTACTGCCGTCTGTGGCACCACGAGGGCGTCGCCCAGGTCGAGGACGTCGTCGTCCTCGAACCGTGGCGCAGACGCGGCTACGGGCGCGCTGTGGTGACCGCAGCGACCCAGGCAGGGCTCGACCTCGACCCGGACCTCCTGTTTATCGTCGCCGACGACGAGGATTGGCCCAAGGACCTCTACGCCTCGCTCGGGTACGCCCCCGTGGGCCGTACGGCGCTCTTCCGGCAGATGCCGGTGCCCGAGGGCGGCTAGAGGATGCGGCCGCCCGCGAAGTCGCGGGCACTGCGGACGTAGCGCGCGAACGTCGCGTCGGCGATGAGCCGGGGGTCCCACAGCTGCGGATCGTCGGGCGCGAGCTCGCTGGCGAGCTGCACCAGCCAGTCCGTGCCCTGGCCGTAGAGGTCGGCGAGCTCCTCGATCGTGAACGCGCCGCCGAGGCGCCGCCGGAGCTCGATCAGGGCCTTGGCGACGATGTCGTGCGCGCGGCCGCGCAGGCGGTCGTCGGGGAGCGCGTCGACCCGCTGCTCGCCTTCCCGCCACTGTTCCAGAGCCCGCTCGACGTCTGCCACGGCGTGGCAGGCTAGCGCGCCGCTCAGCAGTGCAGAAGGAGGGGAGGATCGAGCGGTATGGCCATCGTGCGCTCGCCGTACAGGTCATACCGGATGCGCACGCTCTCGACACGACTCGATGCACCAGGCGTGCAGCCGGCCCGGGAGAAACGCAGCAGGATCGCGGGGCTGTCGTCGTTCCCCGCGCGAAGCTCGAAGGGAGTGAACGGCCGGGTGTGCCAACCGAAGTCGGGCATGATCCGAACGCTCGCGAGTCTGAGCGCCTTGCCTTGCTGCTCACCAGGCTCGATCGCGAGGACGCGGAGCTCCGTGATGCCCTTGTTGTACATCCAGGGCATGGTGACCTCAAGCGGCGTCTTGGCCACTGTCGTCGACTGTCTCGTCTCGATTCCCGCCACCTCGATCGGGTGCAGGAGCCCGTATGCCACGGTTCCCGCGAGGCACGCGCCGACGAGCGCCCCCGAGAGCACCGCGAGGAGCCTCCGATGTCGCGGCGCGAGGGGCGCGCGGACACCGCCCACCTCCGTGTAGACCGCCCATCGCAGGGTCGGCACGATCGCGATGGCAGTGATCAGGGCCAGCAGCGGATCCAGCTCGGCGACGAGCAGAACGGTCCCGTAGCCCAGCCCGATGGTCAGGGCAACGCGGATCCAGCAGACCCGCGCCGGGCGCTTCGGCAAGAGGAGCCAGAGCAACCCAACCACCGCGGCCACCTGCACGACGCCCCACGCCCCGTTCGCCAGCGCGGATGCCGTGCCGTCGGGGGTGAAAGAGCCATTCCCGCGGTCTGAGCCATCGCTCTCGAGCAGGCCGGGCACGGGGAAGGCGACGAGGCGGGTGACGAAGCTCTCGATCAGGAGGGCCAGGATGATGACCCCGAACACTCGGAGCCCCGAAGGTCGGCCCGGGTGCTGGCGGAACTGCGGCCACGCGGTCCCTGCCGCAGCGCTCGACATGCGGTGAAGGGTATCTGACCGTCCGCTGGTTACGGGCCTTCCGGCAGACCCTTCAGCGAGTACGCGCGCTCACCCTGCTTGACCATCCCCAGGCGCCGCGCCTCGGCCTCGAGCGCGCCCGGGCTGCTCAGTGCGGCCCGGCGGGCACGCAGCTCCTGGTTCTCCTTCTGCAGGTGGCTCACCTCCGCGCGCTTCGCCTTGGCCTCCTGCCAAGACGACCAGTACGACTTCAGCGGTCTGGCGTAGAGCGTCAGGATGAACAGGAGGACCAGGATGAGCGCGAGGCGCCCGACCCGGTCCCAGCGGATGCGTGAGGTGGGGACAGCGGTCACAGGTCGGTCGTTCGACAGCGCTGGTGGTCCTCCTGCCGGCCTCCGCAGTTTTGTTGCAAGGCTCCGCTCATAGGGCACACGTGCGTCTGCAGTGTCCGGGGGTGTGAGCATTGTCCTTCCCCACACGAACCAGGATGCGCACACCCAGGCGCGCATCGTCGCCGTCTGCCGCCGGCAGCGCGGAGTCATCAAGCACGAGCAACTCGTCGCCGCCGGGCTCGGCCCCAGTGGGATCACCCACCGCGTGCGGGCCCTCACCCTCTTCGAGGTCGCGCCGCGCGTCTATGCGCTGAGCCCGGTGATCACCGACGACGCCCTCCGCGCGGCTGTCGTGCTGTCGATCCCCGGCCGCGCGCTCCTCAGCCACTGGTCGGCGGCCGAGCTCCTCGCCATGGCGAAACGTCCCGCCACGGCCCACCACGTCACGACGATGGGCCACGCGCGGTCGCGACCCGGCCTCGTCGTCCATCGCACGCGCGTGGAGCTCCCCGTCGTCCGGGTACGCGGCCTTCCGGTCACGGAGCCTCGTCGTGTGCTTCTCGATCTTGCCGTCGGTGTGCATGGCCGCCGCCTGGAGCGCATCGTCGCCGAGACGCTGTTCCACCGCCTGCTCAGCGAGGACGACGTCCGCCTTGCCCGACGCGCCTACCCCGGCCACCCAGGCGCGCGCAACCTCGCCCTCATCGACCCGGACGCCGCCCGCAATCGTCGTACCGAGACGGCGCTCGAAGAGGAGGCGCTGGTCCGGCTCGACGCCCTCGGCGTGCCGCCGTTCGTCTGTCAGTTCGAGCTGTTCGGCCACACGGGCCGGCGGTACCGGGCCGACTTCTTCTGGGCCGACCACGGCGTCCTGCTTGAGACCGACGGCCGCTCCGCGCACGAGCGCCGCGCGAACATGGAGAACGACCGCGCCCGCGACAACGACCTGCTCGCGGTCGGGCTGCGCACGATGCGCGTCACGCGCCGGCAGCTGCGTGCACGGACCTTCGCCCCTCAGCTGTTCGCAACGCTGGGGGTGTGAGCATTGTGGTTCGTCAGGCGACGGACAATGCGCACGCCCCCGGTCGCAGCACCTACGAGCGGAAGACGCTGCGCCCCGGATACACGGCGTCGCCGCCCAGCGCCTCCTCGATACGGAGCAGCTGGTTGTACTTCGCCACGCGATCGGAGCGCGACGGGGCGCCCGTCTTGATCTGGCCGCAGCCGGTGGCGACAGCGAGGTCCGCGATCGTCGTGTCCTCGGTCTCGCCCGAGCGGTGCGACATGACCGCGGTGTAGCCCGCCTGGCGGGCGATCTTGATCGCCTCGAAGGTCTCGGTCAGCGTGCCGATCTGGTTGACCTTGATGAGGATCGAGTTGCCGACGCCCAGCTCGATGCCGCGCGACAGGCGCTCGGGGTTCGTGACGAACAGGTCGTCGCCGACCAGCTGAACCGTCTCGCCGATCTTGTCGGTGAGGATCTTCCAGCCGTCCCAGTCGTTCTCGTCCATGCCGTCCTCGATCGAGAGGATCGGGTACTTGCCGGCGAGCTCGGCCCAGTAGGAGGCCATCTCCTCGGAGGACAGCTTCCGGCCCTCGTGCTCGAGGTCGTAGACGCCGTCGGAGTAGATCTCGCTCGTCGCCGGGTCCAGCGCGATCGCGACGTCCTCGCCGGGCGTGTAGCCGGCGGCGCCGATCGCCTCGACGAGCTTCTGCAGCGCCTCCTCGTTGGAGCCGAGGTCCGGCGCGAAGCCGCCCTCGTCGCCGCCCGCGGTGTTCAGGCCGGCCTTCTTCAGCGTGCCCTTCAGCGCGTGGAAGACCTCCGCGCCGATGCGCAGGGCCTCGCTGAAGGTGGGTGCGCCGCACGGGATGACCATGAACTCCTGGAAGTCCACCTTGTTGTCGGCGTGCGCGCCGCCGTTGAGGACGTTCATCATCGGCACGGGCAGCACGTGCGCGCTCTCGCCGCCGAGGTACTTCCACAGGGGCAGCCGCTCCTCGGCCGCCTGCGCGTGCGCGGCGGCGAGCGAGACGCCCAGGATCGCGTTGGCGCCCAGCCGGGACTTGTTGGGCGTGCCGTCGAGCGCGATGAGCTTGTTGTCGAGGCCGACCTGATCGGCGGCATCGTCGCCCTTGATCGCCTCGGCGATCTCGCCGTTGACGTTGCCGACAGCCTGGGTGACGCCCTTGCCGCCGTACGCATCGCCGCCGTCGCGCAGCTCGGTCGCCTCGAACTCGCCGGTCGAGGCGCCGGACGGGACCGCCGCGCGGCCGGTGGCGCCGGACGTCAGCGCGAGCTCGACCTCCACGGTCGGGTTCCCGCGCGAATCGAGGATCTGGCGGGCGTGAACGCGTTCGATCTTGCTCATGGGTGGCTCGGTGCTCCTTGGGGTCTTTCGTCAGTCGGTGGCCGCGCCGGACTCGACATCGGCGCGATAGCGCGCCGAGGCCGCGCGCAGCGCGAGCTCGGGGTCGATCTTCAGCCGCCGCGCGAGCGAGACGGCATTGAACAGCAGGTCGCCGACCTCCTCGAAGGCGGCGTCACGCTCGTCGTCGACCGGTGCCGCACCGGCCGACTTCGCCCGGCGCTGCACCTTGCGGGCGTGCAGCAGGGCGGGAAGGTTCTCGGGGACCTCTCCGAAGATGCCGCGCTCGCGGCCCGGCTCCTCGGCCTTGATCTGGTCCCAGTTGCGCAGGACCTCATCGGCATCCGCGACCTCGGTCTCGCCGAAGATGTGCGGATGGCGGTGGATGAGCTTCTGCCGCACGTGCTCGGCGACCTGCTCGAGATCCCCTGCGCCGCGCTCCTCGAGCAGCAGCGAGAGGAAGACGACCTGGAACAGCACGTCGCCCAGCTCGTCGAGCATCTTGCCGTCGTCGCCCGCGTTCGCGGCGTCGGCGAGCTCGTAGGCCTCCTCGACGGTGTGCGGGACGATCGACTTCTCGTCCTGCTCACGATCCCAGGGGCATTCGACCCGAAGTCGGCGCGTCAGCTCGTCCAGGCGGCCCAGCGCCTCGGTCGTGTCGGCCCGGCTCACGCGCGCG
Organism: Solirubrobacteraceae bacterium; assembly: GCA_016462625.1. The sequence continues at coordinate 14,933 of JAEMSV010000044.1, read as the reverse complement.
AAGCTTACGCAGGCGGAGCGGGAGGCGGCAGCGTGGCGCCGCAGTCCTTGATCGTGTGCGTGGCCATGCAGCTCGTGCGGGCCTTCCATTTCGCCCGGTAGGCGGTTACGAACGTCTCGAGGGCCTGCTGCTCCTTCCGGGATGTCAGCAGCGACTTGATGGTCGGCGTCGCCTCCTTGAGGGACTCCTGCCGCGCGGGGACGATGCGGCGAACCTCGAACACGAGGTACCCCCCACGGATCTTCGCCGGGCCGGTGAGCACCGACCGTCGGGCACGGAAGATCGCCGCCTCCCCTTCGTCCTCGGTGATCCCTTCTTGGAGGCCGCCACGCTTGCGTGTCGCCCTGTCGATCGAATGCCGGCGTGCAACCGAGCGCCAGGATGCGCCGGCCTCGAGTTCCCGGCGCGCGAGGGCAGCCGTGGCACGGCGCTTGGTGCGCACCATGCGAATGTCACGGCTCTCCGGCGTGAAGAACAGCCCGCGGTTGGCACGGTAGAACCGCTCGATCTCGCCAGGCGTCAGTGCGGGAACGCCCGCCATGAGCTGCCTGACCAGCCGCGACTGCAACTGCTCGATCTCCAGCTGGAACCGGATATCCGCCTCGGTGGAACCCGATTCCTTCAGGAACTTCTTGAAGTCCGCTTCCTTCGGGAACGCCTGCTCCTTCTGCTCGGCGAAGGCCTCGTCGATCTCCTGCGGGGTGACGGCGATCCCGCGCTCCGCCGCCTCGCCGGCAACCCAGCGCGAGGCCAGCAGGAACCCGAGGACCTGCTCACGCAGCTCCTGCGCCTTGATCGGCTCCGTGCCCCGCCTCGTCGCGATCGTCGCCCAATGGTCGTACAGCGCGCGGTCCACCGGCGCCTGCCCCTCCACCGTCGCGATGACGTCCGTCGGCGCACCGTCCGCCCACGCGAACGGCACCAGAACGACCACGAGCAGCGCGCCAAGGCACGCTGCTCGCTGAAGCCATCTGGTCAGGTCAGGCCCTCTACGGAGCCGTCTGCGCGGGCGGCGCCTGCTGCGCCGGCGGGGCCGACGGCTGCGGGGTCTGCGCGGCGGCGCCGGTGGTGCCGGTCTTCGGCGCCTTGGCGTTCTTGCAGTCCTGGATCGTGAAGTCGTCCTTGCAGTTCGTCCGCTCCTTCCACTTCTTGCGGTAGTCCTTGACGAACGAATCCAGCGCCTTCTGCTGGTTCTGCGACTGCAGCAGCGACTTGATGGTGGGCGTCGCCTCCTTCAGGTCCTGCTGGTCCTTCTTGGTGATCTTCGTGACCCGGTAGACGTAGTAGCCGAACTGCGTCTTGATCGGGCCGCCGGTGACGTCCTTCTTGGCGGCGAAGGCCGCGTCGTCGAGGGCCTTCTCCTGCTGGCCCTGCGTGACGCCGGCGAGCTTGCCGCCCGTGCCCTTGGAGGCCTCGTCGATCGAGTACTTCTTCGCGACGGCCGCCCAGCTCTCGCCGGAGTCCAGGGCCGCCTTCGCCTTGTCGGCCTGCGCCTTGGTCTTCGTCAGGATGACGAGGAGGTCGCGGCTCTCAGGCGTCGCGAACTGGGCCTGGTTCTTCTTGTAGTAGGCCGCGATCTGCTCGTTCGTGACCTTGTTCTTGCCCTTGGTGATCTTGTCGACGAGCTTCTTCTGGAGCTGCTCGATCTCGAGCTGGAACCGGATGTCCTCCTCGGTGGAGCCGGACTCCTTGAGGAACTTCTTGTAGTCCGCGTCCTTGGGGAAGGCCTGCTTCTTCTGCTGCGCGAAGGCCTTGTCGAGCTCCTTCTTGTTCAGCTCGATGTCCTGCTCTGCGGCCTCGCCCTTGACCCACTGGGCGGCGAGGAGGAAGCCGAGGACCTGGTCGCGCAGCCCTTCCCACTCCTGCTTGCACTGCGCCTTGTACTGCGTGTCAGTGGTCTTGGGCTGGCCCTTGGCGGGCTTGGGCGCGGTCTTCTTCTTGTTGGCGACGCACTTGGTGTAGTCCGGCGGGTCCGGCACGGCGATCGGCGCGGAGCCCGGGGTCTGACCGCTGCGGTTGGCCGCGATCGTCATCCAGTGGTTGAAGTCCTCGGTCGTTACCACCCCGTCTCCCTCTGCGTCGGAGACCTTGGCGACGCCGTTACCAGGCACGCTCTCGCCGCAACCGGCGAACAACACACCGATTGCGAGCACAAAAAAGGCGCCAAGCGCCAGGGGAAGACGAGTAAGGGACATGACCTATCCGGGTAGTGGACCGTGGGCGATAGTAGCGAGTACCAACACCCCAAAACGGCCCGAATAGCGCTTCTTTACCGAAGCTTCATCAACTTTGAGCGGTGATTTAGGCGGCGACGGGCTCTTCGCTGACGGCTGCGAGGAGCACATCGGCCGCGCGGATGACCGCGGGGAAGCGCTGCTGGGGGTCCGTGGAAACCCGTACCGAGAGCTGGCTGCGACCCGATTCGTAGAGCGCACCGGGGATCTCGGCCCGGATCGCCTTGGCCTGGTGCGAGGTCAGATCGAGCGGCGTGACCGCGAGGCGATCGCCCTTGAAGCTGACGGTCGTCGCGCCCGCGCGCCCCAGCTTGATCCGCGCCACCTGCAGGTCGAGGAGGTTCGCCAGCGGCTGCGGGATCTCGCCGAACCGGTCCTCGAGCTCGTCACGCAACAGGCCGAGCTCGGCGACCTCGCGCGCGCCCGCGATCCGGCGGTGCACGTCGATCTTCGCCTGCTCGTACGGGATGTAGTCCGCGGGGACATACGCATCGACGTTGACGTCGAGCCGCACGGGCTCGGGCGCTTCCTCTTCGCCCTCGCCGTGCGCGGCGGCCATCTCGCGGACCGCCTCGTCGAGCATCTGCATGTAGAGCTCAAAGCCGAGCGCCGCGACGTGGCCGGACTGCTCGTCGCCGAGCAGGTTGCCTGCCCCACGCAGCTCGAGGTCGCGCATCGCGACCTTGAAGCCGGCCCCGAGCTCGGTGTAGTCGCTGAGCGCCGAAAGGCGCTGGGCCGCCTCCACCGTCAGCGCGGCATGGCTGGGGTACAGCAGGTACGCGTACGCCCGCTCGCGACTCCGGCCCACCCGGCCACGGATCTGGTACAGCTGAGACAGTCCGAACAGGTCGCTGCGATCGACGATCAGCGTGTTCGCCTGCGGGATGTCGATGCCCGACTCGATGATCGAGGTCGAGACCAGCACGTCGGCCTCGCCGCGCAGGAAGCCCATCATCCGCGCCTCGAGCTCGTGCTCGTCCATCTGCCCGTGGGCGACCTCGAAGCGCATGTTCGGGCAGAGCGCCCGCAGCCGCTCCGCGGTCTCTTCGATCGAGTCGACGCGGTTGTGCAGGAAGAACGCCTGCCCGCGGCGCGCGTGCTCGCGCTCCAGCGCCTGCTTGACGAGGTCCTCGTCGTACTCGCCCACGAACGTCTTGACGGGCCGCCGGCCCTCCGGCGGGGTCTCGATCGTCGTGATGTCCCGCAGCCCCGCGAGCGACATCTGCAGCGTGCGCGGGATGGGCGTGGCGCTCATCGAGATCACGTCGACCTTCAGCTTCATCTGGCGCAGCAGCTCCTTCTGCTTGACGCCGAAGCGCTGCTCCTCGTCGATGATCAGCAGGCCGAGGTCCTTCGCGCGCACGTCGCGGGACAGCAGGCGGTGCGTGCCGATGAGGATGTCGACCTTGCCGTCGCTGAACGCGCCGATCGCCGCCTTCTGCTCGGCGCTTCCGCGGAAGCGTGAGACGTGGTCGATCGTGAAGGGGTAGTCGCGCAGCCGCTCGGAGAACGTGCCGAAGTGCTGCTGGGCGAGGATCGTCGTCGGCGCGAGGATGAGGACCTGCTTGCCGCTCGCCGCCGCCTTGAACGCGGCGCGCAGCGCGACCTCGGTCTTGCCGTAGCCGACGTCGCCGCAGATCAGGCGGTCCATGGGGCGCTCGGCCTCCATGTCGGTCTTGACGAGCTCGATCGCCTCCAGCTGGTCGGCCGTCTCGGTGTAGGGGAACTTGCCCTCGAACTCCTGCTGCCACTCGGTGTCGGGATCGAACGCGTGGCCGCTGCGGCTCTTGCGCTCGGCGTAGAGGTTCAGCAGCTCGCCGGCGAGCTCCTGGGCGGCGCGCCGCGCGCGGGCCTTCAGGTTGTCCCAGCGCTTGCCGCCGAGCTTGGAGAGCGACGGCTCGCCCCCGGCGGCGCCCAGGTAGCGGCTGATCTTCGCCAGCTGCTCCGTCGGCATGAAGACCTTGTCATCGCCCTGGAACTGCAGCTGCAGGTAGTCGCGGGTGACGCCGGCGACCGTGCGCGTCTCGAACCCGGCGAACTGGGCGACGCCGTGGTCCTCGTGGACGATGTAGTCGCCGGTCCGCAGATCGGTGAAGGAGCGCAGCGCGCCGCGCTTGCGCCCGCCGAGCTGCTCGGAGCGGGACGTGTCCGCGCGCCGGCGGCGGATCAGCCGGTGCTCCGGGAAGACGGCGAGCTTCAGCTGCGGCGCGATGAAACCGTCGCGCAGCCGGGCCTGGGCGAAGCGCAGCACGGGTTCATTCGAAGGCGGATCCCCGGCCCCGATCCACGAGGCCTTGATCCGGGCGAGGTTGTACGCGGCCCGGTCGCCCTCGCCCTTCTGGGGCCAGGTGACGATCGTGCGGTACCCGGAGCGCACCTGCTTCTCGAGCTCGGCCTCGGCCTCCTTGAGCGAGCGGGCGGCGGTGTCGGCGCTGGCGGCGCGCAGCTGGATCGGCTGGTCGGACTCCAGCGCGCTGAGCCGGATGCGCGCGCGCTCGTCCAGCTGCGCGCGCACGTCGTCGGGCTTGACGTAGAGGTCGTGGGCGTCGGCGTCGTGGAACGCCGCGCAGACGTCGTCCCAGTGATCGCGCAGCGCGGGGGCGATCTCCTCCTCGGCGGCAAGGATCACGTCGGCGTCGGGCACGAGCTCGAGGAAGGACCGGAAGCGGTCCACCGGCAGCAGCTCGGCGACGTCGGGGCGCTCCTCGTCGGCGGCGCTGATCTCGGCGAGCTCGCGATGCTCGGGGGCCAGCTCGGCGGCGGGCGAGACCTCGACCTCGGTCGCATCGCCGAGGCTGCGCTGGGTGAACGTGGAGAACCACCGCAGCGACTCGATCTCGATGTCGAACAGCTCGACGCGGATCGCGCGGTCCTCGGTGGCCGGGTAGAGGTCGAGGATCCCGCCGCGGATCGCGAACTGGCCGCGGTCCTCGACCTGGTCGACCCGCTCGTAGCCGGCGGCGGTCAGCTGGGCGGCGACCTCGTCGAGATCGAGCAGGTCACCGACCTTCAGCGTGAAGCCGTGGGGGCGCAGCTCGGGATCGGGGACCTTCTCCGACAGACCCACCGCGGACACCACGACGACCGGCGCCTGATCGTCGGTCAGGGCGTCCAGGGCGGCGATGCGCAGGCCGACGAGGTGCGCCGGCGGTGCGAGATGCGACTCGTACGTGACGCCGCGGCTCGGGTAGAACCGCACCGGCCGGGGATGCAGCCATGCCCGCAGGTCGGCCGCGAGGTCACGCGCCTGGCGGTCGTCCCCGGCGACGACGAGCGTCGGCTTGGGCTCGACGGGCGTGTCGGCCAGCGCCGCGATGGCGTACGGCCGCAGGGCGGCGGAGACGAACGCCCGGCCGCCGTCACGCTGGAGCGCGACCGCGTCGGGGGACTCGTCGAGATGGCTGAGAAGCGTGCGGAGGGACATGAATCGGGCATGCGCGGCGACCGCGACGGAGCGCGGCCGGGCCTGCTCGATTCACTCTACGAGGTGTCCGATTCGGGCCTCGTGAGGCGCCACCAGAGCTCGGTCATCGCCTCGGTGAGCGCGTCGATGCACGCGGGGTCCTGGCTGTGCGGACCGAGCATCTGATGCGCGGACCGCTCGCCCGCCCAGGCGAGCAGCTCACCCAGGGCGCGGATGGTCTCCTCCGGGAGATCCGGCCGGGACGCCGCGATCCACCGCGTGTTGTTCTCCGCGCTGTGGGCGACGGACGCGCGCCAGCCCTGGCGGACCTCCGGGTCGTACTCCGCCAGCTCGACGACGCCCGAGAGCACCGCGGCGTGCTTGCTCCAGTTGTCCAGGCCCTCGCGGACGACCCGGCGGATCTCGTCGCGCGTGACGTGCGGATCGCTCAGCGCGTCGGAGGCGATGCTCTCCCACTCCTCGCGCGACGGCGCGGCAAGCGCGTCGATGAGCTCGCGCTTGTCGGGGAAGTGCAGGTAGAACGTCGCCCGCGAGACCTCGGCCTCCGCGGCGAGCTTCGAGACGGTCAGCGCGGAAACCGAGTCGCCGCGCTCGAGCATCTGCCGTGCGGCGTCCAGGATGCGCTCCCTGGTCGCCTCACGGCGCGCCGCGCCCACACGTGCCTGGACGGTGAGCGCGCGCGTAGCCATCAGTGCTGAGACCTGAGGTTCGACAAGATCAACACAGCCTAACTGTGGAGTGCGCGGAAGGGAACTCCGCGACCGCGTCCATGTTGAGCCGGACGTAGTGCGCCACCTCGAAGGCGCCCAGCCGGGCGTGGACCGCCTCGACGAACGCATCGTGGTGCTCGGGTGCGAGGCGCTCGAGGTGGGCGCCGAGCATGACCGTCCGCAGGTACTCCGCGGGCTCGTGCGTCACGACGTCGCGCGGCTCCAGCCAGCACCGGATGTCGCGGAACCCTGCCTCCCGCAGGCGCCGCTCGGTGTTCTCCGCAGAGGCGAAGTGCCACGGGTCGAAGCCGACGAGATCGGCCGCAAACGGCTCCTGCTCGCCGACCGCCGCGGCCGCAGCGCGTACCTCGGCGACGTTGCCGTCGCCGCCGCACTGCGCGACCAGCCGTCCTCCCGGTCGGAGCAGGCCGTGCAGCCGCGCGAACAGCGCGTCGTGGTCCCTGATCCAATGGAAGGTCGCGGTCGACAGGATCGCGTCGACCGGCGCGCCGAGCTCGAGCGCCGTCAGGTCGGCGACCCGGAACTCCGCCCGCTCGTTCCCCACCTGCGCGGCGCACAGCTCGACCATCGTCGGCGACGAGTCCACTGCGATGACATGGCCATGCGGCAGCCGGGCGACCAGCTGCTCGGTGACGCCCCCGCCGCCGCACCCGGCGTCGAGCACCGTCTCGTCACCGGTGAGCGTGAGCCGGTCGAGCACCTCATGGCCGAGGGCGACAACGCCGGTGGCGACACGTTCGTAGGAGGGCGCGTTCCAGTCGTGGGGGCTCATGCGCACCACTGTAACAGACAAGCGTATGTTTTGACATACAGAACGCTACGAGGACGGCGCTGCGCCGTAGGCCTCCTCGAGGCCCGCGGCCGTCGCCTCCAGACGGTCGCGCAGGTCTCGCACATCGCCCGCGAGCGCGTGCTCCCCGGCCTCCTCCTCGGCCACGGCGAGCCGCACGAGCCGCGCGTTGATGCCGCCGAGCTGCGCGTTGACCTGCTCCATCTCCGCGAGGGAGCGGTTCATCACGTCGCCCAGCTCCTCCAACGCCGCGCGCTGCTCGCGAAGCGCCGCGATGACCGTGGTCTGCGGAACGCCGCCCGCGCTCTCGAGCTGCGCGAGCCGGCGATCCAGGCCCGCGACGTCCTGCGCCGTCAGGTAGCTCCAGATCCGCTGGGCCCGGCGCGCGATCGTCTCGATCGCCGTCACGAGCCCGTCGACCTCGCCCGCCACCTCGCTGAACGACAGGGACGCACCCGCGATCGTGTCCCGCACCGTCTTCGCCTCGCGCCGCGCCCGGATCACCTGATCGCGGATCGGCGGGGCCAGATCCTTGGTCTCCAGCTGCTTGCGCGGCTCGGCCCCGGCCCGGACCCGGCCGTACACCCGGTCCCCGACCTTCTCGGCCTCGTCGCCGTCGAAGAACGTGAGCGCCGCGAGGGCGAGGTACACCACGATCGCGACCGCCACGAGCCACGTCGCGCCGAGCAGCAGGCCGCCGACCGCGACCGCCGCCCCCACGCCGATCGCCGTCGGCTTGGTCGCGGCGTTGATCACGAGCGCGCGCTGCAGATCGCCGCGGGTGACCTCCCTCGAACGCATCCGATCAGAAGAAGCTCGAGATCGAGAGGTAGACCGCCTCGATCTGCTTCGGGTCTCCGGTGAAGGCCTTGCCGCCGGACGCCTGCGCGATCTGCTCCAGCGCCGCCTTGTTGGCCTGCGAGCCGTAGGCGATCGTGTACACGCGCACCGCCTCGCCCTCCTGCCCGGACTGCTTCTCCAGTGCCGCGACGAGCTGGCCGACCGTCGACGACGACTGGTTGTCCTCGCCGTCCGTGAGCGCCACGACCGCATTGATCCGCGTGTCGTCGTGCAGCGAGAGAATCTTGCCGACGCCGTTGCCGATCGCGTCGTACGCCGCCGTCTGGCCTTCCGGGATGAGGCCGGTGACCGTGCGCTGCAGCTCGGCCTTGTTCTGCCCGAACGGCTGGAGCTTGACGAGCGGGAACACCTGGTCGTTGAACCCGATGAGGCCGACCCGGTCCCGCGGCGAGAGCTGCTCGAAGAACGACCGCAGCCCGCGCTTGGCCTCCTCGAGCTTCCCCTCCTCGCTCATCGAGCCCGACGTGTCGAAGACGAGCTGGATGTTCGCCGGCTTGCGATCCTCGCGCCATGCGGACTTGATGCGCGCGAGGACGCGCGGCTCGGGCAGCGAGAGCTTGCGCTTGGGCTGGTCGGGGTCGACGCCGTTCGCCTCGGTGATCGGCGCGATCGGCTCGACGTCCGGATCGCCCGGCCGGAACCCCGCCTTGGCGGCGACCTCGGGCGTCACGCGCTCGGTCAGGTACTTCTGGAAGGCCGCGGCGCCCTGCTTCTGCTCGGCGGTGACCCACGGGGCGTTCAGGACGATGAACGGGTTGTCGCTGTCGAACGTGCCCTCGCGCGGATAGAGCGCGACGAGCTTCGGCTGGCCGCCACGGTCCTTGTTGAAGTCCAGGAGGGTGACCTCCTCCATCGCGACGGCCGACGCGTAGGCGGGGCCGTAGCGCCGCATCTGCTCGGCGAAGAACAGCGTCGTGTCGCCGTAGTGCACGATCGCACGCTCGATGTCGCGGATCTGCTTGCGGACCGCGGGCTTCTCGACGTCGGCGACGGTCAGCCCTTCCTTCTTGCCCGTCGCGGCGTAGTACTCGGCCGCCACGGCGGAGAGGCCGGACGTGGAGAAGTCGGGGTTGGTGTGGCCGAGCTTGAAGGAGCCGTACTCCGGCCTGCCGTAGGCCGCCCAGCCCTTCTCGGAGGTCGCCAGCTCGAGGATCCGGTCGAAGCCGACCTGCTTCTTCGGCCAGCCGAGGGTCTGGGCCAGCGGCTCCCACATCGCGATGACCAGGGGCGTGCGCACGATCGAGACGTTGTCGGCGGGCGCCCACTCCTGGTCGGCCTGGAAGTTCAGGAGCCGGCCCCACAGCGACGACGCCGGCGACCAGGCGACCGGGCGCAGCTCCTGCTTGCCGATCTTCGCCTGGGCCGCGCCGGACGCGACTATCTCGGCGTCGACGAACACCGGTCGGCCACCGACCTCGACGCCCTCCTCGTTGAAGGACGCCACGAGCGGCTTGAGCAGCTGCTCCTTCTCGGGCGAGTAGACGAACGACACGCGCACCGCGTCGCTCGGCGCGCTCTTCGCCGAGCCCGCGTCCTTCGACCCGCCCCCGTCGTCGCCACCACCCATGGACACGATCGCCGCGATGGCGACCGCCCCGATGGCGAGAAGGATCACGACGAGACGGCCGGTGCGCATGCAGGCGAAATCTAGAGCGTGGTGCGACCGAGCACGAGATCCTCGGCGATGTCGCGCGAGCGATCCACCAGATCCCGCACGTCCGCGGACGGCTCGGAGAACCGCCCGAGCACCCACGACGACACGATCTCGGGATCGGTGCTGTCGGGCCGGCCGACGCCGATCCGGATCCGCGCGAAGTCGGGGGACCCGAGGTGCGCCTTCAGGGACTTCAGGCCGTTGTGGCCGGCCAGCCCGCCGCCGAGCCTCGCCCGGATGTCGGCGAACGGCAGGTCGATCTCGTCGTGCAGGACGAGCACCCGGTCGAGCTCGACCTTGAAGGCGCCGCGGGCCGGACCGACGGAGCGGCCGGTCTCGTTCATGTAGGTCTGCGGCAGCAGGACCGCGACGCGCGGCGCGTCAGCGCCGACGCCCACGCGGCCCTCGGCCAGCAGGCCGTTGAACTTCTTCTTCGGCTTGCCGAGGTCCCAGCGCTCGATGAGTGCCTCGGCGACGTCGAAGCCGATGTTGTGCCGGGTTCCCGCGTACCGGGAACCCGGATTGCCCAGCCCGACGATCAGCCAATCGGCGGGCGCTGAGGCCCCCCGCAGCCGCATCGGGTGGCGCTACTCGCCGCCGGACTCGCCGGAGTCGTCGCCACCGGCGTCGGCCGCGGCTTCGCCGACGACCTCGGTCTCGGTCTCGACGCCCTCGTCGGCCTCGGTGGAGAGGCGCGGCGCGGTGACGCTGTAGAGGACAACCTCGTCGAGACCCTCACCGACGAGCGACACGCCCTCGGGCGTCTCGATCGAGGAGACGAAGACGGTGTCGCCGATGACGACGTTCGACGCGTCGACCGTGAGGAACTCCGGGACGGACGTCGGGAGCGCCTCGACCTCGACCTCGCGGGCCTGCTGCTCGAGGACGCCGCCCTCCTTGATGCCGGGCGCGTTCTCGTAGCCGGTGACCTCGACCGGGACGGTGGCGGTGATCGCCACGTCGAGGCGGACCCGCACCAGATCGATGTGCGTGGTGGCGCCGGTCACCGGGTGGTGCTGGGCCTCCTTGAGCACGGCGGTGCGGGACTCGTCGCCGAGCGAGAGCTCGAGCACGGCGCCGGAGGAGGCCAGGGCGATACGGAGCTCGCGGGCGTCGACGTCGAAGGCGAGCGGCTCGCCCTCACCGCCGTAGAGGACGCCGGGAACACGGCCGCTGCGGCGCAGGCGGCGCACGGAGCGAGAGCCGCCGCTGACGTCGCGGGCGGCGATGGGAAGCTTGGTGGCGGTGGAGGACATAGCGACGGTCGAGGGTAGCGCAAGCGCGCAGGAGTTTCGGCCCTCGCCCCGCCCCGGTGGTACGGTCGGACTTTCGGCGCATCGTCTCGTGGAGGTCGCCGCGCATGCTTCGCAGGTCTGCCCATCGCCTGTTGCCGGTCCTCGCCGCAGCACTCACCGTGCCGGGAAGCGCGTCCGCCGCGGTCACCATCGGCGCACCCCTGGACCGGCCCGCCAACGCGCAGGCCGGCTGTGATCGCTCCCCGAGCCTCTTCGGCTTCCAGGGGCCCGGCTCGCAGTTCACCGGCGCGAGCAGCTGCACCTGGCTCGGCGCCGACCGCATCGCGAACCCGACGTGGACCTCCCAGGTGCCGCGAGGGCAGTGGGTCATCGTGCGGGTGCGCGTGCGCGCGGGCTCGCCGACGGGCCCGATGGCCGCAGTCGTCCTGGGCAACCTGCGCTCCCAGGTCGGCGCCGGCGGCGGGACCATCTGCTGCCGGGCGATGTCCGAGAGCCAGGTGTTCACCCCTGCCCCCAACCAGGTCACGCAGATCGACACGCGGCTGCCGGTGGGCAACACGGTGAGCGTGGTGACCGGCGAGCCCATCGAGACCGTCGACTACCTCGCGATCAGCGTGCTGGCACCCTCCGGAGTCCAGATCCCCGTGCACGACACGGGCGTCTACACCGACCAGGGCAGCGTCAGGTCCTCCGCATGGTGGCCCGCCATGCGCACGGGCCAGGAGCAGCCGCTCAACAGCGGGTTCTTCGGGATGTACCCGCTCGTCCAGGCCGACCTCGAGCCCGATGCAGACGGAGACGGCTTCGGCGACGAGACCCAGGACTCGTGCTCCACCGATGCCACGATCCGCGCCCGGCCGGTCGCGAAAGCGGCGCAGTGCCGAGCCCCCGTGGCCGTCCCCGGCGCCACTGCACCCCCGATCCTGCCGGCCGGCGCGGCGGGCTTCGGCCCGGTGAGGGAGATCGCCGGCCTGAGCGGGCAGAAGAGCGTCGGCGTCCCGATCCTCTGCCCCGTCGACGCCACCGGCGCGTGCGCCGGCACCGTCGGCGCCCGGACCGTCCAGTCGCTGAACGCCCGCGCGGCGGCGAGGAAGAAGCTCACGCTGAGTGCCCGGCAGTTCTCCGTCGCCCCAGGGCGAATCGCCTTCGTGCAGCTCACGCTTCCGGCGGGCGCCCGGCGCGAGCTCGCGCGCCGCGGCCGGCTCGCACTCGACGTGACGGTCCGGCAGACGGCACCGGCCGCCTCGACGACGACGCAGCGGATCACGGTCCGCCGCGTCGCCAACCGCGCAAAGGCGAGCAGCGGGAAGGTCACGTTCCTCGTCGAGGACCTGCCCAGCGCCGACGCCTCGAAGGGCGCCGGCTACACCCTGCGCGCGAAGGCCGACGGCACGGTCTTCGGGACGCGGTTCCTCACCCCGCGGCCCGGCCGCGTGCGCGCGGTGACCTTCACGCTCAACGCCGAGGGCAGGGCGGCGCTGCGCGGCGCCGGCCGGCTCTCGCTGCGACTGGTGGCGAGCTACACCACCGCCGCCGGGAACCCCGCCGACACGTCCCGGAACGTCACGGTCACGCGCTGATCAGCGGTCGACCGACCGCAGCTGCACGGTCTGCGAGTACAGCTGCTGCATGTCGAACCAGGCGGGCTTCTTCGAGTTGTCGCCGAAGCGCAGCAGGCCCTTCTCATGGACCGGCGGGTTCGGCCGCGGGTTGCCGCCGTCCCAGCTCGGGCGCACGCGGAACTCCTTCAGGCCCCACCACACGGCGCCCGACAGCCACGGCTTCGCCGCGTACGTGCCGAGGTGGAAGCGGACGAAGTCCTGCTGGAACTCGTACGTGCCCTTCTCCTCGATCGGGCCGTTGCGGTTCGCCTCGGCGCCGAACTCGGAGATGACGATCGCCTTGTTCGGGTAGCACGCGCGGACGCTGTCGAGGTAGGGCGACAGCGACTCCCGGTCGGCGATCACGCCGTTCGGGCCCGGGTACCAGCCGAAGTACTCGTTGATGCCGACGATGTCGACGGGGCCGTACTCGCTCTGGCAGCCCGCGCTCGGGTAGCCGGCGACCGCGATGCTCACGGGGCGCGTCGGATCGAGCTTCTTCGCCTGCCGGGCGGCGCGCTGGATGTAGTAGCCCTGCACCGGGCCCGGGCGCGACGACAGCTCGTTGCCGACCGACCAGGTGATCACCGACGGGTGGTTCTGGTTGGCCTCGATGTTGTCCTCGAGCTCCTTGGCGGCCAGCTCGCGCACGGCACGCTGCTTGAGGTACTGCGTCTTGACCGCGTACACCGGGATCTCGGACCAGATCATGATTCCGGCCTCGTCGGCGAGCTCCTGGATCTGCGGGTGGAAGGGGTAGTGGCCGCGCAGCAGCGTCGCGCCGAGCTCCTTCGTCGAGGCGACGAACTGGCGGCGCTGCGCGTCGCCGATCGCGAAGCCGAGGTTCGGGTCGTCCTCGTGCATGCCGACGCCGCGGAAGTTCAGCTCCTTGCCGTTCAGCAGGAGATGGCCGTTCGAGACCTTGATCGAGCGGATGCCCGCCTTGACGAGCCAGCCGACCTTCAGCGCCTTCTCACCCTTCCCGCGCACGTTGATGCGGGTCGTGTAGAGGTTCGGGCTGCCGGGCGCCCAGAGCCGCGGGTTCTTCACCGTGATCGTCCGCGAGAACGTCGCGAACTTCTTCGGCGAGACGACCCCGCCGCCCATCTTCAGCTTCATCCCGCCGAACGAGGCGCTGACCGTGACCCGCTGGGCGTCGTCGCTGTAGTTGCGCAGCGTCGCCCGGATCAAGACCTTCGCGTTGCACGACGCGCACTCGAGCTCGGGGCGGACGACAACGGTGTTGATGTCGACCCGGTCGATCTGCCGCAGGTAGACCTCGCGCAGGAGGCCGCCGTAGTTCCACCAGCCACCGGTCGGCACGCCGGTCGTCGTGAGGCCCGACGGCGGGAAGTCCGTGGGCTGACGACGGTTGTCGACGCGGACGACGAGGCTGTTGGTGCCCTCGCGCTTGAGGTAGCCCGCGGGCAGGCGGATCTCCCACGGCAGGTAGGCGCCGGTGTGGCCGCCGATCGGCTTGCCGTTGAGCCAGACCTTCGCGCGGTAGTTCACCGACTCGAAGCGCACGACGTAGCTGAAGCGCTTGGCCGCGCTCGGCAGCTTGAAGTCCTTGCGGTACCACCCGATCGTCCCGCTCATCGACTCGACGCTCGTGTCCGTCGCGTTCCACGCGTTCGGGACGGTCGTCGGCGCCCAGCCGGCGCGGCTGGTGTTGCGCTGGAAGCCCTGGGAGTCCCCCACACCGGCCTTGTCGAGGCGGAACAGCCACTCGCCGCCCATGAGCAGCCGGTTGCTCGGGCCGGTCTCGTAGCCGAGGCCGGTCTTGGTGATGCCGCTCTGCGCGTGCGCGGAGGAGGTGACGGCAAGGGTCGCCAGCGCGGCGACGAGCAGGGTGAGGAGCGTGCGGGGGTGTGTCATGCCGGGGGTGAGAACACGCGCCAGGCGCCAAGGTCGCGCCGTCGCCCTACGGACAGCTGGACTCTCGGCCGATCGGCGCGCTGAGGCGCCTGAGGGTAACGGACGCCCCCGTCACCGCATTTCCGTCGCGTTCGACGAGGACGCACTGCACCGTCGGCAGGCGGCCCGGCGCCTGCCACACGACGCGGACCGGCCCCGACGCTCCGCCGAGGGCGTGCGTCGTCGGCGAGTCGTAGCGGACGACCTCGAGCTTGCCGGGTTGCTTCAGCGTCCGCGCGTTCTCGCGCACGACCGCCTCGCAGCGCGCGTCGGGACACGCGATCTCACGCAACATCGCGTCGGCGTCTCCGGCGAGCTGCGCCTCGAGCACGTCGACCACCTTGCCCCGCTCGATGGTGTCGACGTTCAGCCAGCGGGCGACGAGCAGCGAGATGCCGAGGAACAGCAGGACGGCGAGGGCGATCAGGACGGCGCGCACAGCGCCGGAAGGCTACGGGGCGGGCG
>JAEMSV010000309.1 GCA_016462625.1 Solirubrobacteraceae bacterium | reverse complement strand
TCCCCACCGAGATCAAGACCGACGAGTACCGCGTCGCGCTGACGCCCGCGGGCGTTCGTGAGCTGACCGACCGTGGGCACGAGGTCGTGGTGCAGGCGGGCGCGGGGGAGGGGTCGTCGATCGGCGACGACCGATACGTCGCGCAGGGCGCGAGCATCGTCCCGGACGCCGACGCGGTGTTCGCCGAGGCCGAGCTCATCGTCAAGGTCAAGGAGCCGCAGCCGGTCGAAGTCGCCCGGCTGCGCCCGCACCACACGCTCTTCACCTACCTGCATCTCGCGCCCGACCCGCACCTGACGAGCGGGCTGATCGACAGCGGCGCGACCTGCATCGCCTACGAGACGGTCACCGACGCACGCGGCCGTCTGCCGCTGCTCGCTCCGATGAGCGAGGTCGCCGGCAAGATCGCGACCCAGGCGGGCGCGTTCATGCTCGAGAAGCCGCTCGGCGGCCGCGGGATCCTCATCGGGGGCGTGCCGGGTGTCGCGGCGGCGAACGTGATGATCATCGGCGGCGGCGTCGTCGGCATGCAGGCGGCGTTCATCGCGATCGGCATGGAGGCCACGGTCTACGTGTACGACACGAGCCTCGACCGCCTCCGGGAGCTCGACATCGCGTTCGGCGGGCGGGCGGACACGTGCTTTGCCTCGACGCTGGACATCGAGGAGCGGCTCCCCGACATGGATCTCGTGATCGGCGCGGTCCTCGTCCACGGCGCGAAGGCTCCGCACGTCATCAGCCGGGCGCAGCTCGGGCTCATGAAGCCCGGCGCGGTGCTGGTCGACGTCGCGATCGACCAGGGCGGGTGCTTTGAGACCTCCCGGCCCACGACCCACTCCGACCCGACGTTCGAGGTCGACGGGATCACCCACTACTGCGTGGCGAACATGCCGGGCGCCGTGCCCATCACGAGCACCCACGCGCTGACGAACGCGACGATGCCCTACGTGGTCCGACTGGCCGAGCAGGGCACGCGCGACGCGCTCCTCTCCGACCCCGGGTTCCTGCAAGGGCTGAACGTCCACGCCGGCCGGCTCACCTACGCGCCCGTCGCGCGCGACCAGGGCCTGGCGAGCGTCGATCCCGCGGCCGCGCTCGGCTGACCGTCTCGCGATGGCGCTGTCCTACGTCCTCGCCGCGGTGGTCGCGGCGACCACGCCGGCGCCCGCGGCGGGGGCGAGCTACGTTGCGGTCGGGGACTCGATGACCGCCCTCGATGGCGCCTATCCCGAGCAGGTCGCCACCACGCTGCGGGCCAAGCAGCCCAGCCTGCGCGTGCGGCGTCTGGGCTGCACCGGGATGACCTCCGCGGACGTGATCCGCGGCGGGGGCGACTGCCGGTACACGCACGGGACGCAGCTGCGTGAGGCGGAGTGGTACCTGCAGCGGCGCCGGGGCAGGGTCGATCTCGTCACGGTCACCATCGGCGCTAACGACGTGTTCGACTGCGGCAACGCGGGCGACGTCAGCTGCCTCGAGGGGAAGCTGCCTGCCGTGACCGCGAACGTCCGCGTGATCGCGCGGCGCTTGCGCCGCGCGGCCGGGAGCGGTGCGACCTTCGTCGGGACGACCTACCACGACCCCTTCCTCGGGTACTGGACGCAGTCCCGCGAAGACGCTGCTCGGGCGTCGGTCCCCGTCCTCGTCGCGTTCAACCGCGCGCTGACCTCGGCGTACCGCGCCGAGGGGTTCCGGGTCGCCGACGTCGGCGCGGACTTCCAGATCACGGACTTCACCGCGGGTCCGGGCGGGACGCCGCGCAACGTCGCACTGACCTGCCGGTTCACGCTCGCCTGCCCGAGCGACCCGCAGCAGTTCGACGTGCACCCGAACGACGACGGCTTCGCCCGCATCGCGCGGCTCGTGCTCCGCACCCGCGCACAGGCCCGAGGCTAGATCGGCCTCAGTCGGGACGCTGCTACCATCCTCGACCCGATGCCCACGACTTCACAGCTCGTCCGCAAGGGCCGCAAGGCGAAGGCCAAGAAGCTTGCCACTCCCGGTCTCAAGTCCGGAAAGGGTCGCAAGAAGAAGGTCGCCGCCCCGCAGCGCCGCGGCGTGTGCACTCGCGTGTACACCACCACCCCGAAGAAGCCGAACTCCGCCCTGCGCAAGGTTGCGCGTGTTCGGATCACGGGGTCGATCGAAGTCACCGCCTACATCCCGGGCGAGGGACACAACCTGCAGGAGCACTCCGTCGTCCTCGTGCGCGGTGGCCGCGTCAAGGACCTTCCGGGCGTCCGCTACAAGGTCGTCCGCGGCACGCTCG
>JAEMSV010000139.1 GCA_016462625.1 Solirubrobacteraceae bacterium | reverse complement strand
GTCCGGCAGTCGGCGGCGGGGTGCTGGGCGGCGCCGTCCCGCCCGGCGGGACCGGATCCGGGCCGGGGACGCCGGTCTCGAACGCCAGGCGCACCGTGCCCCCGGCGGCGATCCACGCGACGGCGAGCGCGTCGTCCTGCGTGCGCGCGAGCGCGGGCGGCACGTCGGTGGCCGACGGGCCGCCTGAGACATTGGTCAGCGCCGAGACGGCGCTGGCGCTTCCGGAGGCGAGCACGACGTGTCCGTCGCTGCCGCGCTGCCAGGCCATGGCCTCGCCCGTCGCGATCGGGCTGATCGCCATGTTCGCCATGGAGGGGACGTCGCCCAGCGGCGAGAGGTCGACGACCGTGCCGGCCGAGCCGTCGGCGTTCCAGCGGCGGGTGACGGCGTGGTGGTCGCTGTCTCGGTGCCACCCGGCGACCAGGTCGCCGTTCGGCCGAAGCGTGACGGTCGGGCTGGTGTCGCCGATCGCGGAGTCCGGCTCGCCGGAGATGTCCAGCTGCGTGCCCACGGCACCGGCGCTCGTGACGCGGCGGGCGATGATGTGGCAGTCCGTGTTGCGATGCCAGACCACGGCGGCCTCGCCGGCGTCGTTGATCGTGACCTGCACGTTGGTTCCGAAGAGCGCGATGTCGGGGGTCGCCGTGAGGTTCACCGCAGGCGCCGAGGGCCCGGTGTCGATCTCGAAGACGCGTGCGCGGACCTCGCTGTCGTTCGGGCGGCGCCACGCGACGGCGACCCGGCCGCTCGCGTTGGCGGCCAGCGCGGCCTGTCCGTTGATCTGGCTGAGGCTGGTGCCGGAGGCGTCGAAGGTGGTGCCGAGGCTCCCGTCGTCGCCCAGGCGGCGGACGAGGAGGTGGTCGTCGCTCGCGCGGGTCCAGGCGAGCGCGGTGCCGCCGGGCACGCGCGCGGCGGCCGGGGGGCGCGCCGTGGTGCCCGTCGCGACGACCACGGGCGTCCCGAGTGTCCCCCCGACGGTCACCGAGCGCGCGAGCAGCGCGCCGTCGCTGCCGCGGCGCCACGCCGTCGTCGCGCCGCCGCCGGTGCGTGCCGCGATCGCGACACCGCCGGCGGCCTCCCCGGCTCCGGACGCGTCCATCGGTCCGCCGAACGCCTGCGTTCCCGGGGCGACGACCAGCAGGGTCGCGGCGGCGGTGGCGAGCGCGGTCGCGAACCGTCCGAGTGGTCGGCGTGACGTGACCATGGAGAGAGCATCGGGTCCCGGCGTCCCGGGACCCATCTTTTTGGACGGATGTCAGCGGGGTTCAGGGGACGACGACGAGGTCGACCTCGACCAGCGCACCCACCGCCAGCGCCGTCACCCCGATGCACGTCCGGCTCGGCAGCCGCTCGGGGAACCACTTCGCGTAGGCCGTGTTGAACGCGGGGTAGTCGCGCTCGAACTGCGTCAGGTACGCACCCGCCTGGACCGTCCGGTCGAGCGTGGAGCCGCACAGCCGCACGACGGTCTCGAGGTTGCGCATCACCTGGTCGGTCTGCTCCGCGATCCCGCCGGGGACGAGCGCGTCGGTCGCGGGGTCGATCGGCATCTGCCCGGTGACGTAGAGGCGGCCGTCGCACAGGGTCGCCTGCGAGAAGGGGGCGACGGCGGCGGGCACGCCATCGACCGGTCCGAAGACGTAGCTGTGGATCTCGGCGCTCATCGGCCGGCCCGTGGCGGGAAGATCCGCTTCTCGATGCAGGCGTGCACGCCCTGGCGGCCGTCGACGACCTGGGTGATGGTGAAGTCCGCGGCGATCGACATCAGCGAGTAGGCATCGTCGCGGGAGAGGCCCCAGCCGCGCTGCAGCAGCGCGAGCATCCGGCGCGACGCCTGGCCCATCGCCTCGTCGAGGTCGTCACCGAAGCCGTGGACGAGCTGGTGGGTGGCGGTGTCGAGCGTCGGGACGTCGAACACGCTGTCGCGGGCGATGCTGATCCGCAGAAGGCCGGTGAGCGACGCCTCGAGCGCCGTGCCCGAGACTTCGCCATCGCCCTGCGAGACGTGCGGGTCGCCGACGGACAACAACGCGCCGGGCACCTGCACCGGGTAGTGCATCGTGCCGCCGGCGCCGATCCGCCAGTTGTCGATGTTCCCGCCGTGGTCGCCGGGCGGGACCGAGGAATGGCGCCCTGGAGCGGCGGGGGCGACGCCCATCGTGCCGAAGTGCGGCCGCATCGGGACGACGACGCCGTCCAGCGCGGGCCGGCGCGCCGCCGGGTCGGGCGGGACGACGATGCCGTGGCCCTCACTGTCGTAGCGATCGGTCGCGGTCCAGTCGAAGGCGAACTCCGCCCGGGCGGTCCCGCTGGGCTCGTCGAGGGCGTAGACCGTCACGCGCTCCTTGCCGAAGTCCTCGTAGAGGTGGCCCCAGTGGCCCGCGAGGTTCGCGCCCCACGGCAGCCGCGGCGTGGCCTGCAGGATCTCGACGCGCAGGACGTCGCCGGGCTTCGCGCCGGCGACGGCGATCGGTCCGGTCAGCAGGTGCGGGCCGGGACCGCGGTCGTCGACGCGGTCGAAGATCGCCTCGATGCCCTCGTCCATCATCAGATCGGGGGCGTCGCCCGCTTGATGCGTGACCGTCTCGATCTCGACGAGATCGCCCGGCTCGATGGTGATCGCCGGGGCGAGCGCGCGGTCGAAGTGGCCCCAGTGCACCGTCTCTGGAGTGGCGGGAAGACGGTGGAGGCGGGCGGGCACGCGCGCAGCCTATGCGAGGAGGCGATCCGCCTGAAGAAAGGGGCGGTCGGCGACCCTTTCTTCAGGACGGTCGGGTGGCTACGGCAGGACCTTCTCCAGGCCCCGCTCGCTGATCTCGGCAGCTAGGGGTGCTCGACGCGGTCCCGGAGGGCGGCGATCTCGCTGATGTCGCGGACCGCCGCGAGGAGCATCGGCTCCCCGTGCTGCTCGGGCAGGGGGGCGAGGTTGACGAGCACCGGGATGAGGCGTCCGTCGCGATGCATGACCACCACCTCGTCGGAGCCGGTTCCGCTGGCCAGGTACCGGGTGAGGAGCGCGTCCATCCTGTCCTCCTGGTCGGGCGGCCACCAGGGGTAGGGCGGCACGATGCCGACGAGCTCGCGGACGGAGCGGCCGGTCAGCTCGGCGAAGCGCTGGTTGACCTCGACGATGCGACCCTGGGGGTCCATGATGACCAGGCCGTCGGCCATGGCCTCGAGGATCCCGCGCGCGCGGCGCTCGGAGAGCCGGAGCGCAAGGTCGAGCGTGCGGCTCGCGGTGATGTCCCGTGCGGTCCCGAACCACATGCCGTCCCGCCGGAACCCGTTCCAGCGCAGCCAGCGCACGCTGCCGTCGGCGTGGCGGTAGCGGTTCTCGACGTCGCGGAACACGAGATCCCCGCTCTCCGGATCGGGCTCCGCGGCCTCGGTGGCGCAGCGGTCGTCAGCGTGGACGAGGTCCGCCGCGCGCCAGCCGACGATCTCGTCCTCGCGGTAGCCGAGGACCCGTGTCCACGCCGGATTGACCCGGACGAAACGGGCGTCGGCGTCGAGCACGCAGAACAGCTCGCCGGACTGCTCCCAGAACAGTGTGATCGCGTCGACGGGCTTGTACAGCGTTCCCATCCGACGATCATCGCGCGTTTGGGTCCCCGCCGCAGTCGCTCTGTCCAGAGCGGGGTTTTCCGGCCTGTGCAGGCACGTCCGCGTCCGTCCGCTCCACCCCGCAGACTGGTCCACCCATGCCGCTGTCCGCCTCGCCCACCCGCACCGCTTGAGCACACTCCGGGGCTGGCAGGAACGCGCGCTGACGCAGCTGCGCGCATGGAACGGCGATGGCGGTCCGTCCGCCCCGTTCCTGATCAGCGCGGCGCCGGGCGCCGGCAAGACGCGCCCCTCGCTCGTCTTCGCGAAGGAGCTGCTCGACGCGGGCGTCATCCGCCGGGTCGTGGTCGTCTGTCCGACGACCCCGCTGACCCGGCAGTGGGCCGAGGCCGCCGCGAAGCTCGGCGTCCACCTGCAGCCCGACGCCGAGGAGCTCCAGCCGCCGAAGGACTTCCATGGCGTCTCGGTCACGTACGCGCGGGCCGCCGCGTCCGCCGTGCGCTGGGAGAAGCAGTGCACCGAGGGCACGCTGGTCATCGCCGACGAGGCGCACCACCTCGGCGACGACCTGGCCTGGGGCGAGGGCTTCACGCTCGCGTTCCGCCGGACCAAGCGGTGGCTGCTGCTCTCCGGCACGCCGTTTAGGTCCGACCAGTCGGCGATTCCGGGCGTGCGCTACGAGGACGGGGTCGCGGAGCCCGACGTGTCGTACACGTACGCGGATGCGGTCCGCGACGGCATCTGCCGCCCGGTGGCGTTCATCCCGTTCGACGGCACGCTGAGCTGGCAGTCGGGCGACGACACGATCGAGGCGTCCTTCAGCGACGTGCTGACCGGTCGCGAAGCCAGTCGGCGCTATCGCACCGCGATCTCTACCGACCTCGCCGACGGCCTGCCGCGCATCCTGCGAACCGCCCACGAACGCCTGCAGGGCCTGCGCTCGGGCGACCACAAGGACGCCGGCGGACTCGTCATCGCATCGGATGGCGGCCACGCCCGGCGGGTCGCGAAGGTCCTGCACGAGATCACGGGGCGCTCGCCCGTCGTCGTCCTGCACGACGACACGCGCTCGCACCAGAAGCTCGCCGACTTCACGAAGAGCCGCGACGCCTGGATCGTCGCCGTGAACATGGTCTCCGAGGGCGTCGACATCCCGCGGCTGCGCGTCGGCGTCTATGCGTCGGCGGCCAAGACGCCGCTGATCTTCCGCCAGGTCGTCGGGCGCTTCGTCCGGACGATCCAGGGGCGGCCCGAGCGCGAGGCCAGCTGGCTCTATCTTCCGGGCGAGGGCGCGCTCCGCGCCCACGCCAGCGACGTCGAGACCGAGCTGCGTCACGTGCTGCGGCCGCCCGGCGACGACGACGGGCTCGACCTCTTCGACGAGCCGCCCAACCGGCAGCAGAGCGAGCGGACCGAGGAGATCGCGTTCGTCCCCGTCCACGCCGAGGTCAGCCCGCAGATGGCGCTGTTCGGCGGCGGTCCGCCCGCGCCGAAGGTCGCGCCCTCGCCGTTCCTGACGCCGACCGCCCCGGCCCCCGCCGCGGCGGCGGAGCCCGAGCCCGACGAGATGCCCGCCTGGCAGCGCCGGGGGATCCTGCGGGACAAGCGCAAGGACCTCGTCGGCTCGCTCGCCCGCATGCAGGGGCGCTCGCACCGGGACCTGAACGCGTGGGTGAACAAGGAGACGGGCGTCACCCGCGTGGACGACGCGACCATCGCCCAGCTGGAGAAGTCCATCGACGTCCTGCTCGGCGCGCTGGAGCGCGGGAGCCGGAGCCGCCGGGCGTCCTAGCGCCCGGTCGGGGAGAATCCGGGGCGACATGGATCTCACCGACCGCAAGCTGCTCATCACGGGTGTCCTGACGGACGACTCGATCGCGTTCGCCGTCGCGAAGGCCGCCCAGGAGGCCGGGGCTGAGGTCGTGCTGACCGGCTTCGGCCGGGCGATGCGCCTCACGACCCGCATCGCCAAGCGCCTGCCGACCGAGCCCGACGTCCTCGAGCTCGACGTCAACGAGCCCGCGCACATCGAGGCCGTGGCCGCGGACCTGGCCACGCGCTGGGGTCGGCTCGACGGACTGCTCCACGCGATCGCGTTCGCCCCCGAGGACGCGCTGGGCGGCAACTTCCTGGAGACGCCGGTGGAATCGGCCGAGATCGCGTTCCGCACGAGCGCGTTCTCGATGAAGGCGCTGGCCGTTGGTCTCTTGCCGCTGCTGAAGGAGTCGCCGGACGGCGGCTCGGTCGTCGGCCTGGACTTCGACGCGACCGTCGCCTGGCCGGTCTACGACTGGATGGGCGTGGCGAAGGCGGCGCTCGAGTCGGTCAACCGGTACCTCGCGCGGGATCTCGGGCCGCACGGCGTGCGCTCGAACCTGATCGCGGCGGGGCCGCTGGCGACGATCGCGGCCAAGGGGATCGGCGGCTTCGACCAGATCGCCGGGCGGTGGGGCGAACAGGCGCCGCTGGCCTGGGACCTCAAGGACGCCTCGCCGGTCGCCGACGCCACGCTGTTCCTGCTCAGCCGCCTCTCGCGCGGCATCACGGGCGAGATCATCCACGTGGACGGCGGCTACCACGCCCTCGGCGCACCGATGGCCCCGCCCAGCGCCGAGTAGCCGGGTCAGTCCGCGTCGGCCGGCAGCGCGCCGGTGCCGTGCCAGAGCAGCTCGTACAGCGCGTCGGTCACCACGCCGCGGGGGATCTCGGGGTGCTCGCGCCACCAGCGCGCGGTCGCGACCGCCGCGCCGAGCGAGGCCTCGGCGACGATCATCGTCCGGGCGCTGCGGGCGTTCAGGCCGGCGGCGCTCATGTCAGAGGCGAGCAGCGCGCCCATCGCCAGCATCGTGCGCTCGTGCAGCGCCCGGCGGGCATCGGCGACCTCCGGCGCGTCATCGAGGTCGTGGTCGAACAGGAGCCGCCACCCGGCCGGCCGATCCTGGACGAAGACGAGCATCGCGTCGATCACGTCACGTGCCCGCTCGGTCTGCGTGCCGGCCCCGGTGACGGGCCGGGCGAGGTGGCCGACGAGCGCGCTGGCCTGGGCGTCGAGCACCGCGAGGAACAGCTGCTCCTTGGACGGAAAGTAGTGGTAGAGGACCGTGCGCGTGACGCCGGCCGCCTGCGCCACCGCGCCCATCGCGGCCTGGTAGCCGTGCTCGGCGAACAGCTCGAGCGCGGCGACGAGGATGCGCTCGCGGCGGACTTCGGGTGGGAGGCGGCGGCGCTCGGGCATCGGTGACCTGGACACTATCGACAGGGGTGTCTATTATCCGCACCTCGGCGGAGTATCTGACTATCCAGGAGCATGTCCCATGGCCAGCACTGCTGCCACGAGCGCCGCGCCGCGCGCCAAGCGCCCGGTCCGCGAAGTCCCGTCCCGTCCCGAGCCGGTCCCGTTCGGCCCCGGTTCCGCGCTGTGGGAGGACATGGGCAACGTGCTGTTCATCGCCGCGAGCGGCGGCGCGTTCATGCTCCAGGGCATGCACCCGCAGATCTCGGGCGCGGTCGACGAGCACTCCGTCTTCCGCACGGATCCCCTCGGGCGCGCCACGCGCTCCGTCGACTCGATGATGCACTGGGTCTACGGTGGCGAGGCGGCGATCAAGGAGGGTGAGCGCCTGCGCAAGCTGCACCAGCCCGTGCACGGCACCGACAAGCAGGGCCGGCACTACGCGGCACTGGACTCCGAGGCGTGGAGCTGGGTCTGGGCGACCTCGTACGTCACCGAGATCACGACCTTCCCGCTCCTGCGCGGCCGCCAGGCGACGGAGACGGAGAAGCGCGAGCTCTACGAGGAGTCCAAGCAGCTCGCACGAATCATCCGCGTCCCGGAGAAGTCCATCCCGGAGACGGTCCAGGACTACTGGGACTACTACGAGAAAGTCGTCACCGAGGACCTCGAGCTGACCGTCGTCGCCGCCGAGCAGCTGGAGCGCCAGCGCAACCCGGGCATCCGCATCGTCCCCGGGCCCTTCGACCTCGTCGGCAAGGGGCTCAACGACAGCATCGGGTGGCTCACGAGCGCGCTAACCCTCGGCGGCATGCGCGAGGACGCGCGCCAGGTCCTCGGCGTCACGTGGACCGCGCGCGACCAGCGGCGCCTGGAGCTGCTCATGGCCGTGGCGCGGCCCACCTTCGCCCGCCTGCCCGAGCGCTTCCGGTACATGCCGCTGGCGTATCACGCCCGCCGCTTCCACCGGGAGCTCCGGCGCGCGGACCGGCGTCAGACGAAGTCGCTCGACATCCACCACTCCGCGCCGGTCACCTAGGCCGTCTGCTTGACCCGCGGGTCCTTCGGCTCGCGGGTGAAGCTCAGGTCCGGGTCCGACACCCGGGCACCCTGGTTCAGCAGTGCACGGCGGCTGCGGTCTCCCACCCGCACGCTGTAGGCGGTCGCGCCGGGCGTGATGCGCCGCGCGGTCTCCAGCGCGAAGTTCGTCGCCGCGATCGCGCCGATCACGCCCATGTAC
This sequence comes from Solirubrobacteraceae bacterium, assembly GCA_016462625.1. The sequence goes on along the minus strand of JAEMSV010000139.1, from coordinate 380 downwards.
GGCCGGCGGTTCGGCAGACCGAGCAGATCCGCGTTGCGGTCGCCGAGCGCGAGGCGGCTGTACGTCGCGTGCAGGTTGGAGACGAACCGCTGCGCCAGCCGCGACGCCGGCCCGTTGCCGACGAGCCCGTGCGCGGTCGGCGCAGCCTTCAGCAGCGCGTGCGCGAGCTTCACGGAGTCCTCGTCGGGCAGGAACTCGGTGAGCGCCTCGAGCCAGGTGATCCGCCACGAGTCGGCCTCGTCGGTGGGCAGCAGCTCGGGGTGCACGCCCATGAGGTGGCCCATGTAGCGCCAGAAGTGGAAGATCGCCTGGCGCTCCTTGCGGCTGAACTGGAAGCCGAGCATCTGCAGGCCCGACGTGAAGATCACCGAGAAGAGGAT
>JAEMSV010000308.1 GCA_016462625.1 Solirubrobacteraceae bacterium | reverse complement strand
CCATCCGCCCCGCCGCGCAGGCCGCCGACCACGACACCGCGACCCCGAAGGAGCTGCTCGACCAGGCCTCCGAGCTCGGCGTCACGATCCTGGGCGTCCCGGAATCGCTGGGCGGCGTCTTCGGTGAGCGCAGCGCCGTCACGAGCGTCCTCATCGCCGAGGCGCTTGGCCACGGCGACATCGGCATCGCGGTCTCGATCCTCGCGCCCGGTGCGGTCCCCACCGCCATCGGCCTGTGGGGCGACGCCGACCAGCAGGCCAAGTACTTGCCGGCCTTCACCGAGGACAACGCGCCGCCGGCCGCGCTCGCGATCACCGAGCCGCGCCCGCTGTTCAACCCGCTCAAGCTCGAGACGACCGCCACCAAGAGCGGTGACGGCTTCGTGCTCAACGGCGTGAAGTCGATGGTTCCCCGCGCCGCCGAGGACGAGCTGTTCGTCGTCGCCGCCGACCTGGAGAACTCCGGCCCCGCACTGTTCATCGTCGAGTCCAAGACCGAGGGCGTCTTCACGGAGCCCGAGCCCGCCATGGGCCTGCGCGCCGCGGCGACCGGCCGCCTCGTCCTCGAGAACGTGCGCGTCGAGGCCGGCGCGCTGCTCGGCGGCGGTGACCTCGCCGTCTACGAGGAGTGCATCCACCGCAGCCGCATCGCCTGGTGCGCGCTGGCCGTGGGCGCCTCCAAGGCCGCGCTGGACTACCTCATCCCGTACGTCAACACGCGCGAGGCGTTCGGCGAGCCGATCAGCCACCGCCAGGCCGTCGCGTTCACGATCAGCGACATCGGCATCGAGACCGACGGCATGCGCCTGCTGACCTACCGCGCCGCGTCGCGCGCCGACATGGGCCGGACGTTCGCCCGCGAGGCCGCGCTGGCCCGCCGCCAATGCGCGGAGAAGGGCATGAAGATCGGATCGGACGCCGTGCAGATGCTCGGCGGCCACGGCTACATCAAGGAGCACCCGGCCGAGCGCTGGTTCCGGGATCTCCGCGCGGTGGGCGTCATGGAGGGCGCCCTGCTCGTCTAATCGGAGCGGAGAAGAACCATGGCCATCAATCTCGAAGTCCCCAAGAAGTACAAGCCGCTCATCACCCAGGCCAATCAGGTCGCTGCCGAAGTGCTGCGCCCGATCAGCCGCAAGTACGACCTCGCCGAGCACGAGTACCCCAAGGAACTCGACATGCTCGCGTCCGTCATCGACGGCGTGAACGAGGGCTCCGACGCGCTCGGCGGCGCCGGCGCGGCCGGTGTCCGCGGTGCCGAGGCGGGCGAGCCGGCCGGCAACAAGAACGGCTCCAACATGGCGACCGTCCTCTCCGTCGAGGAGATGTGCTGGGGCGACGTCGGCCTGCTGCTGACGATGCCGCGGCAGGGGCTCGGCAACTCCGCGATCGCGTCCGTCGCGTCCGACGAGCAGTTGAAGAAGTACGGCGGCAAGTGGGCCGCGATGGCGATCACCGAGCCGGCGGCCGGCTCGGACTCCGCCGCGATCCGCACCACCGCGATCCTCGACGAGGCGACCGGCGAGTACGTCCTCAACGGCGAGAAGATCTACGTCACGTCCGGCGAGCGCGCCGACCTCGTGGTGGTGTGGGCCTCCCTCGACCTGGAGATCGGCCGGGCGGCGATCAAGTCGTTCATCGTCGAGCGCTCGAACCCGGGCATGAAGCTCGACCGGCTCGAGCACAAGCTCGGCATCCGCGCGTCGGACACCGCCGCGTTCGTGCTCGAGAACTGCCGCGTGCCGAAGGACGCCCTGCTCGGCAACCCCGAGATCGACACGAAGGCCGGCTTCGGCGGCGTCATGAAGACGTTCGACAACACCCGCCCGCTCGTCGCCGCCATGGCGATCGGCGTCGGCCGCGCGTGCCTCGACGAGACGCGCAAGCTGCTGAAGAAGGCGGGCGTCGAGGTCGACCACATCGCGCCGGCGTACACGCAGCACGCCGCGGCCGCCCGGCTGCAGCAGATGGAGGCCGACTGGGAGGCCGCGCGCCTCATGGCCCTCCACGCCGCGTGGATGGCGGACAACCGCGAGCCCAACTCGGTCCAGGCGTCGATGGCCAAGGCGAAGGCCGGCCGCGCGTGCACCGAGATCGCGCTCGGGTGCGTCGAGCTCGCCGGCAGCCTCGGCTACGGCGAGACCGAGCTCCTCGAGAAGTGGGCGCGTGACGTGAAGATCCTCGACATCTTCGAGGGCACCCAGCAGATCCAGCTGCTCATCATCGCGCGACAGCTGCTGGGCAAGAGCTCGGCCGAGCTGCGGTAAGCCTCTCCCG
>JAEMSV010000138.1 GCA_016462625.1 Solirubrobacteraceae bacterium | reverse complement strand
TGCTCTCACAGCTTTCAGTCCTCGCACCGCGAATCTTCGACTTCGCGTTCCGGCGGTCGGCGCCGCAGCGCAAGCCATCGGGCGAGTAAGCGTCACCAAACCCCCGTCCCATAAGCTTCTCGGCTAAGTGGAGCACTCACAGTCAATTTTGATCGCGGGTGTTCTGCTCGCGCTCGCAATCGCGACAACGCTTGTGGCCCGTCGCGCGCGAGTGCCGGGTCTGGTGCTTTTCCTCGTGCTCGGCGTTGTGGTCGGCCCCGACGTGTTGGGCGTTGTGAACTTCGTGAGCCTCGACATGGCTCAGACCGTCGGCGTCGTCGCGCTTGCGCTGATCCTGTTCGAGGGTGGTCTCGCCTCGGGCTGGAAGGAGATCCAACCTGTCTTCGGCGTGAGCCTGTCGCTCGCGACGATCGGCACGCTGCTGACGGCCGTGATCACCGGTCTGGGAACCGCGTACTTCCTCGACTACTCGACGCTGCAGGCGATGCTGATCGGCGGCATCGTCGCCAGCACTGACGGGGCGGCAGTGTTTGCACTGCTGCGCGGATCGACGCTGAAGAAGCGTCTGGCGCGAACGCTGGAGGCAGAAGCCGGACTCAATGACCCCGTGGCGATCCTCCTCGTGATCGGGTTCATTGACTGGATCACGCTGCCGAGCTACGGCGTGCTGGACATGGTGAAGCTGTTCGTCGAGGAGATGGCCGTCGGCGCGGCGGTCGGAATCGTGGTCGGATTCATCGGCGTGCGCGGAATCCGCGCGGTCGGAAACGTCACCTCCGGTCTCTATCCCGTCGCCACGGTCGCCACGGCGGCCACGGCATTCGGACTCGCGCAGGTCCTGCACGGTTCCGGGTTCCTCGCGGTCTTCATCGCCGGCCTGATCCTCGGCAGCGCGCGGCTGCCGGCCAAGCGCGCAATCTCGGACTTCCACGACGGCATCGCCTGGGTCGGGCAGATCGCGGTCTTCCTGGTGCTCGGACTCCTGTTCGCCCCGAGTTCCCTGAAGTCGCTCTGGGATGAAGCGTTGATCGTGACGCTGTTGCTGATGTTTGTCGCGCGCCCGGTCGCGGTGTTCGTCGCGACGCTCTTCGCCAAGTTCGAGTTCCGCGAGGTCGCGCTGCTGCAGTGGGCCGGAATGCGTGGCGCGGTGCCGATCGTGCTCGCGACGTTCCCGCTGGTCGACGGCATTGCGGATTCGAATGCGATCTACAACATCGTCTTCTTCGTCGTGCTCGCGTCGGCGATCTTCCAGGGCACGACGTTCGAGTACTTCGCCACGAGGCTGGGGCTGACGACGACCGAGCGGGCGATCGTCCCACCCGTGATCCAGGCCGGCAACATCCGCAAGCTCGGCGCCGAGTTCTTCGAGTTCCCGATCAAGGAAGGCGACGCGATCGCCGGGCACGTCGTCCGTGAGCTGCAGCTCCCGCGCGAAGCGCTGGTCAGCGTGATCGTTCGTGGCGATGAGGCGCTGCTGCCGCGCGGGTCGACCGAGCTTGAGGTGGGAGACCGACTTCAGATCCTCGTGCGCGGGTACCTGGTCAAGCGCATCGAGGAACTCTTTGAGCTGTGGCGCGTCGGGCCGATCGGCGAGGAGGAGCGCGAGTACGTGCGGCCGATCGCCGGCCGCTCGGCGATCTTCTCGGTCAAGCCGTGGGAGGCGGATGCGGGCGATCAGGGTGACCCGCAGGAGATCGGCGGCAGGGCGGTGATCCGCCGTGTGCGCATCCGCCATGACGCGCCGGGATCGCTCGTGGTGCTCGCTGACGGTCGCTTCGCGGCAGCCAGCAGTGGGGTGGTCGCAGTCGGCAGCCCGGGGCAGATCCGCAGTTTCGCGGCCCGCAGGATCGAGGCGTCGTCGTCGCGCTCCGAGCGCGCCTGGTGGCAGGAAGTGGCAGGAGCCGTCGCTTAGCGCGACTTGGCTTCCGCGCGCTCGCGCGGGGGCACGTGACCGACGGTGTCGAGGTCGCGCGGCGTCGGACGGTGCTTGCCGAAGAAGTTGATCAGGTTGCGGTCCTTGCGGAAGACGCGGTAGGGCGTCGAGCGCAGGTAAGCGCGGGCGACCAGATTGACCTGCGACTGGATGACTGCGGGCGGAGCCTCGACGCCCATCGCCTCGCGCAGCGTCGGGTCGAGCAGTCCGGCCAGTGACTGGCGCGCGAGCCATTCGCGGTTGGGCACCCAGGACGGGTACCAACGCAGCCAGTCCTCGACGAGGCCCTCGTAACAACCGCGGCCGTCGACAGTGTTCGCATAGTTGGCGTTCTCGTACTCGATCATCCAGTCAAGGAAGCCGTTGCGCGTGCTCGCGGGCAGCTCAAGTCCCATCGCGCCGGCGATCCCGCACCAGAAGTTCCAACGCGCCTCGCGGTCGACCGGGCTGAAGGGGTTCTCGCCGAACTGCAGGGCGAGGCGGTCGGGCTCGAGCATGACGGTGGCCAGCGTGTAGATCTTGAGCTCGTCGCTGATCAGGAAGCGGCTGTGGATCTCCTCCATCCGCTGCACGGCGGCGCGTCCCTCTTCGGACTTGTAGCCACGGCGATAGAACTCCGTGAAGAAGATGATCGTGTCGTTGTTGCGACGGCGCGGGTCGGTCGCGATGTCGCCGTTGCCCGATCGGTAGAGCACCTTGGCAATCGCCGGCACTGCGGCCTGGCGCGCGAAGGTCACGAGGTAGATCGAGTGCGCGAAGTACGCGTCGGCGAACAGCACGTTCGAGACCTGTGCGGTGATCTCTTCGTCGTCTGCGACGGGGTCCAGCGAGTCGACGTAGGTGCGAAGCGCGCGGCCGGATGTCCAGTTGTCGAACACTCTGGACGCCAGAGTAACAACCAATTTGGCTAGTCAGCCAGCGAACGAGTTGGCTTGTCAACAAGCCAATTCGCTGTCCGGTTCGCGCTTGAGCGGGCGCTCGTGAATCACGCGGGCACGGCGACGACAGCGCCGCCCACAATCTGCCAGCGGCCGTCCTCGTGGAGCCAGGTGCGGGTGTAGCGATACGCGCCGCGGACGGTCTCGCCGCCGACTTCAACCTCAAGTTCGATCAGCGCAATCGAAAGACCGGTGGCACCGAACACGCGCGCCTCGATCTCGAGCGCGTTGGATGACCTGAAGACCACGTCACCGGCTGCGTGCGCCGCGAGGTCCGCTGCTCTGCCGTGCACGCCCGCGTCCGGTCCGATGAAGCGCAGGTCCTCGTGGAGCAGCAACGCGAGTGCGTCCGTGTCGCTGGCGAGCTGCGCGCGCTGCAGCTCGTGCTCGGACCGGAGCAGTGAATCGCGATCCGCTGTCATCGGCTAGTTGAGGTCGGCCAGCGCCTTGAGCACGAGGTCGTCGTGCTTCTTCGGCTGCACCTTCGGCAGGTACTCAGCCACCTTGCCGCTGGGCGAGATGATGAAGGTGCTGCGCTGCACGCCCATGTACTTCTTGCCGTACATCGACTTCTCGACCCACTGGCCGTACTTCTCGGCGATCTTGTGGTCGGGGTCGCCCACGAGCGTGAACGGGAGGTTGTACTTCTCCTTGAACTTCAGCAGCTTGGACGGCTCGTCCGGCGAGACGCCCACGACGACCGCGCCGGCCTCCTCGTATTCCTTGAAGCGGTCGCGGATGCCGCAGGCCTGCGTCGTGCAACCCGGCGTGTCGGCCTTCGGGTAGAAGTACAGAACGAGGGTCTTGCCCTTGAAGTCGCTGAGCTTGACGGTCTCACCGTCCTGGTTCTTCAGGGTGAATGCTGGTGCTTTGGATCCGGGCGCAGGTGCTGACATGGCGGGGAGCCTATATCGTCGGCGTGGTGCGGATCGCCATCTCGACAGACATGCGGAAAGGCGTCGCCGACGCGTTGATCGAGCGCCTTGAGGCCGATGGTCACGCGGTACTCCGATTCGGCGCCTATGACCCTGACGCCCGGGCTGACTGGGCGTGGGGAAGCGAGGCCGCGGCGCGGGCGGTGGCCGATGGGCGGGCCGATCAGGGCGTCGTCTGTTGTTGGACCGGCACCGGCGCTTCGATCGCGGCGAACAAGGTCAGTGGCGTGCGGGCGGCGCTGTGTGGTGACGCGGAGACGGCGGCCGGCGCTCGCAAGTGGAACGACGCGAACGTGTTGGCGTTGTCGTTGCGGTTGGTCGACGAAGCGGCTTTGGGGGAGATCCTTGCGGCCTGGTTTGGCGCCAGTGCAAGCGTCGATCCCGCCGATGCGGCAAATGTGGCGCACGTCGATCAGATCGCGTAGAAGTGCGCAAATTGCGTGCCACCTGTGGCACCGGGTGCCAAAGGACGGTCGCAAATTGCGACCTTTTGACTGATCCGGGCGTGGGGCGTGCCTACGCCGCGGCCAACATCGCCACGCCGACCAGCGCCATCACCACGCCAACGCGCTGGCTGACCGCAAGTCGCTCATGCAGGAAGAAGAAGGCCAGCAGCACGGTGATCACGGGGTACAGCGAGCTGACCACCGAAGTGATCGCCAGAGCACCACGCTGGGCTGCGGCAGCGAAGGTCATGTTCGCCGTCACGTCGAAGAATCCGATCGAGATCGGGAACCACCACTGAAGTCCGCGCGGCCGCGCGCCCCACGTTGCTCGCCGCGATCCGGCGAGCAGGACGATCAGCACCACGGCCGCGAGCGTCGTCGCCTTGAGCGCCGCCGCAGGCCAGAAGATCGACTCCTCGCCGGCCTCGGCGATCAGCGTGAAGATCGTGCCGAATCCGATCGCGGCGACGATCGCGAGCAGGATCGAGCGGCGGTGCGTGGCGTCATCGACTCCGGTCGTCTCGGCCTTGTCCTGTTCGCGCGAGGCGAGGATCACGCCGCAGACGGCGACGACGATCGCGATCACGGCGAACAGCGTCAGTGACTCGCCGCGGCCGATCACGCCCCACAGGACCGGAATCGCAGATCCGGTCGCTGTGATCGGAGCGACGATGCTCATGGTCCCGATCGCAAGCGCCTGGTAGAAGGCCGCGAGCGCAACCAGTCCCGCGAGGCCGGCCGCCGCCGCGAGCAGCAGGTGCTCCTGCGTGGGCGCGGAGTCCCCGCTCACAACGGTCGCCACGCCGGAGAGCAGCAACCCGCCGAACGCCGAGGCGAGCAGAACCCACAGCAGCGCGTAGCGCCGCGCGGCCATGCCGCCGAGGAAGTCCCCGGTTCCCCACGAAACTGCTGCCGAAAGGGCCAGCAAGATGGCGATCATTTCGGCCGCCCGACTAGGAAGTTTCCGCTACGACGGCGTCGGCCGCGATCGTGACTCCGCGAAGCTCGGCACCGTCGATCGCGCCGGCGACGGACGCCGCCTTGTCGCTCGGCACCTGCATCAGGGTGTAACGGCTGAGCACGCGCACACGGCGCACGTCCTTGCCGGTCAAGTCGCTCTTCGCCGTGACCAGTTCGATCACGTCGGCCGGCTCGACGCCACGCGAGGTGCCGCCGTTGACGATCAGCAGGCTGAAGTCTCCGTCGAGTTCCTGCTGGTCGGGCTTGGTGTGCCGCGGACGGCGCAGCTCGCCTGACTCCTCGGGGGCAGCCTCGGGCTCGGGCTCAGCTTCTGCAGCGGGTTCGGGCTCAGCTTCTGCGGCGGGCTCGGGCTCGGGCTCAGCTTCGGCGACGGGCTCGGGATCATCTGCCGCCTCGGGCTCCTCGGTTTCAGTCACGGCCTCTTCGGTCTTGGCTGGCGGGGGACCCCATGAGAACGGCGCGGGCTTCTCTTCCTCAGCAGACGGATCCGGGATCACGCCTGCGGACTCCTCGACAACCGGCGCCTCTTCAGGCGCATCGGCGGTCGGCGGCTCGGGCGGCTCGACGATCTCCGGGGCCGGCTCTTCAGCGACGGTCTCCTCAACGACCTCCGCAACCACGGGCGCCTCCTCGACGACGGGCGTCTCCTCAACTTCGGCCACGGCCTCGGCCTCACGGACACGAGGACGACGCTCGCGCGGCTTGCGCTCGCTCGTCTTCTCCTCGGTGGCGGCGTCGGGCTTCTTGTCTGCGCTCGACTCCATCTCGGCGGGGGCAGACGGCTGCTTCATCGGCGCGGCGGCACCCTTCGGCGTCCACTCGGGAACCTCGACGTTGATGTGCTTCTCAATCGCCTTGAAGTCTTCCTTGTCGCGCGATTCGACCAGCGTGATGGCGCGGCCTCCACGGCCGGCGCGGCCGGTGCGGCCGATGCGGTGCGTGTAGATCTCTGCGCTGTTGGGCAGGTCGTAATTGATCACGTGGGTGACGTTCTGGACGTCGAGACCACGCGCGGCGATGTCGGTCGCGACCAGCACCGGAACGCGGTTGTCCTTGAACGCGATCATCACGCCGTCGCGCGAACCCTGCGACATGTCGCCGTGCAGCGCGCGAACCTTCAGGTTCGGCTTGCGGCGGTCGAGGTCGCGGGCGAGGCGGTCAACGCCGATCTTGGTGCGGGCAAAGATGATCGCCTGCGTCGGGCGCTCGGCCTCGAGCACCTCGATGATCGTGTCGACCTTGTCGTTGCGCGTTGTGGACTTTTGGAAGTGCTCGACGGTGTCGATCGTCAGCGTGGAAGCCTTGACCTTGATCGTCACGGGATCGTGCAGCTGCTCGGAGGCGAGCTTGGCGATCGCGGGCGGCATCGTTGCGGAGAAGAGCGCCGTCTGGCGACCGCGCGGGCACTTGTTCAGAATCTTCTCGACGTCCTCGAGGAATCCGAGGTCGAGCATCTCGTCGGCTTCGTCGAGCACGACGAAGCGAGCGTCGTGGAACATCAACGAGTGACGCGAGTGGAGGTCCATCACGCGGCCGACGGTTCCGACGACCACCTGGGGACCCGCCTTCAGGCGGTCCATCTGCTGGCGGATCGGGGCGCCACCGAATGTGGCGAGCACGTCGATCCCGGCGACGGCACCGTAGGCGCGCAGCGACTGCGCGACCTGGATGCAGAGTTCTCGCGTCGGAGTGAGGACCAGTGCCTGCACCTCACGACGTTCGGGGATGATCGACTGCAGCATCGGCAGTCCGAAAGCGGCGGTTTTGCCCGTACCTGTCTGGGCCTGGCCAATCACATCGGAGCCTTTGAGCAGCTCCGGAATTGCCTGCTCCTGAATCGGAGTGGGGTCGGTGTATCCGACCTTCTCGAGAGCGTCAGCGAACTCGGCCTTGAGTCCTAAGTCTTTAAATTTCGTCATATAGACCTGAGGGTATCTGGCTACTCTCTCCCGCCTATGAGCCTCGCAGTAGTTGGATCCATCGCATTTGACGCAGTCAAGACCCCGTTTGGAGAACGCGAACGCATGCTCGGCGGTTCTGCCGTGCATTTCTCGCTCGCTTCGAGCTTCTTCACCGACGTCCACGTGTACGGCCCGGTGGGCGACGACTTCGGCGACGAGGAGTACGCGATCCTCGAGAACCGCAGCGTCAACACCGAAGGAATCGAGAAGATTCCGGGCGGCAAGACCTTCTTCTGGAAGGGTCACTACGAGTTCGATCTCAACACCGCTCACACCGACGACACGCAGCTCAACGTCTTCGAGACTTTCGAGCCCAAGCTCAACGATGCCGCCAAGGAAGCCGACGTGCTCTTCCTCGCCAACATCGAGCCGGGCCTCCAGCGCGCCGTGCGCGAGCAGTGCCCGGACGCCCGCTTCGTTGCGCTCGACAGCATGAACCTCTGGATCGACATCGCCAAGGATTCGCTGATCGAAACGATCAAGGGCGTCGACGCGGTCTTCATGAACGACGCCGAGATCCGCGCTCTCACCGGCCAGAGCAACATGATCAAGGCCGCGCGCGAGATCCTCAGCTGGGGTCCGCGCCTCGTGATCGCCAAACAGGGCGAGTACGGCGCCGCGCTCATCACAGAGGACGGTTTCTTCGCACTCCCCGCATATCCGCTTGAGGACGTCGTCGACCCGACCGGCGCAGGCGACTCGTTCGCCGGTGGTTTCCTCGGCTACATCTCGCAGCACCTCGCCGAGGGCGGCGAGCTGGAGGAGGACGCCTTCCGTCGCGCGATGACATTCGGTTCAACGATGGCGAGCTTCAACGTCGAGAACTTCGGCACCGAACGCGTACGCGCGCTCAGCGGCGACGAGATCGCGGAGCGCTTCCAGGGCTTCGTTTCAATCACGCGCTTCGCCGAAGTCGCCGCGACCTTCCGCTGAGCCGCCGCACCCGGTAAAATCCGCTCGTGGACCTTTTTCTCATCGCGGCGGTCGTCATGGTCATCAAGCTGCCCCTGGTCTGGTGCTGCTGGTACATCTACAAGGCGATCCACGACGTCCCGGTCCCGGAGATCGAGCGTGGCGGCGGCGATTTCGTCAAGGCCGAGTTCGAGCCCGGTCCGCGCAGACGCGGTCCGCACGGCGGGGAACCTTCGATCAGTCTCGCGCCGCGACGCGGTGACAAGGGGCACGACGAAAGCGCTCCCAGGCCGAACGTCACAATTGACGCTTGAGGCGTCGATCCGCGTAGTAACCTCTCGCCCCAGATGTTCACCCCGTACTACTTCCTCGCAGTCGGTT
>JAEMSV010000307.1 GCA_016462625.1 Solirubrobacteraceae bacterium | reverse complement strand
GCGTACTGGACTCGTACGGATGGACGCCGAGGCCGTCGAAGATCTTGCGCGCGCCTGCTTGGTACATCTTCCGCAGATAGGCGCCGGGCTTCTTGGTGTTGCGCGGAGCGCCGCCGTTGATGATCTCGGCGTCGGGCTGCAGCGCGCGGATCGCAGCCGCCACCTCGCGGGCCATCTTCACGTACGCGTACGGGTCAGGGTCGCACTCCCAGTAGCGCTTGTAGTTCGGCTCGTTCCAGATCTCGTAGGCCTGCGGGGGGAGCTTGGGCACCGTCGGGTTCGCGGCCCATATGTCCCCGTTCGGGCCGTACCGCCGCACGATGTCCGCCGCCCATGCGGCGAAGTCCCCGATGTGCTGCGGCGGGTAGGTGCAGTTCTCTTGATTGCCGAAGGGCCGCGTCGTGTTCCAGCGGACCTCGCCGTAGACGATCGGCATGATCCGGATGCCGTGGCGGGCCGCGGCGAGCACGTAGCGATCGAGCTGGCGCCAGTCGAGCTGGTCGCGCTCGGGTTCGGTGTAGTACCAGCGGAAGTTCTGTCGCAGGACGTCGACGCCGGCCTGCTTCTGCATGGCGAGCATCCGCTCCTGGTACGCGTCGTCGCCCGCGTACGTGTCCTCCGCGTTCATCCCGAGGAAGCCCGCCGGAGCGGCGGCGATCGCGCTCTGCACGGATCCTGCGAAGGCGGTGATCCCGAGTGCGGCACCAGCGATACAGCAGCGGACTGCGAGTCGTCCTGACACGTTGCACCTCCGCCCAAAACGCTAGACACAACGGGGCGTCTACGCGCCACTACTGCTGAATTTGTCATGAATCCCGTGCGTTATATATACACCGAATTATTCAGCATGTTCGCACCGAAATTCCGATATTGGCACACCGCCCAGAGCGTCACCCGTCGAGCACGACCTCGCAGTTGCGGACCTTGTCCTTCGAGTCGCGCTCGATCCGGTCGCGCCCCCCGCCGCAGTCGATCGTGTCGGTCCCTCCGCCGATGGCGTGGACGGTGTCGTCGCCTGGACCACCGTCGATCAGATCGGGGTCCTTGCCGCCGGTGATGTCGTCCTTGCCGTGCCCGCCGGACAGGTCGTCCCGGCCGTCGGCGCCCTGGAGCTCGTCGTCGCCATCGCCGCCGGTGATGTGGTCGTCGTCGCCGCGCCCGAACAGGTGGTCCTCGCCGGCGCCGCCGTCGATGCGGTCGTCGCCGTGGTTGCCCTCGACCGCGTCGAGGCCCCCGTTGGCGCGGATGGTGTCGGAACCCTCGGTGCCGATGATGCGCTCGTCGCCGCCGGTCCCGTTCTTGCAGCTCGCCTTCGTGTTCATCGAGCAGGTCGGGAGCAGCGTCGACGCGCGCAGATCGCTGAGCATGCCCTTCCCCTTGGCGCCGCCGGTGTCCACGCCCGCGTTGTGCCAGCCCTGCACCCGCGCCGCGGCGACATCGAGCCAGTCGACGCCATCGTCCGGGTCGGTGCCGGCGATCTGCCGCGGGTCGCCCGGGTCGGGCGCCGGCGTCACGATCACCTCGCACGCGGTGGTCTTCCCCGCCTCGGTCTGGCTGCCGACCCACACGCGGTCGGTGCCGCCCCCGCAGTCGGCCGTGTCGCTGCCGCGCCCGGTGTGGATGTCGTCGTCCCCGTCGCCGCCCGTGACGAGGTCCTCGCCCCCGAAGGTGTGGATCTCGTCGTTGCCCGGCCCGCCGTCGACCTTGGCGCTGCCGTCGCCCTCGTAGACCAGGTCGTCACCCGCGTCCCCGGCGACCGGCGTCTTGGTCTGCTGGCCGTTGCCGGCCGCGATCTTGTCGTTCCCCGGTCCCGCGGCGATCTGGTCGTCGCCATTGCCGCCCCCGACGATGTCGTCGCCATTGCCGCCGGTGACCTTGCCGTCACTGCCGTTGCCCGTGGCGATGAGATCCTCGCCGTCGCCGCCCGACGCGCTGCCCTCGTTGCCGTAGCGCGTTTCGGTGATGAAGTCGTCTCCCGCGCCGCCGCTCATGTCGTCGTCGCCGTCGCTGCCGTCGATGATGTCGCCGCCGGCGTTGCCCTCGAGATCGTCGTCCCCGGTCCCGCCGTTCAGGTCGTCGTTGCCGTTGCCGCCCGTCAGGTCGTCGTCACCCGAGCCGGCGTCCAAGGTGTCGTCGCCGTCGCCGCCGGAGAGGTCGTCCCCGGCGGAGTCCCCCGAGAGCGTGTCGTCGCCGCCCTTGCCCATGAGCGTGTCGCTCGAGCCCTTCCCCCGCAGCGTGTCGCTCTGCGAGGTGCCCTTCAGCGTGTTCGCTCCGTCGTCGCCCTCGATGGTCTTGGC
>JAEMSV010000043.1 GCA_016462625.1 Solirubrobacteraceae bacterium | reverse complement strand
CGACACCACCGTGGATGTGACCAAGGGCGACGGCTACGCGGTCAGCTCACTCGACCGCTTGGGGAGCGGCCCGGGCTTCCGCAAGATCCGCACGCCGCTCGGCGTCACCGCCTTCGGCGTGAACGGCATCGTCATCCCGCCCGGCATCTCTGGCCGCAAGCACTTCCACGAGCACCAGGAGGAGCTGTACTTCGTGCACTCCGGTGTCATCGAGATGGGCTTCGAGGACGGCACGACGCACCGGCTGGAGCCCGGCGCGATCGCCTGGGTCGACGCCGCCACGGTCCGCACGCTCACGAACCCCGGCGACGTCGACGCCGTCTACATCTGCGTCGGCGGCAAGGACGGCTACGTCCCGCGCGACGGCGTCCCCGTCGAGTGACCTACGCGGCGGCCGGCGCGAACCCGTAGGCCTCGGCCAGCTCCGGGTCCTTCTCGGACAGCATCTCGGCGAGGTCGACCATGACCTTGCACTGCTTCCAGGTCGCGTCGTCCTGCATCTTGCCGTCGATCATGTGGACGCCGCGGCCGTCGGGGATCGCCTCGATGACCTTCTTGGCGAACAGGACCTCCTCGGGGTCGGGCGAGAAGACCTTCTTGGCGATGTCGATCTGCACGGGGTGCAGCGACCACGTGCCGACGCAGCCCATGAGGAACGCGGAGCGGAACTGCACCTCGCAGGCGACGGTGTCCTTGATGTCGCCGAAGGGGCCGTAGAACGGGAGGATCCCGTTGCCCGTGCAGGCGTCGACCATGCGGCCGATCGAGTAGTGCCAGAGATCCTGCTGGGAGCGGACGCGCCCGGTCTCGAGGTCGTCGGCGGAGACCGGGTCGGTGATCGTCTGGTAGCCGGGGTGGCCGCCGCCGACGCGTGTGGTCTTCATGCGGCGCGACGCGGCGAGGTCCGCCGGGCCGAAGCTCATGCCCTGCATGCGCGGCGAGGCCGAGGCGATCTCCTCGACGTTCGTGACGCCCTGCGCGGTCTCGAGGATCGCGTGAACCAGGATCGGCTTCTCGATCCCCGCACGCGACTCCAGCTGCGCCAGCAGACGATCGATGTAGTGGATGTCCCAGGCGCCCTCGACCTTGGGGACCATGATCACGTCGAGCTTGTCGCCGATCTCGGTGACGAGCGTCGTGAGGTCGTCGAGGACCCACGGGCTGTCGAGTGCGTTGACGCGCGTCCAGAGCTGCGTCGAGCCGAGGTCGATGGTCTTGCCGACCTCGACGAGACCGCTGCGCGCGGCCTCCTTGCGGTCGACGGGCACGGCGTCCTCGAGGTTGCCCAGGACGATGTCGGCCTTGGCGGCGATGTCGGGCAGCTTGGCCCGCATCTTCTCGTTGCCGGCATCGAAGAAGTGGATCATCCGCGAGGGCGGGAACGGGATCTCCGTGACGGGATCCGGGGCGCCGACGCAGAGGGGCTTGAGGAAGTCGCGAGGGTTACGCACGGGACGGTCTCCTGATCAGGTCTGGACGAGGGATCGTAGGTGACCGGACCGCATCCGAGACGTCTCGTACGGCACGATGTAGGGCCGCTGCGCCCTGCGCGCGCCCCAGACCCAGACCGACGGAGACCCATGAGCTTCACCCCCGGAACCGATGATCAGCAGCGCGTGCGCGAGGAGTCCGGCGCGCATACGTACGGCCGCTACCTCGAGGAGTTCGAGGTCGGCGACGTCTACAAGCACTGGCCCGCGAAGACGGTCACCGAGTCGGACGACCACCTCTTCTGTCTGATCACGATGAACCACCACCCGCTGCACCTCAACGACGTGTACGCCAGCGCGTCGCAGCAGGGGCAGAACGTCGTCGTCGGGCCGCTCGTCTACTCCCTCGCGCTCGGCATGAGCGTGTCGGACGTCTCCGGCAAGGCGATCGCCAACCTCGCCACCGAGGAGCTCTCGCACCCCAATCCGGTCTTCCACGGCGACACGCTGTTCGTCGAGACCGAGGTGCTGGAGAAGAAGGAGTCCAAGAGCAAGCCGGACCGCGGTGTCGTGAAGGTCCACACCCGCGTCTACAACCAGGACGGCACGCTCGTCGCCGAGTTCAAGCGCCTCGTCCTGGTGCCCCGCAAGACCCCCGGTTCGTAGCGTTGCGGTGCCATGCGGGTTTCCCACGTCCTGGTACGCGGGGAACCCGCATGGCCCGGATCCCGATCCGTTGGTACCCTTCGCCTCTCGGCAGCGCCCGGGGTACGGCGCGCCTCGTGATCACAGGGACTGTGGTCGTGAGCCGCCCCGCGAACCAGTTCTTTGTTCGCGCCCCCGTTGCTCCGCTCCGACTCTCTCCGGCTCAGCGAACACGAGGCATCGTTAAGTGACTCCCACCACCGCCGCCCCGACACAGAACAAGAAGCTTCTCGCCTGGGTGGAGGAGATTGCCGCCCTGACCAAGCCTGAGGCGGTGTACTGGTGTGACGGAAGTGCTGAGGAATACGACAGCCTCGCGCAGCAGCTCGTCGATGCAGGCACGTTCCGCAAGCTGAGCGACGCCAAGCGCCCGAACAGCTACCTCGCGTGGACCGACCCGTCCGACGTGGCCCGCGTCGAGGACCGCACCTTCATCTGCGCGGCGACCGCGGAAGAGGCCGGCCCGAACAACAACTGGCGCGAGCCCGCCGAGATGCGCGCCGAGATGGACGGCATCTTCGAGGGCGCGATGGCCGGCCGCACGATGTACGTCATCCCGTTCTCGATGGGCCCGGTCGGCTCGGACAAGAGCCACATCGGCGTCCAGGTCACCGACTCGGCGTACGTCGTGACGAACATGCGGATCATGACCCGCATGGGCCAGAAGGTCCTCGACCAGCTCGGCGCCGACGGCGAGTTCGTCCCGTGCGTGCACTCGAGCGGCGCGCCGCTCGCGCCCGGCCAGGAGGACGTCGTCTGGCCGACGAACGCCGAGACGAAGTACATCGTCCACTACCCCGAGACCCGCGAGATCTGGTCCTACGGCTCTGGGTACGGCGGCAACGCGCTGCTCGGCAAGAAGTGCTTCGCCCTGCGCATCGCCTCGATCATGGCGCGCGACGAGGGCTGGATGGCCGAGCACATGCTCATCCTCAAGCTCACCTCGCCGGAGGGGAAGGTCAAGTACGTCACGGGCGCATTCCCGAGCGCATGCGGCAAGACCAACCTCGCGATGCTGGTCCCGACGCTCGAGGGCTGGACCGTCGAGACGGTCGGCGACGACATCGCCTGGATGAAGTTCGGCGACGACGGCCGCCTGTACGCGATCAACCCCGAGTACGGCTTCTTCGGCGTCGCTCCGGGCACGGGTGCGGACACGAACCCGAACGCCATCGCGTCGATCGCGAAGAACACCATCTTCAGCAACTGCGCGCTGACCGACGACGGCGACATCTGGTGGGAGGGCCTCACCAAGGAGAAGCCCGCGCACCTGATCGACTGGCACGGCAACGACTGGACGCCCGACTCCGAGACGCCCGCCGCGCACCCGAACGCGCGCTTCACGGTCCCGGCCGAGCAGGCCCCGTGCATCGCCGACGAGTGGGAGGACCCCAAGGGCGTCCCGATCGACGCGTTCCTCTTCGGCGGCCGCCGCGCGTCGGGCGTCCCGCTCGTGCGCGAGTCGTTCGACTGGGAGCACGGCACGTTCCTCGCGGCGACGATGAGCTCCGAGCAGACCGCGGCCGCGTTCGGCCAGGTCGGCGCGCTGCGCTTCGATCCGTTCGCCCAGCTGCCGTTCGCGGGCTACAACATGGGCGACTACATGGCCCACTGGCTCAAGGTCGGCGAGACGCCCGGCGCGAAGCTCCCGAAGATCTTCTACGTCAACTGGTTCCGCAAGGACGAGGACGGGAAGTTCATGTGGCCGGGCTTCGGCGAGAACAGCCGCGTGCTCGAGTGGGTCTTCCGCCGCTGTGACGGCGAGGGCGAGGTCGTCGAGACGCCGATCGGCTACGTGCCGCCGGCGAGCGACCTGAACGTCGAGGGTCTCGACATCGCCCCGGAGACGCTGGAGGCACTCCTGACGGTCGACGTCGAGACCGTCAAGCAGGAGCTGCCCCAGGTCGAGGAGAGCCTCACGAAGTACGGCTCGCACCTGCCCGAGGGCATCAAGCGCCAGCTCGACAAGCTCAAGGGCGCCGTCGGCGCCTAGCGTCGTGGCCGTGGAAGCCCCCGCGTGCCCGGAGTGCTCGAGTGAGCACTCCTACGAACTCGGGGGCTTTCAGGTGTGCTCGATGTGCGGGCACGAGTGGCTGCTCGCCGCCGCGGACGTCGCGGCGGACGAGGCGCCCGTCATCCGGGATGCCGTCGGCAACGTGCTTGCCGACGGCGACACCGTGACCGTCATCAAGGACCTCAAGGTCAAGGGCGGCGGCGGTCCGATCAAGGTCGGGACGAAGGTGCGGAACATCCGCCTCGTGCAGGGCGTGGGCGACCATGACATCGACTGCAAGGTCGACGGGTTCGGCCCGATGCAGCTGAAGTCGTCGGTCGTGAAGAAGGCCTAGGGCCTAGCCGAACGGCGACGGCGGGGCGCCAGGCAGCGGCTCGGCATCCGGCCGCGGCTTCGCGCCGTCCAGGACGAGCGTGAGATAGCGGTCGATCCCCTCGGGGGTGAGGGCGACGCCCGGTCGCGGCTTGCACGGCACGGCGACCATCTTGAGGATCGCGCTGACGTCCTCGGGTTCGAGGTCGGAGCGCACGACGCCGGCCGCCTGCGCGTGCTCGAGCACGCGGGTGCAGCCGGCGAGGACGCGCTCCATGATCTCGCGCTGGTTGTCTTCGGTGATGAGGAAGCGGGCTTCCATCGCCTCGAAGAACGCGCCGTCGCGGGCGACCGCGAGCGCGCGGTCGGCGATGAACGTGCGCAGGGCCTCCCACGCGTCGTCGTTCTCGACCGCCTGGTTCGCCGCGGTCTCGAAGTCGGCGACGACGTCGTGGAGCGCGGCCCAGGCGAGCGCCTCCTTCGTCGCGAAGCGCCGGTAGACCGTGCCCTTGCCCACGCCCGCGCGGCGCGCGATCTCCTCGACGGAGACGTCGAAGCCCTCTTCGGTGAACGCCTCGCGCGCGGCGGCCAACAGCAGCCGCTCGTTGCGGGCGGCGTCGGCGCGGAGAGGGCGAGGGGTGGCGGCTTCCACAGAGAGGACGGTACCAGCGCCGTGAGAGCGTTTACGCGCCAAAGCGGACCATGCGGTCCGCTTGCGTGGTACGGTCCTCACACGGTAGCGGACTAGCCGGTCCGCTTCTACCTCTCTCATGGAAACCCCCGAGCGCCGGGAGGCCCTCGCATGTCTTCACCCACCCGGGAGACGAGCCGCTGGCTCGTCCTCATCCTCGTCTGCTTCGCGCAGTTCATGGTCGTGGTCGACGCCACCGTCGTGAACGTCGCGCTCCCGTCGATCCAGGCCGATCTGGGCTTCTCCGCCGCCAATCTGCAGTGGGTCGTCAACGGCTACACCCTCGTCTTCGGTGGCTTCCTGCTGCTGGGCGGCCGCGCCAGCGATCTGCTCGGTCGAAAGCGTCTGTTCCTCGGCGGGCTGACGCTCTTTACCGCCGCGTCCGCACTGAACGGCCTGGCGTCCAGCCAGGAGATGCTGGTCGCCGCTCGTGCCCTGCAGGGGCTCGGCGCCGCGATGGTCTCTCCCGCCGCGCTGTCGATCATCACCACGACGTTTGAGGACGGGCCGGAGCGCACGCGGGCGCTCGGCATCTGGAGCGGCATCATCGCCGGCGGCGCCGCGTTCGGCCTGCTGTTCGGCGGCGTGCTCACCGAGGCGCTGTCCTGGCCATGGGTGTTCTTCGTCAACGTGCCGGTCGGCATCGCGGTCGGGCTCGCGGCGTTGCGCTACGTCCCCGAGTCGAAGACCGACGACGAGGCGGGCTTCGATCTCGCCGGTGCCGTGACCGTCACGAGTGGGCTCATGATCCTCACCTACGCGATCGTCAAGGCGCAGGAGTGGGGCTGGACCGGAACGAACACGCTGGTGCTCGGCGGGCTCGCGTTCGCGCTGCTCGGCGCCTTCGTCGCGATCGAGCGGCGGGCGGCGTCGCCGCTGGTGCAGCTGCGGATCTTCTCGATCCGGACGCTGTCGGTCGCCAACGGCGTGATGCTGCTCATCGGCGGCGCGCTGTTCTCGATGTTCTTCTTCGGTTCGCTGTACGTGCAGGACGTGCTCGGCTTCTCGCCGCTCGAGTCCGGCCTGGCGTTCCTGCCGATGAGCGTTGGCATCGCGATCGGGGCCGGCGTGGCGCAGGCCATGATCGGGCGGGTCGGCGTCAAGACGGTCGCGCTCGGCGGGATGCTGCTGGCGACGGCGGGCATGGTCCTCATGACCGGCGTGTCGGCCGGCGGGTCCTACGTCAGCGACGTCCTGCCCGGAACCGTCCTGATCGCGCTCGGCATGGGCAACGTGTTCGTGCCGCTCACGCTGGCCGCGACGACGAACGTCGACGACGCCCACGCGGGCCTGGCGTCCGGCATCTTCAACACGTCGCAGCAGATCGGCGGCGCGCTGGGGCTGGCGATCCTCTCGACGCTCGCGGCCGACCGGACCGCAGCCGTGGGCGGCGGCACCCCGGCCGCGATGGTCGAGGGCTTCCAGACGGCGTTCCTCGTCGGCGCCGGAATGATGGCGGTCGGGGCGATCGCCCTGGCGGTGCTCCTGCGCCAGCGCGACGTGGCGCACATCAGCGTCGTCGACGCCGTGCCGGTCGCCGCGTAAGCACAGGTGCGTATCCAGGGGGAGCGGCACGCGTGCCGTTCCCCCAACGATGCGCCCGGATCTGGTACCCCTTCGGGAATGCTTCCGAAAAGTGGTGCGGCAGCCGCGCTGGTCCTGCTGGCGCTGGGTCTCCTCGGTGCGCCGGCGTCCGCCGCGACCCCGGAGTACTTCAAGCTCCCGACCGGAACCACGTTCGGCGTCGGCCTGACGACCATGCCGGGTGGGATCGTCTGGTTCGCCGGCAACCAGATGGCCACGACGCAGCCCGTGCTGGGTCGCTTCACGGTCGCGTCGGGAGCGCCCGGCACGACTGCCGGGATGGATACCTTCCCGACGCCGAAGCTGAACACGAGCTGCTGCGCCAACCAGATGCGCGGGGTCGCCGCCGACCCGGTGCGCAGCCGCGTCTGGTTCACGCAGTCCGACGGCATCTATGGCTTCGCGAACGCGCTGGGGGTGACCCAGGGCAGCACGAACGGGATCACCGCCTTCCAGCAGCCCGACCTACGGGACATGTGGGACGTCGCCGTCAATCCCGCCGACGGCATGGCGTGGATCACCGAGCGCAGCGCGTACAACGTCGCGCACCCCGGCACGTCGTACTTCCCCGGCAATCGCATCGCGCAGACCACGGGCGGGAGCCTCATCGAGCACGCGAACATCGCGACGCAGGCGGGCCGGACGACGCTCGACCCGCTGCGCTACGACGCCAAGCCGACCGAGATTGCGCTCGACGCGAGCGGGCAGCCGTGGTTCACGGAGTCCGACCCGGGCAACCCGGGCTACCGGATCGGCACGACGAACGGCCTGAGTGACTACAGCGAGTACCTGCTCCCGTGCCACCCCGTCCCGCCGGCGACGGCGCCGTGCTCAGGCAGCTACACCGGCGACGGCGGGCCGTGGGGGATCGCCGTCGCACAGGATGGGTCGATCTGGTTCACGAATCTGATGCGCAACGAGGTCGCCCGGTTCGATGTCGCGACCAAGACGATCACCGAGTACGCGCTGCCGGCCTCCGATTCGACGCTGACGGGTGGGGTGCCGCGCTCGATCGTGGCTGCGTCCGACGGCACGCTGTGGGTTGCTGAGAACGGCAGCTATGCGAAGCCGAACGCGAGCGCGCTCCTGCGGATCGTGCCCGACCCCAAGGGCCCGACAATCACCGTCCACAAGACGCCGGGCGGGCACCAGCCGATCGCCGTCGCTCCGGATGAGGCGGGGAACATCTGGTTCAGCGATGTCGAGAAGAACGCGCTCGGGCGGTTGAGCGGCGTGCTGGGGCCGCCGGCCGGCGCGCCGACCGGCCCCGCGATCGGGGGTGGGGGCGAGACGCCGACGTTCACGCCGCCCGCGAGCCCGGCCCCGGGCGCGACGAAGCTCGTCGCCACCGGTGTCGGCCGGGCCAAGCTGACCGACCCGCGCGTGTCGGGCGACACGGTCTCGATCGACCAGATCTGCCTCGGCCCGCCCGAGGAGCCGTGCGCGGTCGTCTACATCCTCTCTGCCGGCGAGTACGTGACCGGGTTCCCCGGGACGAAGCCG
The DNA here is from genome assembly GCA_016462625.1 of Solirubrobacteraceae bacterium. The sequence continues at coordinate 24,469 of JAEMSV010000043.1, read as the reverse complement.
CGAGCGAGCATCGCCGCGAAGAAGAAGAAGGCCAAGGGCGTCGTGCTCGGGCGGACTGCGGTGACGCTGCACGGGGGCCAGAAGCGCACGGTGAAGGTCAAGCTCAACGCCAAGGGCCGCGCGCTGTTGAAGAAGCGCAAGAAGCTGGCGCTCTACCTCAACGTCCAGCAGAAGGGCGCGAACGGGAAGCCGATCACGGTCAAGAGGACCAAGGTCACCCTGCGCGCGAAGAAGAAGTAGCGCGCTGAAGGTTCGCCAGGCGGTCATCCCAGGCCGCGCCGACGTTCGCCATCCACGCGATCGCGTCGGTGAGCGGCGCCGGGGTGGCCCGCCAGTGCGTCTCGCGTCCCGCCCGCTCGCCGGCGACCAGTTGCGCGTCGGCGAGCACACCGAGGTGCTTCGCCACGGCCTGGCGGGTGACGGGGAGGTCTGCGGCGAGCTGGGTCGCGGTGATCCCCTGCCGCGCGGCGACCGTGTCGAGCACGGTGCGCCGCGTGGGGTCGGCGAGCGCGGCGAAGACGAGGTCCGCGCTCATGCCGTGATGGCGATCCGCGCGGAGAGCATCGGCAGTGACATCGCGGCCGGGCCGTACAGTCCGCCGCCACGCAGCACAGGGTGATCCCCGATCCGGGTCGTGCTGACGGCGTAGACGGGGGCACTCTCGGTCACGCGCACCCGAGTGCCGCCCTCCTCCTCGTCGAGGGTCATACACACGCGGGTCATGAGGTCGTCGCCCGGCGCGCGCCACCAGAGGATGAGCCGCTCGCCGGGGGAGACCTCCTCGATCTCGACGTCGCGCTCCTCACCGTCGTGGAGCCACAGCGAGCCGGTCTCGCCTTCGGCGAGCTCGAGGTCCGCGCCGGCGGCGAGCCAGCCGCGTAGATCGGCGAGCGCCTCCCAGGCGGCGTCGCGGTCGAGCTCGAGCAGGATCTCGCGGGTCACGTTCATGTCGGCGGCTCCTTCGTGCAACCGTGGGGTTGCGTCCATGCTACCGTCCCCACCACGACATGCAACCCAAAGGTTGCGGAAAGGGTGGTGGGGCACATGCCGCTGGTCCCGATGGTCATCAAGAGCGATGCGCGCGGCGAGCGCTCGTTCGACATCTACTCCCGGTTGCTCAACGAGCGGGTGGTCTTCCTCGGCACGGCGATCGACGACGAGGTGGCGAACCTCATCGTGGCCCAGCTGCTCCACCTCGAGGCCGAGGACCCGGAGAAGGACATCTCCCTGTACGTGAACTCCCCGGGCGGCGTCGTCTACGCGGGCCTCGCGATCTACGACACGATGCAGTTCATCAAGCCCGACGTGCAGACCATCTGCTGCGGGATCGCCATGTCGGCGGGCTCGCTCGTCCTCACCGGCGGCGCACCGGGGAAGCGCATGGCGCTGCCGAACAGCCGGATCCTCATCCACCAGCCGTCGGGTGGCTTCCAGGGGCAGTCGACCGACATCGAGATCCACGCGCGGGAGACCCTCGCGATCCGCGCGCGGCTCGACGAGATCTACGCCGAGCACACCGGGCAGACCGCCGAGCAGGTCCACTCCGACATGGAGCGCGACCGGTTCTTCACCTCCGAGCAGGCGGCGGAGTACGGCCTCATCGACCGGGTGATCGAGGACCGCTCCGCCGTGCCCCGGGCCGCATAGGTCAGCCTCCGGGCGGGCCGCCGAAGCCGCCCGTGACGCCCTCCTCGGTGGCGGTCACGCTCGTGGCCGTCACCGTGCCGCTCTCGGCGGTCTTGCCCTGGACGATGACGGTGTCGCCAGGCTGGATCTGCGTCGCCTTGCTCTCAGCGTTGCGCGAGACCGTGGCCTTCTCGGGCGCCTTGACCTTGATGGTCGTGCCCGAGCTGTCCTTGACGTAGAGCGTCGAGCCCTTGCGCGCGGTGACCTCGCCGGCGATCGGCTGGCCGGCCTGGTCCGCGGCTCCGCTCGCCGCGGCACCCGGTGCGCCTCCGCCGCGCATCATCGCTGCTCCGGGCGGGCCGGGCATCGCGCCCGCGGCCTCGCCGGCCTCGTCGCCTTGGCGCTTCTGCACCTCGACGCCGCCGAGGAAGCCCAGGGCGAGCAGTGCGACGGCGGCCAGCGCGGTGCCCGCCTTCGTCAGCCTGCCGCGCGGGCGGGACGGAGGGACGACGGGTGCCGGGTCGTCGTCGAACGGGTCGTCGGTCGTCTCGAGCGCTTCTGGGTGTGGTGCGAGGGTCATTCGAATCTCAGGGCCTCGATCGGGCGCAGGCGCGCTGCGCGGCTGGCGGGGTAGGTGCCGAAGAACAGGCCGGCGAGCACCGAGGCGCCGAACGCCAGCCCGACGGAGTACGGCGCGACCGCGGGCTGCACGCCCGCGATCTCCATGCGGCTGACGAGCAGCGCGAGGACCACGCCGACGAGGCCGCCGAGCACCGAGACGAGGACCGCCTCGGTCAGGAACTGGCCGAGGATGTCGGCGCGCCGGGCGCCGATCGCCTTGCGGATGCCGATCTCCCGCGTGCGCTCGGTGACGCTCACGAGCATGATGTTCATGACGCCGATGCCGCCGACGAGCAGCGAGATCGCGGCCACGGCGGCGAGCAGGGTGGTGAAGACCTCGGTGCTCTCGGTTGACGCCTCGCGCACCGAGCCCTGGTTGATGACCGTGAAGCCCGGGTTGGTCGGGTCGGTGACGTCGTGGGTCTCCGTGAGGATCGCCTCGATCTCGGCCTGCGCGGCGTTGAGGGCGCCGGCGGACGTCGCCTGCACGGTCAGCGAGTCGAGGCTGCCGTAGCCGGTCAGCACGTCCTGGACGGAGGTCAGCGGGGCGAGCACGAGGTCGTCCTGGTCCTGCTGGCCGTTGGAGCCCTTCGGCTCGGTGACGCCGACCACGGTGAAGCCGGTGCCGTTGACGCGGATCGTCTGGCCGACGGGGTCCTGGCCGGAGAACAGGCTCTCGACGACGGTGGGGCCGATGACGGCGACGCGCTCATGATCGTCGACCTGCTTCTGCGTGAACATCGCGCCGGAGGCGATGTCGAAACTGCGGGCCTTGACGTAGTCGGGGGTCGTGCCGACGAAGGTCGCCGGCGTGTACGAGGCCGAGCCCGTGGTCAGCGTCACGTCGGAGGCGTTGACGACGGGGGAGACGTTGGCGACGTCCGGAGCGTCGAAGTCGTTCGACAGCGCCTTGACGTCCTTCGTGGTGAGCGTGAACCCCGATCCGCCAGTCGCCCCCGGACCCATCGGGCCGCTCTGCCCGAGGACGAGCAGGACGTTGCTGCCGAGCGCGTTGATGCTCGCCTCGACCTCGCGCTTGGAGCCGTTGCCGACCGCCACGAGCACGATCACCGACGCGACCCCGATCGTCATGCCGAGGATCGTCAGCGCCGAGCGCATCTTGTTCGCGGCCAGCCCGCCGAAAGCGACGCGCATGGTCTCGCGCGGGGTCACGCCACCGACTCCGCGGGCACGGCGGTGTCCTGCACGACCCGCCCGTCCTCGAGCTGGACGATCCGCTCGGCGTGGGCGGCGACCTCGTCCTCGTGCGTGATCAGGACGATGGTGCGGCCCTCGTCGCGCAGCCGGTCGAAGATGCGCAGGACGTCGGCCGTCGAACGGGAATCGAGGTTGCCGGTCGGCTCGTCGGCGAGGACCAGCGCCGGGTCGGTGACGATCGCCCGGGCGACCGCGACGCGCTGCTGCTGCCCGCCGGAGAGCTCGGAGGGCAGGTGCTCCATCCGCGTGCCCATCCCGACGAGGTTCAGCGCCTCCTCGGCGCGTCGGCGGCGCTCGGGCCGGCTCACGCCCGCGTAGGCGAGCGGCAGCTCGACGTTCGCCCGGGCGCTCGTGCGGGGCACGAGGTTGAACGACTGGAAGATGAAGCCGATCTTGCGGTTGCGCAGCTCGGCGAGACCGTCCTCGTCGATGTCCCGGACGTCGACGCCGTCGAGCAAGTAGCGCCCGGCGGTCGCGGTGTCGAGGCAGCCGACGATGTTCATCAGCGTGCTCTTGCCGCTGCCGGACTTGCCCATGATCGCGACGTGCTCACCGCGGGCGATCCGCAGCGACACGCCGTCGAGTGCACGGACGGTGACCTCGTCGCCGTCGCCGTAGACGCGCTCGACGTCATGGATATCGATGACGGCGCGGGAGCCGGGACGCCGGCTCATGGCCGGCCACCGCCGGCCGGCGGGCCGCTGAAGCCCCCGCCGCTCGGAGGTCCACCGCTGAATCCGCCGCCACCCAGTCCGCCCGCGCCGCCGCGCATCTGCTGCGCGTTGGGCGCGGTGGCGCCGCCGGACTGGCCGGCCGCGGCACCGGCGGCCGCCGCCTGGGAGGTCACGACGACGACGTCGCCGGCCTTGAGCCCGCTGGTGATCTCCGTCGTCGTGTCACCTGCGACACCCACCTGAACGCGCTGGGTGGAGCGCTCACCGTTGCGCTCGACGGTGACCGTCGAACCCTGAAGCGCCTGGTTGGGCACGACGACGCCGGACGTCTCGTCGGTGATGATCTCAGCCGACGCGCTCATCCCGGCACGGAGCGTGGCGCTCGTCTTGTCGAGGGTCAGGGTCACCGGGTAGCTGACGGCGTCGCTCGAGGTGCTCGATGACGACATCTGCCCGACCTCCGTCACCTTGGCGGCGAACTGCTGGCCGTCCTTGGCGTTGACCGTGACCGTGGCGGCCTGTCCGACCTTCACATCGTCGATGTCGGACTCGCTGAGCGAGACCTCCATGCGCAGCCGGCTGAGCTGGCTGAGCGTGATGAATGACGAGGAGGAGGATGAGGACGACGAGCTGTCGTCACCACCGGCGGACGGGGACGAGCCGTCCGCGTCTGCGGACCCGGACGACGACGAGCTGCTCCCACCGCCCGTCGTCTCGCCCTCGGACTTCGTGACGTCGGTGACCGTGGCGGAGATCGGGGCGCGCAGCACGGTCGCCTCGAGCTCGTCGTTGGCCTGGTCGAGAGCGAGCTGGGCGCTGTCGACGGCCGCCTCGGCGGCGGCGGCGCTCATGCCGGATGAGCCCGAAGAGGACGATTCGGACGACGGCGCGGACGGCGTGGTCGTCGTCTCCGGGGGCGTGGTCGTGGCCTTGGGGGGCGTGGTCGTCTGCGGCGTGGTCTCGGTCTGGGCCTCGGCCTGCGGCGTGGTCGTCGTCGGCGCCGGGGTGGTCACCGTCGCGGCATACGCGGTCGCGACGGCCGTGGTCGAGGTGGTGGTGGTCGTCGCGGTGGTGGTCGTCGCGGTGGCCGTCGTCGCGGTGCTCGCCTGGTCCTGGGCGGACTCGAGCTCGGCCTGGGCCTGGGCGACCGCGACCTTCGCGGCCGCGTCGTCGACCTTGGCCAGGACGTCGCCCTCGTCGACGTGGTCGCCGGACGTGACCGCGACATAGGTGATCTCGCCGGAGGTCGAGAAGTCGAGGTCGACCTGCTGGGCGGGCTCGAGGTTCCCCGTGCCCGAGACGGTGGACTGCACGACGCCCTTCTTGACGGTCACGGTCCGCTCGACGGCGGTCGAGGTCTCCGGCGATCCGATCGCGAGGCCGGCGGCGACGACGATCGCCAGGGCAACCGCGCCGATCAGGATCGTCAGCGCGGAGGGGCGCCGGTGCGTCACGAGTCCTGCGCGGTCGTCGTGGTCGCTGCCGGGGGAGCGCCCGGGCCGCCGGGACCCGGACCGCCCTGCCGCCGGTCGGGCATGTCGATGCCGCACTTCTTCAGCGCCGCCTGCATCTTCTCCATCTCCGCCGAGTTGCGCATCCCGCCGGGCGGGCGCTGGCCGCTCTCGGGCGGCTGCTGGCCGTCCTGTGGCGGGCCGCCCTGCGGTCGTTCGGGCATCTCGATGCCGGCGTCCTCGAGGCACTTCTGGACCTTCTCGTCGGCCATGAATCCCGGGCCGCCCTGCCCCGGACCGCCCTGCTGGGCGGCTGTGGACGTGTCACCGCCCCCGCAACCGACGACCGCGAACGAGGCGATGAGCAGCAGGGCAGCGAAGCCACCACGGGACGGAACGAAGGGCACGGGACTCCTGACGAGGGACGGCATGACTCGCACGCGAGTCTGGAGCCGCCCCGTCAGAGCGCGCCGAGAGGTTCCTGAGGACTTCCTGAGACCCTGAGCGCCGCGCTCAGCGGTGGTCGCCGCCGGTGGCGGCGGGCGGGCGCGACTCCTCTGCGAGCGAGGTGATCGTCAGCGCGCCGCGGGCGGCTTCGTCGAGGACGTCGGTGGCCTCTTCGGCCGACCGGGCGTAGAGCTCGACGAGGAGGTGCACGGTGATCGTGTTGTCGTCGTCGTGCTTGTGGAACCGCACGTGCGTGAAGAACTCGCGGGTGCCGTGGTCGCCGAACGCCGCGTACGAGAGCGCGTCGCCTGCCTCGGGGCCCGAGCACGTCTCGACCTCGTCGGCGTGGACCTGCACGGTGCAGGAGGCGACCCACGGCGTGCCGGCGATCATGCGCTCCCAGCGGTCCTCGACCGGCTCGACGCGCCCGTTGTGGAACGTCAGGTGGGGCTGGTCGTGCATGCACTGCAGGCATTGCACGACGGCCTCCTGCAGCTCGTCGACGACGTCCGCGCGCTCACCGCTCTCGGGGTCGATCCGGTGGATGCCCTCGTAGTGCACCTGCACCTCGAGATCGGTGGACCAGCAGCGGTAGCAGCGCAGCCAGGCGCGGACCTCGGAACCCTCCATCGGGGCCATGTTAGTGGCGGGCGGCCACGTCATCGCGCCCTGGGTGTGCCGGGACGGCGAGCACGGCGGGGACGACGCGCAGCGCGGAGCTCAGGAAGACCTGATCTGCCGCGTGCAGGCGGGTGAGGCTGAACGGCTCCGCCACGGCTTCGCTCGCGCCGACAACCGACGGGTCGCGCAGGATCGCGGCGCGGCGCACACCGGGCAGCAGACGGCCGTCGGCGGGGGGTGTCACGACCCGGTCGCCCTCGCGCAGCCAGACGTTGGCCCAGGCCGCCTCCAGGACCTCAGCGCCGCGGTCGCACAGCAGCCAGGAGGCACCTTCGCGCGGACCGGTCAGGGCCGTGCGGTCGGCCCACTTGTGCTCGCCGAGGCCACCCGGGAGCAGGACCGGGACGATTGTGGCGGGCGCCCCGAGCGGCGCCGGCGCCGGACGGGCCAGGACCGTGACGGTCCAGCCGCCGTGCACGGCGGGGACCGCGACGATCCGCACGGCCGCCGCACCCTCGCGCGCGAGCGCGTGGACCTCGGCCGCGGCGACCGCCAGCGCCGGTTCGGCGCCGCAGACGGCCAGTGCGCTGCGGCGCAGCCGGGCCAGGTGCGCGTCGAGCGCGACAGGTGCTCGGTCGGCGACCAGGACGGTCTCGAACAGGCCGGCGGCCGGGTCCGGACGATGGATCGTGCTCGTCAGCAGCGGCGGTGGGCCGGGCGCCGGCGGGGGCGAGGCCATGACCGGCTGTGGGACGTCGAGGGCAGCGAGGAGCGGGGCGGCCTTGACGAGGCACTCGTGGTGCTCGCGCCCCGGATCGGAGTCCGCCACGATCCCGCCGCCAACGCCCAGCGCGATCTCTGGGCCGGCGACCTCGAGGGTGCGGATCGCCACGCTGAGCTCCAGCCCGGCGTGCGGGCTCGCGTAGCCGATGGCCCCGCAGTACGCGCCCCGCGCCGTCGCCTCCTCGGCCGCGATGACCTTCAGCGCCTGCACCTTCGGGGCGCCGACGACCGACCCCGGCGGGAAGCACGCGCGCACGAGGTCCGCGTCGCCGACGCCGTCACGCAACGTGCCGGACACCCGGCGCACGAGCTGCCAGACCCCGGGGTGCGCCTGCACCTCGGGCGGGTCGACCGCGATGCTCCCGTACGCGCACACGCGCCCGAGGTCGTTGCGCATGAGGTCGACGATCATCACGTTCTCGGCCGCGTCCTTCTCCGCTGTCGCCAGCTCCAGGGCGGCGTCGTTGTCGCCCTCGACCCGGGGGCGGGTGCCCTTCATCGGCAGCGAGGACACCTGACGTCCTTCCCGGCGCAGGAAGAGCTCCGGCGACGCGCTGAGGAGTGCGCCGTCCTCGCAGCCCAGGTACGCCCCGTAGGCGGCGGGGGCGCGTTCCATCAGCGTGAGCCACGCCTCGAGGGCCGAGCCGTCGAGGCGCCCGGCGAGCCGCATGCAGATGTTGGCCTGGAAGATCTCGCCTGCGCGGATCCGCTCGATGACCGATGCCACCGCCTCCTCGTGCCCGCCGCCGCCGGGGGGGAGCACGTCCATCGCGTCGATGCGCCACGCCGCCGGGGGCGCGGGAGCCGCAAGGCGCGCCCGGAGCGTCTCCGCGCGCGCGGAGACCGCGTGCTCGCGGCCTGGGAGTCCCAGGGACTCCAGCCAGCAACGGCCGTCGTCGTCGAGGCGGAGCACGTGGTCGTAGAAGGCCATCCCGTGCGCAGGCAAGGTCGCGCCCCGGGCTGGGGGCGAGGCGGGGAGCCGCTCGATCCGCGAGCCGAGCGCGAACCCGAGATGGCCGACCCAGCCGCCGCCGAACACGGCGTCGCCGATGGGCGCGGGCACATCGTCGAGTGCCGCGAACGGGTCATCGGCCTCGCGCAACGGCGCGCTCCCGGCGAAGACCCCGCCGCCGCCCCAGCGCCCGGTCAGCACGAACGGCCGCGCGTCGGGCGCGACCGCGCGCGCGACGCCGGCGAGCGTGGCGTCCTCGGCCAGGAGGTGCGGGGCCGGTGCCATGTGGGTCAGCCCCGCAGCAGGATCCAGACGGCCGCGATCGCGAAGACGATCTGGCCGACGCCCATCGCGACGCCGAGGTTCACGGCACCGAACAGCAGCGCGACGAGCGTGCCGGCGGCGAAGGCGCCGAGCGCGATCGCGAGCTGGGCGACGAGTCCGGCGGGAGGAGCGGGAACGGTCATGCGGACACCTTGTCTTCCAGGATGGCAACCAGGGACGGCACGTCAAGGGCCGGATCCTGCTCGACGAGGAGCTTCAGCGCCGCGCGGCGGCCACCGAGACCGCGCATGCCGCGTTCGCCCCGCTCGACGGCGAAGTCCGCGAGGGCGGCGGCCCGGCGCGCGGCGAGACGACGGGCGGGGAGGTCGAGGGCCTCGCGGTGCGCGGCGAACGCGTCCGCGAGGTCGTCGACGCCCGAGGGCGGCGGGACGGAGCTGACCATGACGACCTTCGTGTCACGTGCTCCCAGCGAGCGCAGCGCGGCCGACAGGTCCCGGCGCGCGCTGATCGCGATCTGGCCCAGGTCGGCCTTGGTCACGACGAGGACGTCGGGGGTCTCCATGATCCCGCTCTTGATGAACTGCAGCGCGTCGCCCGAGCCGGGCTGCACGATCACCGCGACGGTGTCGGCGACGTCGGCCACGTCGGTCTCCGACTGCCCGACGCCGACGGTCTCGATGACGACGATGTCGAACGCGGGCGCGAGCGCCTGTGCCGCCGCACGCGTGGCGGGAGCGAGCCCGCCGAGCCGTTCCCCGGCGGCCGTGGAGCGGATGAAGAGTCCCCGGTCGGCGGGGTCGAACTCGATGCGCGCCCGGTCGCCGAGCAGTGAGCCGCCGGACCGCTTCGACGACGGGTCCACGGCCAGGACCGCGACGGTCAGTCCTCGCGCGCGCCACTCCCGCACGAGCGCTGAGAGCAACGTCGACTTGCCGGCACCGGGCGGGCCCGTCACGCCGATCACGTGCCCGGTGGCCTCGCCGCCGAGCTTGGCGGGGGAGACTTCCGAGAGCAGCGCCGCCGTCTCCGCGCGGTCGGCCGGAATCCGCGATTCGACGAGGTTCAGCGCGGCGGGCGCCGCGCTGAGATCCCGGTCGCGCAGGCGCGCGCCGATCCCGGCGCCTTTCCCGGCAGTACTCGCTGCGGACGCGGACACTGCCCGAACGCTACGGATCAGACCGGCGCGGGAACGCCGCCGCGCTCAGCGACCAGACCGACGATGTCCTTCATGATCTGGTTCATGTCGAAGTCCTTCGGCGTGTAGACGCCCGCGACTCCGGCGGCCTTCAGCGGCGCGACGTCGGCCTCGGGAATGATCCCGCCGACCACGACCGGCGCATCCACGCCGGCGGCGCGGAGCTCTTCGATCACGAGGGGGATCAGCTCCTTGTGCGAGCCCGACAGGATCGACAGGCCGATGACGTGCACGCCCTCGTCCAGCGCGGAGCGCGCGATCTGCTGCGGCGTCAGGCGGATGCCCTCGTAGACGACGTCCATGCCCACGTCGCGGGCGCGCACGGCGATCTGCTCGGCGCCGTTGGAGTGGCCGTCGAGCCCGGGCTTGCCCACCAGGATCTTGATGTTCCGGCCGAGCCCCTCGCCGACGCGCGCGACCTCCTCGCGCAGCTCCTCGAGGTCGGCGCCCGAGTCGGCCGCCGTGGCCTCGCCGACGCCGGTCGGGCCGCGGTACTCGCCGAACGCCTCACGCAGCGCCTGCGACCACTCGCCGACCGTCACACCGGCCTTGGCGGCCTCGATGCTCGCGGGCATGATGTTCTGCGTCTCGTCCAGCGCGACCGCACGCAGCGTCTCCAGCGCGGCCTCGACGGCAGCGTTGTCGCGCTCTGCGCGCCACGTCTCCACGGCCTCGCGTTGCCCCGCCTCGACGTTCGGATCGACGGTCATGATGCCGCCCTCTTCGTCCATGAGCGGCGACGGCGAGGTCTCCGTGTACTTGTTCATGCCGACCACGATCTGGTCGCCGGCCTCGATGCGACGCCAGCGCTCGCGGTGCGAGTCGACGAGCGCGGCCTTCATGTACGGCACGGCCTCGACCGCGCCACCGTGCTCGGTGACGACGGCCATCTCGGCGCGGGCGCCCTCGAGCAGCTCGCCGACGAGCCCGTCCATGACGACCGAGCCCTCGAAGATGTCCGGGTACTCGAGCAGGTCGGTCTCGTAGGCGAGGACCTGCTGGATGCGCAGCGACCACTGCTGATCCCACGGTCGCGGGAGGCCGAGGGCCTCGTTCCAGGCCGGGAGCTGGACGGCGCGGGCACGGGCGTTGCGGCCGAGCGTGACGGCGAGCGCCTCGAGCACGATCCGCTGGACGTTGTTCTCCGGCTGGGCCTCGGTCAGGCCGAGCGAGTTGACCTGCACGCCGTAGCGGAAGCGCAGCTGCTTCGGGTCGGTGACGCCGTACCGCTCACGGCCGAGCTCCTCCCAGAGGATCGACATCGTGCGGAGCTTCGCGTGCTCTTCGATGAAGCGGACGCCAGCGTTGACGAAGAACGAGATCCGGCTGAAGACCTGGCCCATCTGGTCCTGCGGGACGCGCTCCTTGACGGCATCGAGCACCGCGATGGCGTTGCTCATCGCGTAGGCGATCTCCTGGACCGGCGTGGCCCCGGCCTCCTGCAGGTGGTAGCTGCAGATGTTGATCGGGTTCCACTTGGGGACTTCGGTCACGGTGAACGCGACCATGTCGGCGATGAGCCGCATGGAGGGGCCGGGCGGGAACGCGTACGTCCCGCGGGCCAGGAACTCCTTGATGATGTCGTTCTGCGTCGTGCCCTGAAGCTTGGAGCGATCGACCCCGTTGTCCTCGGCGGTCGTGATGTAGAGCGAGAGCAGGAACGCCGCCGTGGCGTTGATCGTCATCGACGTGTTCATGTCGTCGAGCGGGATCCCGTCGAGAAGCGTGTGCATCTCGCCCTTGTGCGGAATCGGGACGCCGACCTTGCCGACCTCGCCCCGCGCCAGCTCGTGGTCGGGGTCGTAGCCCGTCTGCGTCGGAAGATCGAACGCGATCGAGAGGCCCGTCTGGCCCTTCGCCAGGTTGCCGCGGTACAGCTCGTTGGAGGCCTTCGCCGTGGAATGACCAGCGTAGGTCCGCATCATCCACGGGCGATCGGGCTCAGGGAGTCGGTGTTCGCTCATAAGCAAGACGAATTGTAGATCGCCCTGGGTTCGGCCGTGGGTTCGGCTGTACGGTGGCCGCCATGACCAGGAGGCACAGAGCGCTGAGGATCGCCGGATGGGTCGCGCTGGCCGCGGCCCTGATCGTCGTGCTCCTGAACTGGACCTGGGGCCGCCTGCCCGCGGAGCCCGACCCCACGGGGAAATTCATGCAGGTCGGCGACGTGCGGATCCGCTACGTCGAGCGCCCGGGCACCGGGACGCCCGTCGTCTTGATCCATGGGCTCCCCGGCACCGCCGAGGACTTCGAGGACGTGCTGCCTCGGCTCCGCGGCCGGAGGGCGATCGCGATCGATCGCCCAGGCTTTGGCTTCTCCAGCGGGGGCTTCCACGGGTTCGGCGACCAGATCGAGAGCGTGGACGGGCTTTTGGAAGCGCTGCGGATCCCCCAGGCGGTCGTGGTCGGTCACTCCTACGGCGGCACGGTCGCGCTGGGGCTCGCTGAGCGCCACCCCGAGCGGGTTGCGGGCCTCGTGCTCGTCGACGCGGGGGCCGGCGGCGTGCGCATGGCCGCGACGAGCCGCGCGGAGGCGCGCTCCATTCAGGCGCTGGGACTGCCCGTGGTCCAGCAGCTCGCCCACGTCACGTTCGCCCAGGCGATGCTGACGGCGACGGGAAAGATGGGAGACGCCGAGGCGTTCGACCCTGACCCGGTCGACCCCGATCACGAGGCGCGCCTGCTGGCGGTCAACATGCAGGACGAGGACCTCGACGCGCTTGCGGGTGAACGGCTCGAGGCCAACGATGTCTTCGCGGAGATCGACCGGCGGCTGCCCTCGGTGGGCACGCGCGCGGTCGTGATCCAGGGTGCTGGCGACCAGCTCGTCGCGCCCGAGCACGCGCGCACGCTTGCGGCGGCGCTGCCGAACGCGCGGCTGACGATGGTTCCGGGCGGGCACATGGTCACGTACGCGCATCCGGAGGTCGTGGCGGCGGCTGTCCGCCAGTTCCCGTGAGCATCTACCGTGGGCGCCATGACGCCCACGGATCCGGAGCCCATCGACGTCCGCCACCTCGACCGCGAGCAGGTCATCGCCTGCTACCGGATGGGCGACGCGCTCATCGATCCCGGGCCCGCCGTCTCGCTGCCGAACCTCCTCGAGGCCCTCGGCGACTGGCGTCCGAGCAAGCTGCTGCTGACGCACATCCACCTCGATCACGCAGGCGGCACGGGCACGCTCGTGGAGCGCTGGCCCGACGTCGAGGTGTGGGTCCACGAGCGCGGCGCCAAGCACATGATCGATCCGTCCCGGCTGCTCGCCTCGGCGACGCGCCTGTACGGCGACGACATGGACCGGCTCTGGGGCGAGATGCTCCCGATCCCCGAGGCGAACGTCCGGGTACTCACCGGCGGTGAGCACATCGACGGCTGGGAGGTCGCGTACACACCCGGCCACGCGAGCCACCACGTCGCCTATCGCCACGAGGCCACGAACTGGGTGTTCACCGGCGACGTCGCCGGGGTCCGGATCGCACCCAGCGCGTACATCCTCGCGCCGACCCCGCCGCCGGACATCGACATCGAGGCGTGGCAGGCCTCCGTGTCGACGCTGGAGGCCTGGAAGCCCCGCGGTCTGGCGCCGACCCACTTCGGCCTCGTCACCGACCCCGCCGAGCACCTCGCGCGCCTGCACGTCGTGCTCGAGACCTGGTCGGAGCTGGCCCGGCGCCTGGACGAGGAGTCCTTCCTGCTCGCTGCGCGTGCCGCTACTGCCAGTGCGCTGCCGCTGGCCGACCGCGACGCGCTCGACCAGAGCATGCCGCCGACGCACCTCTGGCCGGGTCTGGACCGGTACTGGTCCAAGCGCGAAGCCTGAGCTAGTCTCCTTTCACGCATGAGCCAGACCATCGAGCTTCCCCGCACGACCGGCCCGGGTTCCGGCCTCGGCGATGCGTGGCGGGTGATCGTCAAGAACGACGATCACAACACGTTCCAGCACGTGGCGCACACCCTCGCGCGTTTCATCCCCGGCGTGAACATCGAGTCCGGCTACCGGATCGCCGATCGCATCCACAACAGCGGCCTGGCCGTCGTGTGGACCGGGCACCGCGAGGCTGCCGAGCTCTACTGGGACCAGCTCCGCGAAGCGGGCCTGACGATGGCCCCGCTCGAGCAGAGCTGATCGTCTCCGGGACGTTTGCCCCGGTGGTCAGCGGGCATCATCGCTCGCAGGGACGATGAAGGACCGAGACGCCAGCCAGTCCGCGGCGCGTGCTCGCCGCGAGCGCGAGTTGCTGGAGCGGTACCACCTGCAGGGAGACCCACGAGCTCGCGAGGAGCTCGTGGAAGAGATGCTGCCCTTGGCGCGCTCGCTGGCATCCCGCTACGCCGGACGCGGTGAGCCGCTGGACGACCTCGTCCAGGTCGCCAGCGTCGGCCTGGTCAAGGCGATCGACGGGTTCGACCTCGAGCGCGAGGTCCGCTTCTCCAGCTACGCCACGCCGACCGTGCTCGGCGAGCTGCGCCGGCACTTCCGCGACACGACGTGGATGGTCCGCGTGCCGCGCGGCATGCAGGAGCTGCAGCTCGAGATCGCGCGGCATCGCGATCGGTTGACGACCGAGCTCGGGCGCGCGCCGACCGTCCAGGAGCTCGCCGAGGCCGTCGACCAGCCTTTCGAGGAGGTCCTGGCCACGATCCAGAGCCAGGACGCCCGGCGCGCCAGATCGTTCGAGGAGCCGACAGGCGAGGACCTGACGCTGGGGGACACCCTCGGCGGCGGTGACCCGGAGCTCGCGCTGGCCGAGACCCGGGCGATGCTCGGCGACGCGGCTGCGGTGCTGTCAGAGCGCGACCGCGAAGTGCTGCGCCTGCGCTTCGCCGAGGACCTGACGCAATCGCAGATCGCCGAGCAGGTCGGCGTTTCGCAGATGCAGATCTCGCGGATCATCCGCCGGTCCCTGGAGCGGTTGCGAGACCAGCTCCAGGGCGGCAGATAAGCGTCTGCGGGGCTAGGCCTTCTCGAGCTCGAGCCGGCCGCTGGCCGTGCGCTCGGCCGGGGCGGGCAGCACCGGGATCGTGTACCAGCCCGCCGTCGTGGCGCGCATGTCCTGGAAGGCGTCGCCGTACCAGAACCGCTCCCACTCGAGCTTGTTCTCGAACTCGAGCACGTGCAGGAACTTGTAGCGGTCGTCCTTGTAGCGGAAGACGTCGTAGCTGAGTGCGCCGCTCTTCAGGGCGATCTTGCTGATCTTCTCGAGCGCGAACTCGAGATCGTCGTGCCTGAACGCCGTGGCGTACCAGGGAATGTGCACGATGTAGGACATCAGGCGCCCACCTCCGCGTGGATTGCGCCGGGGCCCTCGGCCGTCTGGCCCAGGCCCTCGGACTCGGCGCCGACGAGGATCGAGATCTTGCCGGCGTGCTTGTTCTCGTGCATGAGCTGGTGCGCCTCGGCGACCTGCTCGAAGCCCATCGTCTTCCAGAGGACCGGGCGGATGAGGCCCTGGTCGATGAGCGCGTTGGCCTTGGTGCACTCCCACGCGTTGGCGAAGTGCGAGCCGAGGATCTCCTTCTGGCGCATCCACAGGTACCGGACGTCGAAGTCCAGGTTGTAGCCCGAGGTCGCGCCGCAGATGACGACCTTGCCGAACGTCTTCACGGTGTAGACCGAGGTCGGGAAGGTCGCCTTGCCGACGTGCTCGAAGACGACGTCGGGCGACTCGCCGAGGATCTCCTTGACGCGATTGGAGAACGCGCGCGAGACCTTGAAGCGCGCCTTGTCCTCCTCGGGCGTCTCGGTGCCCGTCCGCATCATGCCCTTGAACTCGTTGCGGTCGATGTAGTCCGTGGCGCCGAGCTGCTTGACGAGCTCGCCCTTCTCCGCGTTGGAGACGACGCCGACCGACTCGCCGCCGGCCGCCTTGACGAGCTGCGTGGCGAAGACGCCGAGGCCGCCCGCCGCGCCCCAGATGAGGACCTTCTGGCCCGCCTGGATCTGCGCGCGGTTGAAGAGCATGCGGTAGGCCGTGAAGTACGTCAGGCCGTAGGAGGCCGCGGCCTCCCAGTTCAGCGACTTGGGCTTGGGCAGCAGCTGCTGCGCCTGCACCTTGGTGAACTGTGCGAACGAGCCCCAGGTCGTCTCGTAGCCCCAGATCTTCTGCGACGGCGCGGCCATCGGATCGAGGCCGTGGACCTCGGGGTCCTCGTAGGACGTCTGGTTGCAGTGCACGACGACCTCGTCGCCGGGCTTCCAGCGCGTGACGCCGGGGCCGACCTTCCAGACGATGCCCGAGGCGTCGGAGCCGCCGATGTGGTGGCCGTACTCGGGGTGGTCGCCGTAGCCGAACACGGAGACGGGCTGGCCGAGGGCCGCCCACACGTTGTTGAAGTTCACGCCGGCGGCCATGACGCGGACGACGACCTCGAAGGCGCCGGGCTCCGGCACCTCGATCTCCTCGACCTGGAAGGCGTCCTTGGGCTCGCCCTCCCGCTCCTGGCGGATGACCCATGCGGCCATGGTCGCGGGCAGTTCGCCCGGCTCGGTATCGACGCTCGTCACTCGGCTCAGATCAATGGCCACGGTCTGGGAACCCCTACGTTTCGCGGTCAGGACAGCGGCGGAATCCTACCGGCCTGACGCGGCCCGACGCGGTGCGCCAGGCCGAGCAGCTGTCTAGGGCTGCATCAGGTCGGCGTTCGAGTTCCGGCGCTCAGGCCCGACGGCCAGCTTGGCGGGCCGGATCTCGTCGCCCGCACTCACCGAGACCGTGTAGCTGCCCTGCGGCAGATTGGCCTGGAGAGAGGCGGTGTCGCTCGGGTTGATCGGCCCCGTGCGCTGCCGCAGACCGGCCGCGGAGCCCGCGGTCTCCAGGCGAATCTCCTGCGAGGCGCCGGTCTGGTTGGTGACGATGAGCCGGATGGGCCCGGCGCCGAACTTCTTCGGCGAGACGGTCAGCTGCCCGTCCAGGATCGCGGCGTTGACCACGATCGGCGTCGGCGGGCGATCGCCGCGCTGCTCGGGTTCATCCGAGCCGCAGCCGAGGGCCGCGAAGCTGACGAGCACCAGGCTCGCGGCGACGAGCGAGCGCGTGGTGGCCATGGCGTGCGTGAGGGTCTCCATCCCGGGGGCGCGCCGGACTGGCGCGCAGCGAACCCTAACCGACGAGGGCGCGGCGCTGGACTTCGAGGTGCTCGAGCTCGGCCTGAAGGTGCTCCCAGGCGTCGATCTCGGCCTCGTCGTACTCGCGGCCCGTGAGGTCGCGAAGCGCGAGTCGGTAGTCGGTCCAGGCGTCGGTGACGGCGACGTCCAGCTCTGCGAGCCGGACGGCGTGATCGTCTGAGGTGGCGAACTGAGCCATGGGCTGATGGTAATGACTTGCCCGCCTATCCGGATGCACGACGCGCCCGCACCGAGACGGCGCCGGCTCCGGGGTGGGCGGTCACGCGAAGGACGGCGGCGCCCGGCGGGGAGACGACGTCCCCACCGTCGACGGTGACGTGCGCTCCGTGCGGGAACTGGCGGGCCGGCAGGGCGATCTCGGTCTGCGCGTCCGGGCCGAACCGCGTCCCGTCCGGCCCCGTCGTCGACCAGGTGGCTGCGAAGCGTCCGCTCCGGCGGTCGAACGACCACGCGGTCGGCGTCCCGGCGACGACCCGCGGGTACGGGCGCGAGAGCACGTCGAGCTTGCGCGTCTTGACGTTGGCGCGAGTCGGCGGGAGGTGGTCGTCGATGACGATCGCCTGCGTGTCGCCTTCTGCCTGGGTCGTCGGGTCGCCGCCGGTGAACGCCCAGTGCATCCAGCCGAACCGGTGGCGGTCGGCGAGCGCGACGATCCGCTCGAGGACGCGGACGTCGTCGGTTGCGCCGAACTCGGTGAGCACGGCGGGGGCGCGGGACAGGCCGCCCGCGTAGGACTCGGCGCGGCGCATCACCGTGCTGTCCGAGCCGTCGCAGCCAGGGGTGTACTGGAGCGTCACGCCCTCGCCGGGGCAATACGTGTGGAACGAGAAGACCGTCTTCGGCGGCAGGGCCGGCATGCGGGTCCTCGCGTAGGCGTTGAACGTGGAGAACGGCTCGAACCAGACGAGCGTGTCGGCATCGACCGTGCGGATCCGCGCGGTCACGCGGGTCTGGAACGCGTGCAGCAGCCTGTCCTCGCGCGGGCATCCGTCCGGGACGATGCAGCCCAGCCAGGTCGATCCGGGCCAGGGCTCGTTGATGAGGTCGTAGCCCGCGACGCCTGGGACATCCCGGAACCGCGCCGCGACGTGCCGCCAGGCCTCGGCGTAGCGGTCCTGGATGCGGCTGCCGTCGGGCAGGGCGGAGTTGCGCAGCAGCCGGTCGTACTGCGACATCAGCGCCGGGCTCAGCAGCTGGTTGGTCGGGAACCCGAGCTTCGGGTTCGGCAGCCCGCCGGTCGGGAAGACGGCCCAGCTGGGAAAGCCCTGGCCCTCGAAGCGCTCGTTGACCATGTCCTGGTGGAAGTCCAGGAGCGAGACGATGCCCTCGGCATGCAGCTCGCGGACGGTCCTCTCGATGCGGTCGAGGTACGCGTCGTCGTACCGGCCGGGCCTCGGTTCGACGGCGGTCCAGATGACGCCGAGCCGCACGGCGTTGTCTCCCTCGCGGGCGAGGAAGGCGGCGTCCTCTGCCGAGAACCCGTCGGCGTCGGGCGCGTACGGGGGACGCTTGGCGACGCGGTTCTCGCCGTGGAGGATCACGGTGCGGCCGTCGGCGTCGACGATCCAGCGGCCCTCGGATGAGAGCGGCAGGTGCGGGGCCGCATGCGCGAGCGGCGCGAGGCCGAGCAGCGCTGCGGTCAGGACCAGCAGGGCGCGGAGCATGCGGGCGGTCTACCAGAGGATTGGACGGGCGTCCAACTATCCGCGCGGTGGCCATGCGAACGCAAGTTCGCCTGCATGTCGTCAGGACCCCGCGCCACAGTCGCTGGATGTCCGTCGCCGAACAGCCGCTCGCGACCGCCGAGTTCCTCGCCGTCGACTGCGAGACCAACGGCCGGGCCGGCGCGGCGTGTGAGCTGACGGAGGTCGGCGCGGTCCTCGTCGGGGGTGGTGAGCTGCACGAGCGGTTCTCCTCGCTGGTCAGCGTGCAGATGCCGTTGTCGCGCCGGATCCAGCGGTACACCGGGATCACCCAGGCGATGGTCGACACCGCGCCGCCGCCTCAGGCGGTGCTTCAGCAGCTGGCGAGGCGGATGGAGGGCCGCGTGCTGGTGGCCCACAACGCCGCCTTCGACCGGCGGGCGCTGGCTCAAGGGTTCCGCGAGGCGGGTGTCGCGTGGCCCGACCCGCCGGTGCTGTGCACGATCGCGCTGGCGCGGAAGTTCGCGCCGCTGCAGACCCGGCGCGGGCTGGGCGCGCTCGCGGGCGGGCTCGGGATCGAGGTCGACCTGGCGCACCGCGCGCTCCCGGACGCCGAGACGTGCGCGCGGATCCTGTGCGCGCTGCTACCCCGGCTGGCCCTCTCCGCCGACACGGTGGGGGAGGCGCTGGCGCTGCTGCGCGCGGCCCGGCGGCCCCCGAAGAAGGTGCGGGCCGGCCGGACGATCGGCGGCAGCGGCGCGGTCACGCAGCCGGCGGGGCTCGCCGAGCTGCCGGACGAGCCGGGGATCTACATCGTCCGCAACGCGTCGGGCCAGCCGCTGTACGTGGGGAAGTCCGTGGCGGTGCGCAGCCGGGCGCGAGCCCACTTCCAGCCGTCGTCGCCGCCCGAGGGCTGGACCGCGCAGGCGGCGTCGATCGAGGCGCGGGTGACGGGCTCCGAGCTCGGCGCGCTGGTCCTCGAGTGCCGGGAGATCAAGCGGCTGAAGCCGCCGGGCAACGTGCGCCTGAAGCACGACGACCCGTACGTGTTCCTGCGCTGCCGGCTCGACATCCCGTTCCCCGTGCTCGAGGTGGCGCGCGAGCCTGCGTCGGGGCACGCGGTGACGATCGGCCCGCTGGAGGGCCACCGTGCGGCGACCGAGCTGATGGAGCAGCTCAACTCGCTGTTCAGCCTGCGCCACTGCGGGCGGACGTTGCCGCGCCGCGAGCACCCGTCGGCCTACGGGCAGATGGGGCGCTGCCTGTCGCCGTGCCTGCAGGACCTCGACCCGAACCTGTACCGCGCGCGTCTCGACGCCGCCCTGGACCTCTTCTGTGAGGACGGCGATGGCGGCGCCGCGCTGCTCGAGCACGTGCGGATGCAGATGGAGGAGGCCTCAGACGCCCAGCACTACGAGCGCGCGGCCTGGCTGCGGCGCCGCCACGACCGGCTGCGCGTGCTCACCAGGCGGATGGCCGAGGCGACCGGCGCGTTGCGCGCCACGCACGCGCGGCCCGTGCGGATCACCGCGCCGCATCCCAAGGGCCGAGCTCCGGGCGACGCGTTCTGGATCGTCGGCGGGCGGCTCGTCGACTGGTGCCGCGCGACCAGCCCGGCCGAGCTGGAGCGGCGCGGCGCGGCCGCCCTCGTCCGGGCCGCGAGCCGCCGAACGGCCCACGTCCCGGTCGAGGAGGTCGACGAGCTGCGGGTGGTCGCGACCTGGCTCGCGTCCCACGAGCACGAGGTCCGCGTTCTGGATCAGCCGACGCCTGCCTTCTCCGCGCCCAGCCCCGTCTCCGACCGCACGAGGAGCTCGTTGAACGACCGGGTGGTCTCCGGTTCCGGCGCGCCCTTGCGGCTCGAGAGCATCGTGCCCAGCCAGCAGCCGAGGAACCCGAGCGGGATGGAGATGATCCCGGGGTTCGCGAGGTCGTAGGCCCCGATCAGCCCGCCCTCGGAGTCCGGGCCGGGCCACACGGTCGGCGACATGATGATCAGCGCGATCGAGCTGACGACGCCGACCAGGACGCCCGTCACCGCGCCCGTCGTGTTGAACCGCCGCCAGGTCAGGGCGAGCAGCAGCGCCGGGAAGTTCGCGCTGGCCGCCACGGCGAACGCGAGGCCGACCATGAACGACACGTTCAGCCCCGAGCCGCCGATGATCGCGATGCCGATCGCGATGAAGCCGATGCCGACCGCGGCGATCCGCGCGACCCAGACCTCCTCGTCCTCGGAGTCCTTGCCCTCGCGGACGATGTTCGACCACACGTCGTGGGCGAGCGCGCCCGATGCGGAGATCACGAGACCCGCCACGACCGCGAGGATCGTCGCGAACGCGACCGCCGAGACGATGGCCAGGAACGCGTCGCCGCCGAAGGTTCCAGCGCCGCCCCCCAGCTCCTCGGCCAGCAGGGGCGCCGCGAGGTTCCCGCCCTTGCCGGCGCCCTCGACGCCACCCTCGCCGAGGATGGCGCGCGCGCCGAAGCCGAGCGTCGTGGTCATCACGTAGAACGCGCCGATCAGGACGACCGCCCACATCACCGAGCTGCGCGCGGCCTTGGCGTTCGGGACCGTGAAGAAGCGCATCAGGATGTGCGGCAGCCCCGCGGTCCCGAGGACCAGCGCGAGGCCGAGGGAGACCGTGTCGATCGGGCTCGTCAGGTAGAGGCCGGGGGCGAGGTAGGCGTCGCCCTGCGGCGAGGCGTCGGCCGCCTTGTTGAACAGGTCGACGGGGCTGCCGACCCGGATCAGGACCAGGACCGACAGGATCGTCGTCGCGGTCATCAGCAGGACGGCCTTGATGACCTGCACCCAGGTCGTCGCGAGCATGCCGCCGAAGACGACGTAACAGAGCATGAACGCGCCGGTCACGGACACGGCGATCCAGTAGTCGATGCCGACGAGCGCCTGGATGAGCACGCCCGCGCCGACCATCTGCGCGATCAGGTAGAAGGCGACCACGCTCAGCGTGCCGAGCGCCGCGGCGGCTCTCGCGGGCTTCTCGTTCATGCGGAACGAGAGGACGTCGGCGATCGTGAACTTGCCCGCGTTGCGCATCTTCTCGGCGAGCAGGAACAGGACGGTCAGGAACGCGACGAGGAAGCCGACGGAGTACAGGAACCCGTCGAAGCCGAACAGGAAGATCAGGCCGGCGATGCCGAGGAACGACGCGGCGGACATGTAGTCGCCCGCGATGGCGAAGCCGTTCTGCGGACCGGTGATGCCGCGGTCCGCGGCCCAGAACTCGGTGGCGGTCTTCGTCCGTTTCGAGGCCCAGTAGGTGATGCCGAGGGTGATGGCGACCACGACCGCGAAGATCGCGAGCGCCTCGACCTTCACGGCGGCGAGGGTGGTGATCATCGGGGCGTCTCCTCGCTCGGGGCGGGCGTCGGAGTGTCGGCCGGGGACGCGATCCGGTCGAAACGGCCGGTCCGCGCGGAGGGCTCGCCGCGGCTCAGGTCGATCGCGGCCTGGGCGGCGCGCTCGGCGAGCGGGTCGAACTCGTCGTCGGCCTTGCGCAGGTACCAGTACGCGAGACCCCAGACCATGACGAACTGGGACAGCGCCCAGACGTAGCCGACGGTCACGCCCTCATAGACGGACCGTCCCATGAAGTCCGGCGCGTACCCGCAGAGCAGCTCGAACACCAGGAACCACGTCAGGAAGAAGATGGTGGCCGGCAGGACGAATCGTCGCCGGGTCGTCACCAGCTCCTGGAACTCAGGCGACCGCTGGGCCGCCTCCCAATCGATATCGGGTTCGTGCGGCATGTCTCCTCCTCCACACGCCGCGTGCCGGGTATCGACCGCGGCACGAACAGGAATGCCCGCGGACGCCGGTCAGTCAAACGGCAGCTCGGCCACGACGGCCGTGGCGTCGCCCGCGCGCAGCTCCGCGCCGGGCTCGGCCTCGCGCCGGACGATCGCCAGCGCGATCGGGCCGTGGACGGGGGAGACGACCGAGGTGCCGACCTGCCCGACCGTCTTCTCGCCGAGGGTCAGCGGGGTGCCGGTGGCGACCGGGGCGGAGAGCTTCAGCCCGCGCAGGTGGCGGTTGGGCTTGCCCTTGTAGAAGAGCCGCGCGACGGTCTCCTGCCCGACGTAACAGCCCTTGGTGAAGCTGACGGCGCGGTCGTTGAGCGCCGCTTCCTGCGGGATGACGGTCTCGTCGAGGTCGACGCCGTACCGCGGGCGCCCGTGTTCGACGCGCAGCACGTCGGCGGCGTCGTCGGTGGTCTCGCGTGCACCGGCGGCCATCAGCGCGGCCCGGATCGCGTCGGCGTCCTCGGCGAGGCCGAGCACGTCGACGCCGACGTCCGTGGCGATCAGGCGGACGTCGTGGCCGTCGAACGTCACGGCGACGTGGTCGTGCTCCTCGAGGCCCAGGCCGGCGGCGTCGGCCCCGGTGACCTCGCGTGCCTTCGGGCCGATCACGGACTGCAGCGTCCGCTGGACCGTGCGCTTGTGCAGCTCGACGTCGAAGCCGAGCTTGAAGGTGCGGATCGTGTCGAAGAGCGCCTGGAGCGCGGGACGCTCGGTGTCGAGCAGCAGCTCGTCGCCGGTGTCCAGGACGCGGAGGTCCGCGCGCATCTTGCCCTTGTGGGTCAGCAGCGCCGCGTAGCAGCCGTGGCCGGGCTCGAGCTTCTCGATGTCGTTCGTGACCTGGCCGGCGAGGAACTCCTTGGCGCCGCCGCCGGTCAGCGCGAGCTTGCCGCGCTCGGAGCGGTCGATCAGCCCGGCGCCCTCGGTGATGGCGCGGTATCCGTCGAGCAGCTGGTCGGTGGCGGCCATACCCTGAGGGTAGTACCGCAATCCTTGGACGGACATGGGCGACACGCACCATCACCACGACCACCACCACGGGCACGATCATTCCCACGCGCCGAGCGCGGACGCGGACCGCAAGTGGCTGGCGATCGCGCTGGCGATCATCGCCGGGTTCATGGTCGTGGAGGTCGTCGCGGGTGTCCTCGCCGACTCGCTCGCGCTGCTCTCCGACGCCGCGCACATGCTCACCGATGCGGGGGCGATCGCGCTGGCGCTCGTCGCCGCGCGCATCGCGCTGAAGCCGGCGGGTGGGCGGTACACGTTCGGGTACGGCCGCGCGGAGATCCTCAGCGCGCAGATCAACGGAGCGACGTTGCTGGTGCTCGCCGGCGTCATCGGCGTCGAGGGCGTCCGGCGGCTGATCGATCCGCCGGTGGTCGAGGGCGGCGTCGTGATCGCCGTCGGGCTGATCGGTGCGGCCGTGAACGTCGCCGCGGCGTGGGCGCTCGCGAAGTCCGAGCGGCAGAGCCTGAACGTCGAGGGCGCGCGCCAGCACGTGCTCATGGACCTGTACGCGTCGCTCGCGGCGGCCGCTGCCGGCCTTGTGATCGTGCTCACCGAGTTCAACCAGGCCGACGCGATCGCGTCACTGGTCGTCGCGTTCCTGCTGCTGCGCTCCGGCTGGCGGCTGTCACGCGACGCCGCCGTCGTCCTGCTCGAGGGCGCGCCGCGCGGTACGGATCCGGACGCGATCGGGCAGGCGCTGGTAGGTGCTCCCGGCGTGGTTCAGGTCCACGACCTTCACGTCTGGGAGGTCACGTCGGGGTTCGTCACCCTCTCGGCGCACGTGGTCGTCGCGTCGGGCGATGACTGCCACGCCCGACGGCGCGAGCTCAAGGAGCTCCTCCGCGACGAGTTCGAGATCGAGCACACGACGCTCCAGGTCGACCACGCGCCCGCGCCGGCGCTGTT
Source organism: Solirubrobacteraceae bacterium (assembly GCA_016462625.1). Next base: position 88 of record JAEMSV010000043.1, on the reverse strand, counting down.
GTCCATCGAGCGGCATCCATAGATATCCTGGGCCGCATGCTCCTGGCCGAGACCTTCACCGCGATCGTCGAGTCGCTGCCCGACGACT
>JAEMSV010000137.1 GCA_016462625.1 Solirubrobacteraceae bacterium | reverse complement strand
GCGGACTGACCCCGGATCGCGGTCCATACACTCACCTGAATGTGCGGCATCGTCGGATACGTCGGTTTCAGACCGGCTCGGGACCATCTCGTCAGTGGATTGCAGAAGCTTGAGTACCGCGGCTATGACTCCGCCGGCATCGCTCTCGTGCGCCCTTCGGGCGTGCAGTCGATCCGTGCGGTAGGCAACCTCGAGAACCTCAAAGAGGCGATCGCGGGCCGCACCTGGAGCGGCCAGGCTGAGGCGCTCACCGGCATCGGACACACACGCTGGGCGACCCACGGAGAGGTCACAGAGGAGAACGCGCACCCGCACTCGGACCCGACCGGCCGCGTGCAGATCGTGCTCAACGGCATCGTCGAGAACTGGGCCGAGCTGCGCCGCCGATTCACCGATCGCGGTGACCGCTTCTCCTCAGGCACCGACGCCGAAGTCGTCGCCCATCTTGTCGCCGACCACTACGACGGTGACCTCGTCGAAGCAGTGCGCCGCGCGTTCAACGAGCTGCGCGGCCACTACGCGTTTGTGGCCGTCGCCGCTGACGAGCCCGACCTGATCGTCGCCGCCCGCCGCGAGTGCCCGCTCGTCGTCGGCGTGGGGAAGGGCGAGTGCTTCGTCGCTTCGGCGATCCCCGCATTCCTCAAGGAGACCCGTGTGACGCAGATGGTCGAGGACGACGAGATCGTCGCGATCCGCGCCAGCGGCACCGAGTTCTTCACCGCGGCAGGCGAGCCGGTCGAGCGCGCCACCGAAGAAGTCGACTGGGACGAGGAGACCGCCGAGAAGGGCGGGTTCGACACTTTCATGCTCAAGGAGATCTACGAGCAGCCCGACGCCGTCGCCGAGACGATCGCCGACCGCCTGATCGACGACGAGTCGGTCGATCTTGGCCCTGATTTCCTGTCTGACGAAGACTTCGCCGCCGCCGACCGCGTCGTGATCGTCGCCTGCGGCACCTCGTACCACGCGGGTCTGATCGGTCGCTACGTGATCGAGAACTGGGCGCGCGTCCCGGTCGAGATGGACGTCGCCTCCGAGTACCGCTACCGCGACCCGGTGCTGCGCAAGAACGACGTCGTGATCGGAATCACCCAGTCCGGCGAGACGGCCGACACGCTGGCCGCGATGCGCATGGCGCGCGAGGCGGGAGCAAAGGTCGTCGCCGTCACCAACATCATGGGCTCCCGCGCGACCCGCGATTCCGACGCGGTGCTGTTCACGCGCGCCGGTCTCGAGATCGGCGTTGCCGCAACCAAGACCTTTGTCTCCCAGGTCGCCGCGATGTACCTGATCGCGCTGAAGCTCGCTGAGCTGAAGGGTGAACTCGGGTCCGAGGAACGCCGCGAGATCATCAGCGAACTGCGCAAGCTTCCGCACTACCTGCAGGAGATGATCCCCGGCGACGACGAACGCGCCCGCAAGATCGCCGAGCACTGGTGGGACGCGGAGTTCTTTCTCTACCTCGGTCGCCACGTCGGCCTCGGCGTCGCGCTCGAAGGCGCGCTAAAGCTCAAGGAAGTCTCCTACATCCCGACCGACGCCTACGCGGCGGGCGAAATGAAGCACGGCCCGATCGCGCTGCTCGATGAGCACACGCCGGTCGTCTGCATCGCGACGGATTCTCCGGTCTATGACAAGGTCGCCTCGAACATCGCCGAGGTCCGTGCGCGCAAGGCGTATGCGATCGCCGTGGCCACAGAGGGCAACGAGAACGTCCACGAATTCACCGATGAGGTGCTGTTCGTGCCGCGTACGCACTGGCTGCTGCAGCCGCTTCTGGCGGTCGTTCCGCTGCAGCTGCTGGCGTACCACATCGCCACGAAGCGGGGCCTGAACGTGGACCAGCCGCGCAACCTCGCCAAAACCGTGACCGTCGAATAGCGCCGGTCACCTTCGAGTGACGCCGCAGCTGTCCGACTCCGCCGGCCAATAGTCTGGCTGGATGATTGGCGTTGGCATAGACCTGCTCGAGATCGGTCGTATGGAGGACGCGCTCGCGCGCCGGCCGCGCCTGGCCGAGCGGATTTTCACCTCCGAGGAGCGCGCCTATGCAGAACGTCACAAGCGTCCGGCTCAGCATTTTGCCGCGCGCTTCTGCGCCAAGGAGTCGGTCGCCAAGGCCTTGAACCTGCGCGCCTGGGCGTTTCGCGAGATCGAGGTGGTCGCGACAGGCGCCGCACCGCGCATCCGGCTCACCGGCCGCGCCGCCGAGGCCGCGGATGCGCTCGGCGCTCAGATCCACATTTCGCTCACCCACAGCGACCTGACCGCTGGAGCGGTCGCCGTCGCGAGCGCCACGGGGGCGCGATGAACATGCCGTTCGGGACGATTCCGCGGTGGGCGGATCCGCTCTATGACGCAGCTGGAATGCGCGCCGCCGACGCCTGGGCGATCGACCACGAGAACGTCCCATCACTGGAGCTCATGGAACTCGCCGGGCAGGCGATCGCCCGCGCCGCGCTCGAGCCCGCGCCCGAGGGCCCGATCCTGATCGTCTGCGGCAAGGGCAACAACGGCGGTGACGGTCTGGTCGCGGCGCGCCTGCTGCGCGAGAATCGCGACCGTCTCGGGGACAAGAAGGTTGTTGTCATGCTGCTCGGCGATCCGGCCGAGCTGTCGCCGGACTCCGCCGCGAACCTCCAGCGCCTGCCCGGCGATCCGCCACACGCATTTGACGCCGGTCTGATCGCGCAGGCCGGAGTGATCGTCGACGCGATGCTCGGCACCGGTGCGAGCGGAGCGCCCACGGGCGTGATCGCCGAGGCCGTCACGGCGATCAACCGACGCTCGTCGGTCGCGCGCGTGATCGCCGTTGACAACCCGACCGGAGTTGACGCCTCGACCGGCGAGGTCGCCGGCGACGGCGTATACGCCGAACTCACGATCAGCCTGCACGCGCCCAAGGTCGGCCAGTTCGTCGCACCGGGCGTGTTCCACTGCGGCGAAGTGCGCGTTGCGGACATCGGGATCCCGCCTGAGGCCTTCGATGGCGCAGGGGCCGAGCCGACGGCGGGCACGATCGGCCCGCGCGTGCTGCGCCTTGCCCCGCGCCGCGACGACGCGAGCAGCAAATTCAGCTCGGGTGTGCTCGGCGTGGTCGGCGGATCGACCGGCCTGACCGGCGCGCCGTGCCTCGCGGCGATGGCTGCGCAGCGCACGGGGGCGGGATACGTCACGGTCTTTGTTCCGGGCAGCCTCAACCTGGTCTTCGAACAGCGCCTGCTCGAGGCGATGTCCGTGCCTCTGGACGACGATGCCGGAGCGATCCTCGAATCCGGGCTCGACGTCCTGCTTGAACGCAGCGAGCGCTGCGATGCGCTCGTCGTCGGTCCCGGTATCGGTCGCGCCGAGGGCACCGGGCGGCTCGTCGCCGGGCTGCTCGAACGCAGTGGCAAACCGGTGCTGCTCGACGCCGACGGCCTGTATCCGTTCTCCGGGGCGATCGAACGCCTGCAGCGGGAGGCGCCGCTGCTGATCACGCCGCACACGGGTGAGCTCGCGCGCCTGCTTGGCGTGGCCAGCGACGAGGTCGAAGGCGCACGCCTGGCGCACGCGCAGGAAGCGGCTGAACGCAGCGGGGCGGTGGTCGCGCTCAAGGGCTCGGACACCGTCGTCGCCGCGCCGGGAAAGCCGCCGCTCGTCAACACACTGAAGGCGCCCGGCCTTGCGACCGCGGGAACCGGCGACGTGCTCTCCGGAGTCGCCGGCGCCTACCTCGCAAAAGGACTCGGAACGCGTGAGGCGGCAGCGGCCGCGGTCTACGCGCACGCGCTCGCAGGTCGCGAGGCCTCCGAGCGTCGCGGCCCCGATCACATGATCGCCAGCGACGTGATTTCGCTGTTGCCGACCGTCCTCGCCTAGGCTGGATCGCGTGACGATTTCAGATGCAGAGAAGACCACGCTGCGCCGCGCCGTGGCGCACGTTGACCTGGCGGCGATCGCCGCGAACGTGGAGTTTCTGCGCAGTCGCCTCACGGGTGGCGCCGAGCTGTGCGCCGTGGTGAAGGCCGACGGATACGGGCACGGCTGCGCCGAGGTCGCCAAAGCATCCGTCCGTGGTGGCGCAACGCGTCTGGCCGTTGTGACCGTCGAGGAAGCCGCACTGGTCGCGAACCTTGACCTGGGCGTCCCGGTGATCCTCCTGGCGCCGGTCAACGACGACGAGATCGTCGCCGCCGTCGCGACCGGCGCAGAGCTCACCGTCTGGTCGCCCGATCAGGTTGAGTCGGTGGCGCGCGCCGCAGCGATGCTGGACCGCGACGTCAACCTGCACATCAAGCTCGACAGCGGCATGGGGCGCTTCGGCGCGCGCGACGGCGACGAGGCGCTGGCGGCGATCGGCGCGGCCAACCAGGCCGAGCGCGTCGAGCCGGTGGCGGTCTGGACGCATTTCGCGACCGCCGACGAACTCGGCGACGACTACTTCCCGCGTCAGCTCGAGCGCTTCACCGAGTTTGTGGCGGCGGCCCGCGTGCTGCGCCCGGAGCTTCTCGCCCACGCCGCAAACAGCGCGGCGCTGCTGCGCGATCCGGCCAGCCACTTTGATTTTGCGCGCGCAGGCATTGCGATCTACGGGCTCGACCCGTTCGGCGGCGACGCCATCGAGGCGGGGCTGGCGCCCGCGCTCAGCCTGCACTCGTATGTCGCATCGGTGCGGAGCGTCGCGCCCGGTGAGTCGGTCGGCTACGGACGCCGCTTCGTCGCGGACGAGGTCACAAGAATCGCCACCGTCCCGATCGGGTACGGAGACGGCTGGCCGCGCATCCTGACGAACAACTGCGACGTTCTGATCGCCGGCCAGCGCTATCGGCAACGCGGAACGGTCAGCATGGACAGCATCATGGTCGAGCTCGGCGCCGATAGCGTGATCGCTGTCGGTACCCCGGTCACCCTGATCGGCCGCGACGGAGTTGAGGCGATCAGCACCGAAGAGGTTGCTGAGCGCGCTCAGACGATCAACTATGAGATCACCTGCGGCCTGACGGCCCGTACGGCTCGCGACTACGGTCGCGGCGACTGAGGACCCGGGGCGTGGCGTTCCGGGCCGACATCGCCGAGCTGGCGGCGGCCAGCGATTCGCTTGTCGCGACGCGCAACGCGCTGCCCGAGGGCGGGGCAGGGGCCTGGTATGTCGGCGGCGCGGTGCGAGATCTGCTGCTCGGGATCCCGGTGACCGACGTGGACATCGCGGTCTCAGGCGACTCCCGCGCAGTCGCGCGTGCGCTTCATGCCGGTGTCGGTGGCGACATCTTCTCGCTCTCGGATCGGTTCGGGACCTGGCGCGTGCACGCGTCCGCGGGCTTCCAGATCGACATCACGCCGATGCGCGGCGCGACGATCGAGGAGGATCTGTCGCACCGCGACTTCACCGTGAATGCGATGGCGCTCTCGGCGACGGCCGAGGATCTGATCGATCCCTATGGGGGAGAGCCGGACGTCGCGCGTCGCCTCCTCCGCCTGGTCGCCGAGCGGGCGTACGAGGACGATCCGCTGCGGCCGCTGCGTCTCCCGCGCCTGGCTGCCTCGCTCGACTTCGAGATCGACCCGGACACAGCCGACGCGACACGCAGGCACGCTCCCCGCGTGACCGAGCCCGCGGCCGAACGCGTTTTCGCAGAGCTGCGAGGGCTGATTGCATCCGATGGCGCGCTGCGCGGAATGCGCCTGCTCGACGAGTTGGGCCTGACGGCGAGCGTGCTTCCGGAGCTGGCGGCGCTGAAGGGGGTCGGCCAGTCCGAGTATCACCACCTCGATGCCTATGAGCACACGCTTGAGGTGCTCGAACGCACGATCGAGCTCGAGCGCAGCAACTATGCGGTCTTCGGGGATCACGCGGCGGGCGTGAAGGCGCTGCTGGCCGAGGAACTCGCAGACGAGCTGACGCTCGCCGGCGGCCTGCGCTGGGCCGCGCTGCTGCACGACATCGGCAAGTCCGAGACGCGCGTCGAGCTCCCGAACGGACGCGTCGGTTTCCCCGGCCACGACAGTCGCGGCGCCGACATGGTGCGAGCAATCTGCAAGCGGCTGAACACGAGCCAGCGCTTCTCCCAGTACGTCGCCGCGCTCACGCGTCACCACCTCCGGCTGGGATTCCTGGTGCACAACCGACCGTTGCCGCGTTCCGACCTCTACGCGTATCTCACCACGACCGATCCGGTCGAGGTCGAGGTGGGGGTGCTCTCCGTGGCCGACCGTCTGGCGACGCGCGGTCGCAAGTCCGATGACGCGATCGGTGCGCACGTCGAACTCGCGGTCGAGGTCACCGACGCGGCGCTCGATTACCGCAACAACCCGTTGCCGCCGCTGCTGCGCGGAAACGAGCTGGCCGAAGCCCTGGGTATCGAGCCCGGGCCGCGGCTCGGCGCTCTGTTGGCGAGGATCGCCGAAGCCCGGTTCGTCGGCGAGGTCACCACGGCCGAGGAAGCGGTCGCCCTGGCGCGAACCGCGCTGTAGGCTGCGCCCATGGCAAACGATCCCGACTGCATTTTCTGTTCGATCGCGACGCGCACCGGATCGGCAGAAGTGGTCGAAGCCGACGAGCAGGCGATCGCCTTCCTCGACATCGCTCCCGCGACGCGCGGACACACACTCGTGATCCCGCGCAATCATGCGGACAACCTGCTGGAGATCGACCCGGATGACCTCGCGCACGTCGCGAAGATGGCCCAGTCGATCGCCAAGCGCATGCCTGAGGCGCTCGGATGCGAGGGCGTGAACCTGCTCAATTCGTGTGGGAGCGCGGCCTGGCAGACCGTCTTTCACTTCCACATGCACGTGATCCCTCGCTATGCCGACGATCCGCTGACACTGCCGTGGACGCCCAGCGAGCCACAATTTGAGGGACTTCCAGCGGTCGCACACCTGCTGCGCTGAGCGCCCGAACGGGCGAAAAGCGCCCGATTGACCGCGTATCCTTTCTTTCCAGATGGGAAAAGAAGAAAAAATTGAGATGGAGGGCGAGATTCTTGAAGCCCTGCCGAACACGATGTTCAAGGTCAAGCTGGACAACGACCATGAAGTCCTCGGTCACATCTCGGGCAAGATGCGCCGTCACTACATCAGGATCCTTCCGGGTGACCGCATCAAGATCGAGCTTTCGCCTTACGACCTCTCCAGAGGTCGCATTACGTACCGCTACAAGTAAGCGCTACTAAACCTCGTTCATACGCCCGATTCGCCACACGGCGAACCACGCTGACAACGCGATCATGCCTGCCAGCGCGACCAGTGCTGGCCAGATCGTGTGCCATGTGGTCGAGGCGACGTAGGGCGCGCGAATGGCGTCGAGCACGTATGTGAACGGGTTGACGCGCGCGACGTTCTGCAGCCAGGGCGCGAGCAGCGCGATCGGCGCGTACACCGCAGACAGCTGCATCAACATGAAGCCCGACGACTGCATCAGCGGCGCTGCGTCCTGTGACTTGAATTTCATCGCCAGCCCGCAGCTCCAGAGTGCCATCACGGCGGCGAGTCCTGCGGCGGCGATGAACGAGATGACGATGCCGCCCACGCCCGGCCAGTGCAGACCGGCGATCATCCCGATCGCCACGAGCAGCAGCGCCGGGAACATCACGCGGACCGCGGCCGAGACGACGAGGCCGCCGAGCACGACCCAACGCGGAGCGGGGGCGAGCAGCATGCGGTCGAACCAGCCGCTCTCGATGTCGCGCGCGAGGTTCACGCCCGTGGCCGCGCCGGTGAACGCCGCGGACTGGATGAATCCGACCGGCAGGATCCAGTTCAGGTAGTCGCTGCCACCAAAGCCGGGCAGCAGCGCAAGGCCACCGAAGACCGAGTATGTGCCAAGCATGAAGATCGTCGGGGCGAGTACGCCGGGCAGCGAGGCTCCCGGAACACGGATGATCTCGTTCATTCCGCGCCGGGCAAGGGCTGCGATGAGCCGGACGCCTTCGGTGAGGCCGATCATCGCGTGCCGCCCAGCCGCACGCGCAGCGCGAGCACGGAGATCAATGAGGTGAACAGTGTCAGCCCGATCCCCACCGCGAATGCCTTCAGCTCGACGCTGCCGCTGTTGCCCTCAATGATCGGCGCGCGGATGCCCTCTGCGAGGTAGCTGATCGGGTTGTAGGCGGCGACGGCTTCGGCGGGGCCGGTCAGCAGCTCGCGCGGGAAGAAAGCCGAGGAGAGAAAGATGATCACGAAGACCAGCGGGAACATGCCCTGAACCCATTGCGCCTGAGCGCGCAGCGATAGCGCCACCGCGAGCCCGCCGAGCGAAGCGCTTGAGAGCGCGGCCAGCGTCAGGATCATCACGATCCCGAGCACGCCGCCCTCGATCGGCGCGCCGAAGACCACGCCGAGAATCAGATACAGCGTGGCCTGAAAGAGCGCGATGACGGCGGTTCCGGCAACGCGTCCGATGACGAGCGCGGAGCGGGGAATGGGCGCAACGATCATGCGATCGAAGAAGCCACTGTCGACGTCAACCGAGAGCGCGATGCCGGTCATCAGGCCGCCGAGCATCGTCGACTGGACGATCGCGCCCGCCAGGGCGAATTGGAAGAAGCTGTCGACCTCGGGGAATCCCGGCAGATCGATCGCGCGCGCGGCGCCGCCCGCGGTGACGACCAGGAAC
>JAEMSV010000042.1 GCA_016462625.1 Solirubrobacteraceae bacterium | reverse complement strand
CCACCGCGCGGGAAGAACATCAGGCTGTTGATCACGCGCATACCGGCGACAGTACGCCTGCCCACGACCTCCCGCGGGCGCTTGCCAGACCTGTTACGGGGTGGTGAACACGACGGCCGTCGCGATCGCCCGTCCGCCCGGCACGGGCAGGCCGTGGGACTCCCGCGGCACGTTGCGCAGGACGCCGCCGCAGACCAGCGAAGCCGACCCGCCGCCGTCGAGATTCAGCGCGTTGGTGGCACCGAGATCGAGCATCGCGGTGGCGAGTTCGTCGATGGTCAGGCCCGCGTCGTGGTCGGCGCGACCGTCGCACACGAGGGCGATCAGGCGGTCCCCGTCGATTCCCAGGGCGGCGCGCGGGTGGCGCCCTTCGGTGATGTCGGAGTCGAATTGCGCGGCGCCGGCGGAGAAGCCCTCGTCGTCACCGGTGACACGCTCACCATCGCGGATGAGCATCGGGCCGGCCTGCAGGAGATCACCGACCGGGTCCTCCGGAAGCTCGTCGCGCCGGGCGATGCGGACCTGGCCATTGCTGGCGTGCACGCAGCCGCGCTTGGTGTGCCAGGGCGCCAGGAACGGGACCGAGGGCTGGGCGACGCCGTCGGTCCACAGGTCGCCGAGCGGGATGCCGGTCGGCTCACGGAGGTAGAAGCCGCCGACGAGCGCTTCGTCGGTGTTCGTCTGCGCGCACCACTGGCCGAGCGGGGTCAGCGCGGGGAGCCGGTGGACCCGGACGCGCGTGCTCGCGAGCGGGTGCGTGGCGACGTACGCAGTCGTCGACGCTCCGTCGGGGAGGGCGAGGCGCAGCTCGCGCAGGTGGGGCGTGTCCATCGCGCGGGAACGGTGACAGGTGGGTGGGTCGGCCCCTACTCGTCGAACACCGACAGCGGCAGGTTCGCGGTCACGACCGTGTTCGGGTCGTTGACGATCGAGCCGATCCGCAGGTCGACGGCGACGCTGACGAGGATCAGCGCCTGCTGCTCGGTGAGCCCGTGCTCGGCGCCGAGGTATCGCGTCATCTCGAGCACGGCGTTGCGCGCGGCGAGGCCGACGTCGTGGAAGCGGTTCTCGCCGTCGTCGGTCACCGGGATCCCGGTCGTGACGAAGAAGCCCTTGCTGTCGTCCTCGACGGTGTGGGGATGCCAGAACGCTGGGGTGGTCGGGCGGTACTTCGGGTCCTTGTCGAGGGTGACGCGAACACTCACGGTCCCCGACGTCTCGATGGCGGTGACCATGGTCTCGCCGTCACCCTGGGCGAAGTGCATGTCGCCGAGTGAGAGGTTCGCGCCCGGCACCTGAACCGTCACGCGGAAGCGGCTGCCGGCGGTCAGCTGCTTGACGTCGAGGTTGCCGCCGTTCTCTCGGGGGCCGACGGTTCTCAGTCCGTCCGCGGCTGTCGCCGGGACGACGGCTTCTGGCGTCGGCTGGGGCGCCTGAGGGAGCTTGGCCTCGCGCGCTTTGTACGCGTCGAACTCCGTGTGGCCGAGGCCGACGCCCATGATCCCGAGGAACGGCCGTCCGGGGATCGTGATGCCGGGCAGTTGCGCGGAGCGCGCGACGCCGTCGCTCAGCTCCCAGTGGACGAGGAACGGCGCGAAGTCGTGGTCGCGCAGATGGCCGTAGCCGGGGAGGAGGAACGTCCAGCCGTAGCTGTCGGGCTGGAAGTCGAGCACCTCGACCTCGAGGACGTCCCCCGGCTCGGCGCCCGCGATCGCGAACGGGCCGGCCATCGGGTGGCTGCGCGGCTGGACGACGTCCTTCAGCTGATCGGCCGTGGTGGTGGGGCCGATCTGGTGGTCGCAGCCGTCGAGCACGACGACGGTGAGCGTGTCGCCGGGGGCGATCTCCCGCTGCGGCGGGATGCCGGGGTGGAAGCGGTTGTGGCCGGCGGTGGGATCGTCCACCAGTGGGGTGCGCGCGGGAGACATTGGTGCGACTGTGCCAGCGACGCGGATTGGATCCAACCTGTGCTTGGTCCAGGTTCGGGACGCTCGCGATGTGCAGCCGGTCGAGGCGCCGCGTGATGCGTGATGCTGAGGCCCGCCGTGCTTCGCGTCCACCGCTCCCATCGGGCCGACCAGCTCGCCACCGTCCTCGGCGAGGTCTTCGCCGATGCCCCGCCGGACCCGTTCACGCCAGAGGTGGTGGCGGTGCCGACGCGCGGGGTCGAGCGGTGGCTGACCCAGACCCTGTCGCTCCGCCTCGGAGCCCGTGACGGCCGCGCGGACGGGATCGTCGCGAACGTCCGGTTTCCCTCGCCGCGGGAGATCGTCGACGACGCAATCTCCGCCGCGCGCGGGATCGACCCAGCCGACGATCCGTGGCGTGGTGGCCGGATCCTCTGGCCCCTGCTGGCCGTGGTCGACGAGCGGCTCGAGGAGCCCTGGCTGGCCCTCCTCGCCGATCACCTGCGCGAGGTCGCGCCCGAGAACGAGGACGCCGCGGCGCCGCGGCCCCGGCTCGCGGCCGTCCGCCACATCGCCGCGCTGTTCGAGCGCTACGCGTTGCACCGGCCGGAGATGGTCCGGCGCTGGGCCGATGGCGAGGACGTCGACGCGACCGGGACGCCACTGGGCGGCGATTTCGCCTGGCAGGCCGGACTGTGGCGGGCGCTGCGTGAGCGGATCGGAGAGCCCAGCCCGCCGGAGCGTTTCCCGGACGCGCTCGCGCGCGTGCGCGAGGAGCCGGGCATCGTCGACCTGCCGGAGCGCGTCGCGGCGTTCAACCTCACGCGCCTGCCGCACGCCCATCTCGAGCTGTTCGAGGCACTCGCGGTGGCGCGCGACGTGCACCTGCTCGTGCTGCATCCGTCGCCGGCGTTGTGGGACCGGGTGGCCGCGGCGAGTCCGCCTCCGTCGCGCCTGCGGGTGGACGACACGACGGACGACGTCCCGCGCAACCGCCTCCTCGCCTCGTGGGGGCGGGACGTGCGGGAGCTCCAGCTCGTGCTCGGCGATGCGCCTGAGGTAACGGTCGCCCCACGACCCGAACTTCAGGACGGTTCGCTGCTCGCCCGCCTCCAGGCCGACGTCCTCGCCGACCACCACGCGGAGGAACCGGCGCCGGTGGACTCGTCCATCGAGATCCATGCCTGCCACGGCCGCGGCCGCCAGGTCGAGGTCCTCCGGGACACGATCCTCCACGCGCTGGCCGAGGACGACACCCTCGAGCCGCGGGACGTCGTCGTCATGTGCCCCGACATCGAGACGTTCGCGCCGCTCATCCGCGCGACGTTCGGCGCCACCGGTCCGGGCGCCACCCCCGCGCCCGGGCTCCCGCCCGACCTCCACGTCCGCCTCGCCGACCGCAGTCTCCGCCAGACCAACCCGATCCTCGGCACCATCGCCCGCCTGCTCGAGCTCGCCGACGGCCGGATGACCGCGAGCGACCTGCTCGACCTCGCCGACCGCCCGCCGGTCCGCCGCCGCTTCGCCCTCGACGACAACGCGCTCTCCCGGCTGGAGGGCTGGGTCCAGGACGCCGAGATCCGCTGGGGGCTCGACGCCGAGCACCGCCAGGTCTTCAAGCTCGGGAAGGTCACGGCGAACACGTGGACCGCCGGGGTCGACCGCCTGCTCCTCGGGATCGCGATGACCGACGACCCCTCGCACCTCGTCGGCGACGTGCTGCCGGTCGACGACGTCGGCAGTGGGGACATTGAGCTCGTCGGCAAACTCGCCGAGCTCGTCGAGCGGGTCCGCGGCATCGTCGCGCGGTTCGCGCAGCGGCGGTCACTGCAGGCATGGGCGACCGAGATCGAGCTCGCCGCCGACCTCCTCTGCGACGCGAGCGAGCGCGACGCCTGGCAGCGCGCGGAGCTCGGCCGCATCCTGTCGCGCGCGGTCGAAGGCTCCAACGACCAGCCGCTCTCGCTCGGCGAGGTCCGCGGCCTGCTGACCGAGCGCCTCCAGGGCCGCCCGACCAGCGCGAACTTCCGCACCGGCCACCTGACGTTCTGCACGCTGCATCCGATGCGGTCGGTCCCCCACCGCGTCATCGCGCTGCTCGGTCTCGACGACGGCGCCTTCCCCCGCGCGGCCCCGAGAGACGGCGACGATCTCGTCCTCGCGACGCCTTTCCTGGGCGATCACGACGGCCACACCGAGGACCGCCAGCTGCTCCTCGACGCGCTCATGGCCGCCGAGGACCGCCTGATCATCACCTACACGGGCAACGACGAGCGGACGAACGCCGAGCTCCCGCCGGCCGTCCCCGTTGGCGAGCTGCTCGACGTCATCGGCACCGACATCGTCCGCCGCCATCCCCTGCAGCCGTTCGACCCGGATAACTTCCGCGCCGACGCGCCCGCGAGCTTCGACGGCATCGCCCTGGAGGGCGCCCGCGCGCTGCGGGGCGAGCGCGTCCCCGCGCCGCCGTTCCTGCCCGAGCCGCTCCCGCCGATCGAGAGCGAGGTGGTCGCGCTCGACGACCTCGTGCGGTTCCTCCAGCATCCGGCCAAGGAGCTCCTGCGCCGCCGGCTGGAGGTCCGCTACGCGGAGATCGAAGAGGACCTCGACGACGACCTCCCCGTCGAGCTCGACGGCCTGCAGAAGTGGAAGGTCGGCGACCGGCTCATCGGCGCCGTGCTCGGCGGCTGCTCGATGGACGAGGCGATCGCGGCCGAGCGGGCGCGCGGCGGGCTGCCGCCGGGCGAGATCGCGCAGAAGGCGATCGACGAGGTGCGCGGGACGGCGCAGCGGATCGTCGATGCGGCGAACGCGAACCTCAGCGCGCGCTCGGAGCGCGGGGCGGTCGACGTGCGCGTCACGCTCCCCGACGGGCGGACGCTCTCCGGGACCGTCAACGGCGTCGCGGGCGACCGACTGGAGGCGATCACGTACTCGACGGTCGCCGCCAAGCACCGGATCGCCGCGTGGGCGCGGCTGCTCGCGCTCTCGGCCGCGTATCCCGAGCGGACGTTCACCGCCGCCACCCTCGGGCGCGGATTCCGCGGCAAGACGATGATGGCCGTGGCGACCACGCCCGCCGATCCGCTCACCGAGCTGGCGCGCCTCGTCGCGGTCATGGATGCCGGGCTGACCGAGCCGCTGCCGCTGTCCCCCAAGACGTCGGCGGCCTATGCGAAGGCAATCCACGACCGAGTACCGAAGACCGCGGCCAAGAAGACGGAAGACGCGTGGGCCGGCTCCTACAAGTTCCCCGGCGAGAACGCCGACCTCGAGCACCAGCGCGTGTGGGGCGGCGTCGTCGCGCTGCCCGACCTGACGACCGCGCCGGCGCGCCCGGAGGAGTCCGGCGAGGGCTGGGACGAGCGCGCGCCGTCACGGTTCGGCCGCCTCGCGCTGCGGGTTTGGCTCCCCCTGCTGGCCTGCGAACAGCTGCGGGAGCTGTGATGGATTCGTTCGATCTCCGCGCACCGCTGGCCAAGGGCGTGACCGTGCTCGAGGCCAGCGCGGGCACCGGCAAGACGTACACGATCGCCGGCCTCGCGACCCGCCACGTCGCCGACGGGCTGCCGCTCGACCAGCTGCTCGTCGTGACCTTCACGCGCTTGGCGACGGGCGAGCTGCGCGAGCGCGTCCGAGAGCGGTTCGCGACCGCCGAGCGCGGGCTGACCGAGTTCCTGCGCAGCGGGCGGCTCCCGCCCAATGACGACCTCGTCGCGTTCCTCTCCGAGCAGGACGCCGAGCTGCGGCGCCACCGGCTCGCCCACGCGGTCGCGACGTTCGACAGCGCGACGATCACCACCACCCACGGCTTCTGCATGGAGGCGCTCGGCAGCCTCGGCTTCACGGGGAACGTCGAGCGCGACTGCGCGTTCGTCGAGGACGTCTCCGACCTGATGGACGACGTCGTCAACGACCTATTCGTCCGCCGGTTCATCGCCGAGCGCCCGCGCTTCGCCCGGGCCGAGGCGATGGCGGTCGCCAGGGCGGCGATCGAGCACCCGACCGCGCTGCTCGTCCCCGAGGACACGTCGGGCCAGTCCGACGCGGCTATGCGGGTGCGGCTGGCGAAGGCCGCACGGGCGGAGATGGAGCGCCGCAAGCGGGTCGGCTCGCTGATGACGTTCGACGACGTCCTCACGCGGCTGGCTGGCGCCCTTGATGGTCCCGGCGGCGAGCAGGTCGCCGCACGGCTGCGCAACCGCTACCGCGTCGTGCTCGTCGACGAGTTCCAGGACACCGACCCGGTCCAATGGCAGATCATGCGCCGCGCGTTCGACCACCCCGACGGGACGCTCATCCTCATCGGCGACCCGAAGCAGGCGATCTACGCGTTCCGCGGCGCCGACGTCTACGCCTATCTCGACGCCGCACGCAGCGGCGTGCGCGGCACGCTCGGGATGAACTGGCGCTCGGACCAGCGCCTGCTCACGGCCTACGACCTGCTGTTCGGCAACGCGAAGCTCGGCCACGACGAGATCGAGTACCGGGCGACCGCCGCGACCCCCGAGCACCGCGAGACCCGGCTGCACGGCCCGCCAGTCGACGCGCCGTTGCGGATCCGGGTGCTCGACCGGCGCACCGTCCGCACCACGCCGAGCGGGTACGCGTCCGCGCAGCCCGCGCGCGAGGCGATCGCGATCGACGCGGCCCGAGACATCGCCGCGCTCCTGCAGGCCGAGGCGACGATCACCCGCGGCACGCCGGGCGCGGAGGGGCGCATCGTCAAGCCCGGCGACATCGCGGTGTTGGTGCGCCGAAACCAGGACGCGGCGCTCATCCAGGGCGAGCTCGGGCGGGTCGGCGTGCCGGCGGTCATCGCGGGCGCGGGCAGCGTGTTCGGCACCGACTCGGCGCGCGACTGGCTGGCGTTGTTGGAGGCGCTGGAGCGTCCGTCCTCGGTCGGCCGGGTCCACGCCGCCGCGCTGACGCCGTTCATCGGCTGGTCGGCGAGCGAGGTGGCGAGCGCCGACGATCCGGCCTGGGAGTCGGTCCACGACCGGCTGCACACGTGGGCGCAGGTGCTGCGGGACGACGGGGTGGCGGCGCTGCTGCAGGCGGTGACGGTCGAGTCGGGCCTGCCGCGCCGGGTTCTGTCGCTCGAGCAGGGCGAGCGGGTGCTGACCGACCTGCGCCACATCGGCCAGCTGCTGCACGCCGAGGCGATGGACGACGGCCTGGGCGCCGCGGCCCTGACCCAGTGGCTGCGCCGCCGGATCCTCGAGGCCAAGAAGGAGGGCGACGAGGAGCGCGCGCGCCGGCTGGAGTCCGACGACGACGCGGTCCAGGTGCTGACGATCCATCGCTCGAAGGGGCTGGAGTATCCGATCGTCTA
Organism: Solirubrobacteraceae bacterium; assembly: GCA_016462625.1. The sequence continues at coordinate 25,513 of JAEMSV010000042.1, read as the reverse complement.
CTGCCCCTTCCTGTGGGACCCGTCGTGGATCCCCGACGAGGCGCTGCCGGTGTTCTTCCACGACGAGGCGGGTGCGCGGACGCTCGACGTGGGGCTGTCGGGCGCGGAGTACCGCGAGCACCAGGCGATCGAGCGGGCCGAGGAACGCGGCGAGGATCTGCGCCTGGCCTACGTCGCGCTGACCCGCGCGCGCCACCAGGCCGTGATCTGGTGGGCGGGCTCGTGGGATTCGCGCAGCTCGCCCCTGTCGCGGCTGGTGTTCGCTCGGGCCGAGGACGGGACGATCCCGGCGGAGGGGCCGCGCGAGGTTCCGTCTGATGACGAGGCGCGGGCGCAGTTCGCGGCGTTGGGCGGGGATGGGTGCATCAGTGTGGAGTCGGCGCCGGAGCGGGGACGCGCTGTGGCGTGGGCGCCGCCGGCCGAGCCCGATCGCGAGTTGGCGGCAGCGCGATTCGACCGCGGGATCGACCGGACCTGGCGCCGCACGTCGTACAGCGACATCACCGCGCCGGCGCATGAGTCGTTCGGCTCGGAGCCAGAGGTCGACGAGGTCTCCGATGAGCGGACCACGGTGGTGACGGTGGCGACCGGCGCTGACGAGGCGCTGCGGGAGATCCCGTCGCCACTCGCGGATCTCCCGGGCGGCGTGCGGGTCGGCACGCTCGTGCACGACGTGTTCGAGGCGGTCGACTTCGCGGCGGACGATCTCGTGGGCGCAATGGGTGTGGCGGTGCGTGAAGCGCAGGCGTGGCGGCGGGTGGAGATCGGCGATCCCGACGTGCTGGCGTCCGCCCTGGCACGAGTCGTGGAGACACCGCTGCTCGACGGAATCGCACTGCGCGACGTGGGCACGAGGGACCGCCTCGACGAGCTCGGCTTCGAGCTGCCGCTGGCGGGGGCGGCGTCGCCAAGGACGATCGGGGCGCTGCTGCGGTCTTCTCTGCCTGTGGATGATCCGCTGCACGCGTACGCCGATCGACTCGAGGACCCGCTGCTGCGCCCCGTGCTGCGCGGGTACCTGACGGGCTCGATCGACCTGACCTTCCGGGTGGGTGGCCGCTACGCGATCGTCGACTACAAGACCAACCGGCTCGGCGACTTCGACGCCCCGCTGACGCTGTGGGACTACCGCCCGGACGTCCTCGCCGAGGAGATGCGCCGCACGCACTACGCGCTGCAGGGGCTGCTCTACACGGTCGCGCTGCATCGGTACCTGCGCTGGCGCGTGCCCGGGTACTCGCCGGACCGCGACATCGCGGGGGTCTTCTATCTCTTCGTGCGTGGGATGGCGGGGCCGGACGGTCCTTCCGCCGGAGTGTTCTCGTGGAAGCCGCCGGGTGAGCTGGTGGTCGCGCTGAGCGATCTGCTCGACGAGGGGGTGGCCAGCTCGTGAGCTCCGTGGACGAGGTGGTGATCGACCCGTTCGACTGGCGGCGGGTCGCGGACGCGGGTTCCGGGCTGCTGGCGACGTTCAACGCGGCCGACGTGCTCGGGTCCTCTGACGTCCATGCGGCGCGGCGGCTGGGTGCGCTGGCGGGTGCTTCCGTATCTGACGAAGTGTTGCTGGCGATCGCCCTCGCGGTACGCGCGCCGCGGTTCGGGCACGTGTTCGCGGATCTGTCGTCGGTGGTCGCGACGGTGACCGTCGAGCCGGAGTCGGGCGTGGACGTGGCCGCACTGCCGTGGCCGGAGGCCGAGCCGTGGATCGCAGCGGTGGCGGCGTGCCCGCTGGTGGCGGTCGGCGAGGACACGGACAACGGGGCGTTCCCGCTGCGTCTGGCCGGCTCGGCGCTGTACCTCGACCGGTACTGGCGCCAGGAGCGTGCGCTGGCGTCTGATCTCCGGCGACTGGCCTCGGGCGCTCCGGTGGTCGACGACGGCGTGCTGGGCGCGGGCCTCGGCCGGCTCTTCACCGACGACGTCCAGCGGCGAGCCGGCGAGGTCGCGGTGCGGCAGCGACTCTCAGTGATCGCCGGCGGCCCGGGCACCGGCAAGACGACGACGGTCGCGCGGGTCGCTGCGCTCCTGCTCGAGCAGGGCGCATCGCTGATCGCTTTGGCGGCACCGACAGGCAAGGCCGCGGCGCGGATGGAGGAGGCGGTCCACGCCGAAGCGGCATCGCTGGACGTTTCCGCGGAAACGCGCGAGCGGCTGCTCGGCCTGTCCTCGTCGACCCTTCACCGCCTGCTCGGCTGGCGCCCGGACTCGCGCTCGCGCTTCCGCCACGGCCGCGAGAACCGCCTCCCCCACGACGTGGTGATCGTCGACGAGACCTCGATGGTGTCCCTGTCGATGATGGAGTCGCTGGTGTCGGCGATCCGCCCGGGCTCGCGGCTCGTGCTGGTCGGCGACCCAGGCCAGCTGACGTCGGTCGAGGCCGGCGCGGTGCTGGGCGACATCGTGGCGTCGTCGGCGTTGGCCCAGGGCGTGGTGACGCTGGAGCGGGTGTACCGCCACGGCGGCGGGATCGCGCAGCTCGCATCGGCGATCAGCCAGGGCGACGACGACGAGGTCATCGACCTGCTTCTGGCCGGCATGGACGACGTTGTGTGGCTCGACATCGACGCGGCTGTTGCTTCTGCCGACGAGCTGGAGGAGGTCCGTGAGGTCGCCGTCGCGTCGGCTCGCGGCGTCGTGTCGTCCGCGGCGGCAGGCGAGGCTGCGGACGCGCTGCGGGCGCTGGAGGGCTTCCGCCTGCTGTGCGCGCACCGCCGCGGCCCGCACGGCGCGACGACCTGGATGCGGACACTGGAGCACTGGCTCGCCGAGGGCGTGCCGGGATTCGACCCAGGCGCCGAGTGGTACGTCGGCCGCCCGCTGCTCGTGACCGAGAACGACTACGGGCTGAAGCTGTTCAATGGCGACACCGGCGTGGTGATCGCGGTCGGCGACGACCGGGTCGAGGCGGCGTTCGAGCGCAGCGGCGAGCCGGTGACGTTCAGCCCGACCCGCCTGGGCGCGGTCGACACGGTCTACGCCATGACGATCCACAAGTCGCAGGGATCGCAGTTCGGGACGGTGGCGGTGGTGCTGCCCGATGCGGGGTCGGCGATGTTGACGCGGGAACTGCTGTACACGGCGGTGACGCGGGCGCGGGAGCGGGTCGTGCTCGTGGGCGATGAAGACGCAGTCCGCGCCGCGGTTCGGCGTTCCACCGGCCGTGCATCTGCACTAAGTGCCCTGCTGTAGAGGCAGCAGACCAGGTCTCGGCACCGCGTCGGGCCGCGGTGGCTAGCGCTTGGCTCCCGCGCGCTTCAGAGTGGGAGCGACGACCGGAGGGTCGCTTGCTCGGGCCACGCGCCAATACTCCCCGTTGATCTCAGCAACGCGGCGGCCGTTTCGATCCGCCGGGTGCACGCGAACACTCACGAACTGCCCCTTGACCGGACGCGGGAGACCGAGGGCGTCGGCCACCTCAGGGTCCTGTTCCTGGTGTCCCAGTATGAGGAATCCTTCCTTACCGAGATTGTTCTCGAGGCGGCAGTCCCGGGCTCTCTTCATGCTGTCATCCTGCATTGCAACCGTGTAGACGGCTGCTCGACGAACGACTCTGCCCGGCACAGACCGGAAGAGCTCGTTCAGCCGTGCCTGCCCACTAACACGCTTTCCCGTCCGAGCCGAGAAGATCCGCTCTCGCGTCACGTCGTCGAGAGTTAGGAACAGATTCGCTGGCAGCGGAGCCCGCTCGAATAGCCAAGTAACACGGCTCTCACCTTCGTCTGTCAACCGGCGTTTGCCGTCGCGATTGCCTTTGGTCCCCGGCTTCCGGCCGACTCTCAGGTACTCGTCAGAAACGCGAACGAGTCCAGCGCTCCAGACCGCTTCGTCGTCGTTGGCGGAGATCACGAGACAGATATGGCCTTCGGCCTCGGGCGGGATCTCCCAGCCTCCCACCTGCTGACTGAACTTGCAGTCGACGTCGACCCCCGCTATCTCATAGTCCATGGCGGCGCCGTCAGTGAACTCGAACTCCTTGTGGAGGCCGATCTCGACGAGCGTTCCCATGTGGGTCTTCTCGGTCTTGTGAAGCGTCACCCAGTCCCAGCGCCCCGTGCGCTCCCCATCGAGCAACTGGTCGATTGTTTCCCGGAGCACATTTGCGATCCGTTCGCCGGTGGGATCCAGCGCCAGGAGCTCGGCTCGCACGCGCGCCAGCTCCTTATCTTCTCTCGGGAGCCGAGGAGGACCATGGCCGCGCAGATGCTTCGGTGTCGTCCTGATCGGCCGTCGTGGCGCAAGCACGCCACTCGCTGGTCTAGCCCGAGCTCGCATGTGCGACTTGGTTCAGGCGGCCTGCCACCGTTCCTCTATTCGGCCGCCCCATGCAGCTGCAGTTGCAACGCGCCAGGAACTCGCGTGGCACTGCTCACGGCTCGTGAGCTAGCTAGCCCTACCCGCGGACTGGGGGGGGCGAATCTCGGGCCGTATTGCCTAGGCCATATATGGACAACTCAGCAAGTAGTTCCGGATCCGCGCCCCGGACCCCTATCGGACCTTCCCAGCAGATTCGACTAGACCTGCGCGAGGCCCCGAATTCCGCAGTTCTGCCGGAGCCCGTCATAGGGTGCAGCCCCATGATTCCGTCCGCCTCGTCCCTGACCAGCGTCGAAGTCTGCGCAGGGGCAGGAGGGCAAGCCCTAGGACTTGAACAAGCCGGGTTCGACCATCTGGCTTGCGTCGAGATCGACGCCCGAGCCTGTGAGACGCTCCGCCTTAACCGTCCCGGCTGGAACGTTGTAGAAGGCGACCTTCGCGCAGTCGTCGAGTCAGGCTCCCTCCGCGAGCATGAAGGGTGCGATCTTCTCGCAGGCGGCGTGCCATGCCCCCCATTCTCCTTGGCAGGCAAGCAGCTCGGAGCGGATGACGAACGCGACCTTTTCCCCGCAATTCTGGACCTCGCGGACCAGCTCGCGCCGCGAGCCGTCATGATCGAGAACGTCCGTGGGCTTCTCGGTGCGAAGTTCACCGACTACCGGCGTGATGTCCTCGAGCGACTCACGGATCTCGGCTACTCGAGGGCTGAGTGGGAGCTTCTGCAGGCCGCCGACTACGGGGTACCCCAACTGCGACCCCGCGCGATCCTTGTCGCGCTCCGCGACGACGTAGACGGCGAATGGTTCTGGCCCCAGCCGGAGCCCGATTCGGCCCAAACTGTTGGAGAAGCGCTGGTCGACCTTATGGCCGAGCGGGGCTGGCCCCATGCCGATGCGTGGGCCACGCGTGCCGCGCGTGTCGCACCCACGCTCGTCGGCGGTTCTAAGAAGCACGGCGGCCCTGATCTCGGTCCCACGCGGGCTAAGCGGGAGTGGGCTTCGATGGGGTGCAGCGGAATGGGAGTAGCCAACGAAGCCCCGGGCCCCGACGATCCTGCGGACCACGCGCCGCGGTTGACCGTGAGGATGACCGCCAGGCTCCAGGGGTTTCCTGATGAATGGAAGTTCGCAGGGCCCAAGACCGCGCAGTACCGCCAGATCGGTAACGCGTTTCCCCCGCCCGTCGCGCGTGCGGTGGGCTCTCAGGTGGCGTCGGCGCTCTCGACGGCCTTCACGCTCGCCGCTGCATAACCGCTCCGCCGTCTCGCTGCCTCGCGAAACGACGACGGCGGCGTAGTGCACGAGAGGGTTATAGGGCGCCTGCAATCCGCGTTCTGACTTGAGGGAGCCGCACGCAACGCGCGACCCCGCGGACTAGGATTTCCACGTGCCTCCGAGAGTCCCAGGCCCGTCGAGCCGGTCCGCAAACATGCGCGCGAATCGTCGGAGGGACACTAAGCCTGAGCTACAACTTCGATCGCTGCTACACGCCCGCGGACTACGATTTCGGGTCGACTTCCCGGTGCGAGTGGAGGGGTACGCGCGGCCGATTCGACCAGACGTCGTGTTCACCCGCGCGCGCGTCGCCGTCGAATGGAATGGTTGTTGGTGGCACGGATGCGACGACCCGGCGTGCTCCGACGGCCCACGCTCAACGGTGCAAAACGGCGAATACTGGCTCCCGAAGATCAAGGGCAACCGCGAGCGCGACGCCCGGAAGTCTGCCGCGCTGCGAAGCTCTGGCTGGACGGTTCTGTCGTTCTGGGGACACGACAACCTCGAGGAAGCCGCTGCGATCATCGAAGCGGCAGTACATCAGTGCAGCCGATAGCCACGGTCGGAGACAGGACCGAGCGCGCAGCCAACATGCGCACACGAGCGGCGCATCAGTAGCTCGCTTCCTTACAGCGTTAGGTCGTCGGTCTCGCCCCCCTCGTCCTCACCCGATCCTTCATCGGCTGGATCGAGCCGCGCCGTTTGGGTGTTCAACCGATCGATGTCCGTGAATAGCTCCGAGAGGTCGTGAAGCTTCGAACCGACGGCTAGCCACCGCTCGTAGCGCTTGCGCGTCTTTGTCGGTGCGAGCAGGTCCTTCGTCGCGACAGTCGCCTTGCCATCGAACGGGCTGTGCACTCCAAGAAGCATCGGAAGGTTCGCGTGGTAAACGCGATCAACAAGCGGGTCCGCAACTAGCCACTCGATGATGTTGATGTTGTACTCATTGACAACGAAGGCGATCTGCAGGTCGGAGCGCCGCTGCCGGTAGTAGTACGCCTCGTGGAGGTAAGTGCCGATGCGCTCTTTACGGAGCGTCCACTTCGTCGAAATCAGCAGGCGGAAGTCCCGAGGTCCAAATAGGGCGAGATCAGGCTGCGAGTGATAGCCAGGCGGCGCGAGTTCGAAGCCGGACAATGTGCGTAGTTGCGGCTCACGTGCGGGACGCACCTTGCAGAGACGCTCGATGAGCTCCTGAAGCACGACCTCGAACGACCGGCCCGTGATGTTGTTGCGCTGCCATTTCTTCTTTGAGCCCTGGCGATCCCGTTCGGCTTGGTACGCCATGCCGATCAGATTGATCTCCGCAAATGGGTCGGCACTCGGAATGAAGTGGTCGCGCATCCACTCCAACCCGCGTTCGGCGAGCTGCCGCCCGGCCTTGCTTTCGAGGCGGTCGTTCAGATGTAGGTACTCGCGCCCTTCCTTGTGTTCGCTCCACAGCGCACAGGCGTAGACGTACTTCCATGCGTTCTCGGGGGTCAAGGGACCGAGCTTTGGCGGGAGCGTGTGATCGACGAGATCAGAGACCGTTGCCCGGTACCAACCCTCTGGGAGTTTGAAGTCCGATGACGCCATCGGCCGTATCCTGCCAGTGCTGTCACACCGCGGCCTACAGAGTCGACACTCCGGTGAGCCGTCACGGTCGGCGTTACTCCACCATCCGTTCTCCGCGCGTTTGGAATCATGCAACCCGAATCTGCCGCCGTAGTCCTGACGGCGGTCGGTCCGCGCCACGAGCGCCTCCGCCCTTTCCCGCCCGCGGGCAACTCCATCAAGCGTTGGACCGGCTGTACCGATCCCGCAACTCTCGCTTGAGCAACTTCCCCGACGGGTTCTTCGGCAACTCGTCAGCGAAGAACACCGCCTTCGGCACCTTGTGCGCCGCCAACCGCTCCCGCGAGAACGCGATCAACTCGGCATCATCCGCAGACGCCCCATCCCCCAACACCACCACCGCCGTGATCGCCTCCACCCACTTCTCGTGCGGCGTCGCGATCACGGCCACCTCCGCCACGGCCGGGTGCTCGTACAGCGCCTCCTCGACCTCCCGCGACGCGACCAGCACGCCGCCCGTGTTGATCACGTCCTTCGTGCGGTCGACGACGAAGATGTAGCCCTCCTCGTCCTGCCGCACGAGGTCGCCGGAGTGGAACCACCCGCCGGCGAACGCCTCGGCCGTCTCCTCCGGCTTGTCCCAGTAGCCCTCGCACAGCTGGGGCGAGCGGTAGACGACCTCGCCGAGCTCACCGGGCGCGACATCCACGCCGTCGGCATCGACCACCCGTGTCTCCACGAACATGACCGGCCGCCCCGCGGAGTCCGGACGCGCGTCGTGCTCCTCCGGGCGCAGCACCGTCGTCAGCGGGCCGACCTCCGACTGGCCGAAGCAGTTGTAGAACCCCGCAGCCGGGAGTGCCTTCCGCAGGCGCTGCAGGACCGGCACGGGCATGATCGACGCGCCGTAGTACGCCTTGCGCAGCCCGGTCAGATCGAGCCGCGCGAGGTCCGGGTGGTTCGCGATCGCGATCCACACCGTCGGCGGGAGGAAGAGCGAATCGACCCCGTCCTCCGCCACCCGACGCAGCAGATCGGACGGGTCCGGCGCCTCGACGATGCGGTTCGTCGCACCCAGCGCCAGGTACGGCAACAGGTACACGTGCATCTGTGCCGAGTGGTAGAGCGGCAGCGCGTGGACCGGCCGGTCCGAGGCCGACAGATCCAGCGCCGTGATGCACGACAGGTACTCGTGGATGAACGCGCGGTGGGTCATCATCGCGCCCTTCGGCCGGGAGGTCGTGCCCGACGTGTAGAGCAGCTGCACGAGGTCCGTGTCGGCCACCGCCACGCCGACGACGGGCAGCGGACCGTCCTCTCGACCCCACGTCACGAGGTCATCGATCGAGCCGCGGTGCCGCACCGCGGACAACTCCGAAGCCACCCCATCGGCCACCGAAGCCAAAGGCGGAGCCACGAACAACGCCGCACTCGAGGACTGCTGCACGTGGTAGACGAGGTCGGCGCCCGTCGCGTTGTAGTTGATCGGCACGTGCACGAGTCCCGCCCGCGCACACGCGAGGTAGAGCAGCGCGTACGCATCCGAGTTGCGGGCGAACGCCGCGACCCGCTCGCCGTGCGCCAGGCCCAGCGACAGCAGCCGCGCCGCCACCCGCGTGATCGCGTCGTCGAACTCCGCGTACGTCCACGATCGGTCCTCGAACTCCACCGCGACGCGCGCCGGGTGCCGGCGCGCGCTGCGGCGGACGAGATCCGCGACGGTGCTTCCCCTCAGGTCTCCACCCATGTCGCGGACCCTACGCAGGTCACCGCCGCGCGCGCACCACTCGACGCCATGGAGCAGGACGTGGCACGGGAGCCTAGCCGTCGCGTACCGAGTCCCTCGACGACCCGGCTGTGTATCCCGCGACCACGTGCTCGAACGTCTCCTCGATGATCTCGGCATGGTCAGTGAGAACAACGGCGCCGTCGCGGTATGCGACGGAGAGCAGGAGCGGGTCTCCGAGCAGGACCCAGAGAACGTTCGCCTGCGCGGAGAGCTCCCGGAATCGGGCCGTCGCGAAGACGTCGGCTGGCGGTGGCTCGCCGGCGAGCAGGACCACCGACGGGCGCGTTACGTAGCCGTCGGGCGCGCCCTGCGGTCGTGCACCACGCGAGAAGGCCGCGCCAAGTGCAGTCAGCTGTCCTCCAAAGTCGGCGAAGCCGACGGGCCGTCGCACGTCCCGCCGACGTACCTGCCCAGCCGGCCGCAGTGGCCCCATGGCCGAAGGACCGAGGCCGACGAGGCCGACCTTGAACTCGAGGCCAAGCCGCTCACTGGACATCTCGGCGAGATGCGCGTCGAACTCGCAAAGCAGCCTGCGGGCACGGCGCCATCGTGTATCCAGATCGCCGACCAGGGCCACGTAGACCGGCGCGACCACGGCAGGCTCCGTTCTCGGAGGCGCCGCGTCGTCGCCGTGATCATGCTCGTGCTCGTCGAGTTCTGCCTCGTCTTCGGTCTCGGGATCGTCGTCAGGTTCGGGCAGCTCTTCGGGCTCGGCGGCATCACGGAGCGCATCGATCTCGGCGGGCGACAACCCCGGGAGATCACCGGCGCCGAACGTCTCCATCAGGCGCTCGCCCACCCCAACGATCTCCCGCGCCAAGCGCTGCCCGCGCTTCGGCCCGGTCTCGAGCGAGACGATGTCGGCGACATCGCTGGCCGGCGCGGAGTCTCGCGAGCGAAGCATCGCGATCCCGGTCAGCTCGGCATGCATGCCCAACGTCTCGAAGCGCTCCGCGCACGTGGTGAGCACCGCCTCGAGGCTCGCGGCGACGTCGTCGACGATCACGACGCCGAGGTAGTTGACGGGCGCGACAGCGCCTGGGTACAGCGCGGCCTCGACGAGGGCCGCTGCGGCGGCGGCGCACACGTCAGGATCGTCCGGCCGCGGGCCGAGCGCGGCGAACCGCACCTCGAGGAAATCCGCGAGCTCCGGGGAGAGCCCAGCTCCTGCGGTCACCTTCGCGGCCGCGGATGAGGCGACGCGGGCGAGGTCGTCGTATGCCGCCACGACCACGAGGCAGCTGAGCCACGTCGGGTCGTCGAGCGCCCGATCGTCGTGGCTCGTGATCGAGCCGTCGCTCACAGAGTGTCCTCATCCGGCAAGCCGTATCCGTCGTCGTCTGCGGCGGCTTGCGGCCCGCCGCTGAACTTCGGAAACGGCCCGCGCCCGTTCGCCCCCGCGTTGACCGTGACGTCGTCGTCGTCGCGCGTCGACCGGTTCGCGGCCCTTGCCGCCAACTGGCTCTCCACGTCTTCGCTCCAGTCCTCGAGGGCGGCCTCGACGATGAGCGACATCCGCGAGGCGACCTTCGCATTTGCGTCGCGCCCGACGGTCCGCTCGCGGTCGCGCATGTCGTGCTCGATGTCGATGCGCGCCTGCGACTTGTCCTCTGCGATCTGCCGGACCTCGACGCGGCGGATCTTCGCCTGGTCCTTGAGCTCGTCGTCATGAAGCTGTGCGGTGATCTCGTAGGCCGACGGCGGCGTGATGCTCAGCAGGATCTTGACCGCCACGGGCAGGATCTCGATCAGGAAGAACAGCGCGAAGACGAAGAAGTGCGCCCAGCGCAGCATCGCGTCCTCGTCGCCGGCACGTGAGAGCGCACGCAGCTGCGCCAGCAAGCCGTCGTCACGCGCGTTCGTCTCCGTCGCGTCGTTCGCGGTCGCAGCGATCCGCGTCTTGAGTGCGGCCAGATCCTTCTTGAGGGGTCCCAACCGGGTCCGCGCGTCCTTCTGCGCCTCGTCGAGCTTCGTCTTCTGTCGACGCTCCACCGCGTGCTTCGCCCGCGCAACCCGCTGCTCGGCGGTTGCGACGGCGGTCTCGGCGTTCTTCAGCCGAGCCTCAGCAGCTTGATATTCGCGGTGCTTGGCGGCGGCGAGGGGACCGGCGCCCTTGCGTTTCGAGGCGTCGTGGCAGCGGGGCCCCTCTCCGTACAGCTCGCATTGCCACTCCCTGTACTTGACCTCCTTCGAGCCGCGCTTCGCGGTGGCCTCGTGCTTGGCCTCCTTGACGTCCGCGCGCGCGTTCTCGAGCTCCGGACTGGTCACCGTGTCCGGCAACTTGCCGTCCAGAATCGCCTCGAGCCCATCGATCTCATGTTGCATGCGGTCAGCTCGTGTCTGGTCGCTGCTCTTGGCTTCGAGTTCCCCCTGAGCCTTTGCCTGGGTCGCCTGGTACTGCGTGATCTCGGCGTCGATGTCGCTCTGGAAGACCCGGAGCACCAGTGGTGTCGAGATCACGACGGAGAGCACGAGCGCCATCAGGAGACGCGGCGTCGCCATGGCGACGAGCTGTCGGACGTCGCGCGTGGACCCCATGCTCAGGACCAGGAAGCGGTCGAGGTTGAGGATGATCACGCCCCAGACCAGACCGAAGGCGATGGCGCCGGGCCAGGGGACGTCGACGCCGTCGGCGAGCGCGAACGTCATGGAGACCACGGCCAGCGACGCGGTCGTGAGCAGCACGAGGGCCATCTGGACGAACCGGTTGCGCGCGTTTGGGACGCGTTGCAGGATCTCGAGATCGGCGCCACCCAGCCATGCCAGCCGGTCGCTGACGCCTCTCGGGTTCGGCGGGTGACCAGGCGCCATCAGGGCGTGGTGGCCGGTTGGGGATCGCTTCGCAAGCGGGCAGATGCCCGTGCTGCCGTGTCGTGCAGGATCGACGCGATCGCCGCGCCGCCGTCGGCCACGGAGACCGGGATCCCGGAGCCGTGCAGGATGATCCCGTCCAGGAGCGGCGGGGCGTCGCCCACCACAGAGCGAAGCGGCGCGGCATCTCGGACGACGGAACCGACGTCGGGCAAGGGAACGGAGAGCGCGGACGTGCCGACGATCGTCAGCGGCCGATCTGCCACGGCGGTGCTCGACGCGCCAAGCGTGACAGCGGACAGCTCCGGCACGTCGGGGCGCGGGAGTTGCACCCGGCCGATCTCGAACGACGGCAGTTCGTACAGCTCGACGTCCCCGACCGGCGCACGCACCTCACCGAAACGGTTGCGTGCCACCAGCGCAATCGGTCCCGAGACGTCGGGACGGAAGGCGAACGTCGTCGCACCCGTCGACGGGACGACGACGACACGCTGGCCGTTGCCGGCGTGGACCTCGACCTCCGTGGCGCCTTCGACGTGGAACGCGATCTGCACGTCCTGCCCGCGCAGACGGTGGCGGGAGAGCAGGTCCGCGAAGTGGAGGACCGGCGGAGTGACCTCGGAACGGACCCGGTCGGCCAGGTGCCGATAGAGGTCCTTCGCTTGGGGGCGGTCCGCGGGATCGTCGGACAGTGCCGCCGCGACCAGGTCCCGGCCCGGACCTGTGAGCTCGTTGCGCAGCCGACCGACACCACGCGTGGTTCCCGCGCCCATGCCTGGCGACAGGCATCGGAGGATCGCCAGCCCCAGCTTGTAGACGTCGCTGCGGTCATCCTGAAGTGGGTCACTCCCCGGACTGTTCTTGACCTCGGGCGGGTCCCAGCCCAGGGTGTTGCTCTGCGTCCGGGAGCTGTCGGCAAGCGGCGCCGCCGCGTCGCAGTCCAAGAGCACGATGCCGGGCGGCCCGAGGGCGAACGCGGCGTTCGCGAAGCTCAGGTCGCCGTAGACCCATTGGAGACGATGCAAGAGCGCGATGGCGTAGGCGAGCTTCGCCGCCAGCACGAGCCGGTCGAGCAGGTCGACGGCCGGCACATCCACGCCCGACGCAGCGCGGACCTTCTGCGTTGCGATGAGCCACGACATCTCGCGTGGGCTTCGCTTGCCGGTTCTGGTGTTCCGCATGAAGTACTCGTCACCCAGCAGGGGCATGAGGAGTCCGCACACCACCCCGTGCTGCTTGACCAGCGCGCGCGGCCATGCGGCGCAGCGGCCGAGCCGCTTGCGGTCTGCATCGTCGAGCCCTTCCCAGAGGTCGACCGCCGCGGCAGCGGCACGGGCCTGAGCCGCATGGTCCGTCGTGAACTCCTTGTAGGCCAGCGGGCGGGCGTCCCCGGGCAGGCGGAAGCCGGTTCGGTAGACGATGCCGAAGCCGCCCTGCGCGATCCGCCGGAGCGGATCGAGATCAGCCCTGCTGATCATCGTCGTCAGGAGTTTCGCCGGACGGCCAGATCCCGATCACGGTCCGGTCGTCCATGTGCCCCTTGCGCGCGAAGCCGACCTGGCCGGCGAACGTGTGCATGTCGGGAGGACGGGCCCACCACGTCGCCAGCGTCGCCTGGACGTCGGCGCTCCAGGCCAGCGGATCGCTGACGCCGTCGGTCATGAGAAACAGCGCGCCGCCTGCCACGCGAACGCTCGCCGTCTGGCACGAGCCGTCGGCCGAGGGCAACGGCTCGACGCGGCCAGTCTGGTACGGCTCGTCGCCACCGTCCTTCACGCCGGCGAGCGCGACCCAGACCCCGTCCGGGGTGAGGTGCCAGCAGGCCGAGTCGCCGACCCAGGCCAGCTCCCCGGCCCAGCCCTGCGCGTCGCACCGCAGGACGAGCGCGACGGCGGTCGTCGCCATCCCGTCCGCACCGTCGGCCGGCGGCGACTCTTCGAGCACTCGCCGCAGCGCGTCGTTCGCGTGGACGAAGGCTTCACCCCACGGCACCCCGTCGGCGCCGGAGCGAGCGAGTGAGTGCGTGACGAGGTCGGCCGCCTCGTGCGAGCGCCGGAGGGACCCGACGCCGTCGGCGACCACGGCGACCAGCGCGTCCTCGGGCCCGCCGTCGGTCGCACCGAGCGCGAAGGAGTCCTGTCGGGGCGTGCTCGACGCGCGGTGCAGGATCCCGCGCACCGTCGCCGCCCGTACCGCCATGCCGGGGAGGGATGCGCTCGTGATCGCGATGTCGGCGTGGCCGTGCTCGCGACCGGGTCGCGCCGGGGGGACTTCGCCGGCGGCGCGCCCGGGATCTCCGATCGCCCATGGGACGCCGAGCGCGGTTGCGTCGCTGCTCAGCTCGAGCGTCACGGGTCAGTCCATGAACTCGGAGTCGCCTGCCGTGATGCTCACGCCCGGCGCCGGGTCCGCCAGGGCGAGCGCGCCGGCGCTGGAGCTCGCAGCACGTCCGCCGCTGGTGACGATCGACGTCATGATGACGTGGATGACGCCCTTCAGCGCCTCTCGGACGCTCGACGTGCGCGCCATGTACCAGCGTCCCCGCTCCGGCGGGTAGGCGAGCTGGCGCAGGACGGCCTCCGGTGCGTCGCGGAACCCGAAGGGAACGAACACCGGGTACGCCTTCGTCGCCGGCTTGGTCAGCGTGTCGCGGAATGTCTGCGCGTAGTCGCCGTCCAGAGGCTCGCCGTCCGTCAGGAAGAAGACGCACGGTCGGTAGATCTTCAGCTGCTGCGCCTTCAGCGCCTGCCGGTCCGCCTCGATGGTCGCGGCGATCGTCCGGAACGCGGCGCCGTAGTTCGTCCCCGCCTGAGCGCTCAGCGTCGGGAGGCCGCCCTCGCTCATCTGGCCGAGCGGGAGGACGACCTGGGCGTCGTCGGAGAACGTGATGATGCCGATGCGGGCGATGTCGTCGACGACCGGCGCCGAGACCACCTCGTCGTGCAGGTCGCCCAGTGCCGCGTTGAGGTCAGCCATGTCGCCCGTCATCGACGCCGAAACGTCGCAGACGATGTAGAAGGGCATCACGATCTGCCCCGGCTCGATGTTTGTCCGCTCCTCCACCTGCTGCAGCTCGGTCATGCGCGTGTCCTCGGGAAATCGGGGGTGGTCGACGAAGCTAGATCGGCACTCGGGGGCCGCACAAGCGCCCTCGCCCGCCGCGGTCGAATTCGGGCCGGTTCTGTCAGCGAGTTGTCAGCACGGGGCTCAGGCGCCGGCCATTCAAGACGGTTCATCGCGGTCATCACGGCCCCGCCCCCGAGACGCGCAGGTTGCCGATCTCGTCATCCCCATGCCCGTCCTGTCCGCAGTACCGCAGCAGCGACGCGCGGACACCCAGCGCCATGAACTTGCTCTCGTCCGTCATCGATCCGTCCTTCGCCGGATTCGCCCACTGTGCGGCGATCTCCATCTGCTTCTGGTCCTCGGCCTTCAGGAACTCCTCGCAGGTCGCACCCAGGTCCCCCTGGTTGCCGCATCCGGCGAAGAGCACCGCGGCGACGGCCGAGGCGGCCAGCAGGCCCGGGCTATTTCTCAGCTGCATCGATGTACTCCTGTGCCAGAGGCGAGTCGACGGGGCAGTGCTCATTGAGGTAGGCGTCCACTCGGCGCGACGCCCCGGCCGACGTCATCGAGCCGATGAGCCCCGCGCCGAGCGCGCCGAGCGGGTTGGAGGCGGCCTCGCCGAGATGCTCCTGCGCGCGCTTGAAGCTGTCGCGGACCTCTTCGGTGTCCGACTGAATCTCGTCAGGCGCGTGATCGACCATCGCGTCGAAGATCGTCACGAGGTCTCCCGGCGAGGCCAGGATCGTCGCGATGGCTTCGATCGGGTTGCTCTTCGCATTGTTCCCCGCGTCGACGTAGCCCCGCCTGATCGGCGCCGCGTGCTCGTAGAACGCGCGGCAGTACGCCTCGGGGCTGCGCTCGTCGCCGCATGCCGCCAGGCTGAAGACCAGCGCCGGCATGCAGACCAGCCCGACCGCGCCATGGATCACCCTCATCTCGTCGCTCCTGTCGTCGCGGCGCGGACGTGGCGGCGCGCCCCCGCCCGGAATCGCGCCTGCTGCCACCAGGTCCCCTCGAACGAGGGCCGTAGGCGCGCTTGCAGCACCACCGCGCCGATCGCGACGAAGCCCACCAGCACGAGACACGCGATGCTCGGGGGGAGGGCGAAGAACGACTCGCCGTACCGGCTGGCCGGCGCGTAGACCGGGTCGCCTTCGATCCGCGCGTTCATATCGATCGCGCTCCCAGAGCCGGCGAACGCCCACTGGGCCGCCGCGAGCTGCGACACCGCAGCCATCAGCCCGGAGAGATCGGCCACCGTGACGATCGCGCCGCCGAACAGAAGCTGCGGCAGGAGGACGAGTGGGATGAGGCTGGTGGCCTGGTCCTCGCTGCGCGCGTACGCCGAGACCACCAGCCCGAGGGTGACCCCTGCCCAGGCGGCGAGGATGAGGATCGCCACGACGGTGACTTCCGAACCCGGCGGATCCAGTGGCCGCAGGCCGAACACGACGGCGGCCATCGCGAGCGTCTGAGCCGCCGAGACCGCGCCGAGGACGAGGGCCTTCGATGCGAGGTACGCCTCGGTGCGAACCCCCGCGTCGAGGTCGCGCTCGACGACCGCGCGCTCGCCGACGATCTGGCGCGCAGCGCAGATGCCGCCGAACCACAGGCTGAGCGTCACCATCAGAAACAGCAGCTGAGCCGTCTCGCCGGCATGTGAGAACTGGCCGTCCTCTCCGCTGAAGACATGCGCCGGAAAGAGCAGCGCAGCCGCGAACCCGAGCAGGACCGCCTGGCCGCCAAGGATCACGAGGTTGCGCCGGTCGCGCACGTGCAGGAGCGCGTGGCGCCGGGCCAAGATCCTCGTCTGCTCGCGGATGCTGCGGCCGGTCGTCTGCGCCCGATCGGCGGCGGTCGCGGGAGCCGCCTCCTCCGTGGGGTCCGGCAACGGCTCGTCATCCGGCGCCGGACGGTCGTGCAGCTGCTCGTACAGCTCGGCGAACGACGCGGCGCCGGTTGTCTCGAGCACCTTCGCCGGCGTGCCGACGGCGACGACTCGGCCACCCGGCGCCATCACGACCACGCGGTCGCAGACGTCGAGGTGCGCGAGATCGTGTGTTACGACGACCGCAGCACAGCGGTCACGAGCGAGGTCGCGGAGCAGATGAACGAGCCGCCGCTCGAGCCCCGGGTCGAGTCCGCTGGTCGGCTCGTCGAGGAGGAGCAGCACGGGGTCAGTCGTCAGCTCCTGCGCCACCGACACGCGCTTCTGCTGACCGCCGGAGAGCGTGTCGATGCGCCGGTCGGCCTGCTCGAGCAGATCGACCCGGCGCAGCGCGTCCTCGACCGCCTCCGCGCGCTGCTCGTCGTCGCGGTGTCGTCCGCGCAGGCGGCAAGCGAAGTCGAGCGTCTCGCGCGGGGTGAGCAGGCGGTGCAGTGCGTCGGCCTGCGGGACGTAGCCGACATCGGCCTGGCGGACGGCGACATCGTGGCCATGGCACAGCACCCGCCCCGACGTCGGACGGGCCAGGCCTGCGAACAGCCCGAGCAGTGTGCTCTTGCCGGCCCCACTCGGACCGATGATGGCCACCATCTCGCCCTCCGCCACGACGAGGTCGACCGGGCGAAGCAGGACGTCCTCCCCCGCGACGAACGTCGCGCCCTGCACGCGCAGCGGCGCACGGTCGCGCCGGCACGGCACGAGCGCAAAGCCGAGCGCCACCCAGGACTCGGTGCCGATGTCGACGATGTCCCCTTCGCGCAGAACGGCGCCGGCGACGATCTGCCCGTTGAGCCGCACCTCGGCACCGGGCGCCACCGTGAAACGCGCCTCGCCTCCGTTGGACCGGAACTCGAGATGCTCGCGCTGCACTCCAGGCAGGTCGAGCGGAACATCGTTCTCGGGGCCGGCCCCCACGCGCACCGACGGCGCATCGAGCATGATCGTCGGCGGCTTCACCGGCGTACCCGCCGACGGACCCGCCGCGCCAGGCCGGTCATGACACGCCGGACGACGTGGGGGCGCGCACCGGGCGCAGATGCGCCTGGCAGCGGCAAGGGTCCACCCACCCGCTGCGGCGCCAGGCGCAGTGCCGCTCCCCGGCGGAGGTCGACGGCCAGCGAGGCCAAGCCCTCCACGCCTTCGACGAACGCCCGCTCGCCGCGGCGCACGCTGAGCTCGTCCGCCCCGCCCCGGCGCACGGCTTGACGCGCAGCGGGGAAGACCGACTCCACTCGCGTGAGGAGCTCGACCTGCACGTCGATCTTGTCGGCCACGACCGCGAGCCATCGGTCGACATCGGCCAGCAGACGCTCGCGCGCGGCGTCGGCGTCGCGGGGCGGCGGTTCGGGATCGTCCTGGTGCATGTGCATCGCCGTGGTCACGGGGTCTCTTCGTTCCGAGCCGAGGTCCGACTCGACGGGCGGCATTGAACCCCGGCGCACTGACACGCCACTGACAGCGGACGCCGCTTGACCAGGCAGCGCACGACGCGTCCTGGGACACGGCGGGGTTTGCCCGCCTCCCAACGAAAGGAGCTGACCGTGTCAGCCAATCGCAACCTCGTCGCCGACCTCACACCCACGAGCCGCCCGGAATGGAACGGCCTGGTCCCACGCCAGCTGTATGACCGCCTGAACGCCGAGCCGGTCGTCGGCCGGCCGATCGACCACCTCGGCAAGGTGCTGCTCGATGCCGTGGACGGCCGGACGTCGGAGCTCGTCGCGCTCCGCGTCGCCGCCCTGCGCGGCTGCCTCTACGTGTGGGCCGGTCACTGTCAGATCGCGCTGCGCCGGCCCGATGGCCGCCTGACGAAGGACGAGATCGCGCGCGTCGCCGCCGGGCCGGCGATGTTCGACGGCGCGGACGCCGCCGTCGTGGCCGCGGCCGACGCGATCCTCGCGCATGCCTCGACGCGGATCGCCGAGCCGGCCGCCATGTCCCCCGTCACGATGGCGACGCTCGTGCTGTTCTACGACCTGATCTGCACGATCATGGCCGACGCCGAGCCCGATGCCGCGCCGGTGCGCGGTCTCGAGACCCCCGCACGAGCCGCAGCCGCTGCGCTCGCCGCGTAAGGGCCGGAAGCGACCGTGCCGCCACTTGGGCGGCACGGTCCGTCCGCGCCGTCAGCGCTTGCCGCGCGCCCCCATGGGCGGGACCACCGATGGGTCGATGACCACGTCGACGACGAACGGGCGACCGGCTTCGAGCGCCTGGGAGAGCGCTGCGTCCAGCGCGTTCGCCGCGGTCACCCGCACGCCCTCGGCGCCCTTGTCTTGCGCCACCGCGGCGAAGTCGGCGGCCGGATAGTCGGCGTCGTGCAGCGGCCAGCCGTTGCGGCCCATGCCCGAGCGCACGATGCCGAGGCCACCGTCGTTCAGGACGATCCAGATGGCCGGCAGGCCGTACTTGACCGCGGTGCTGATCTCGTCCTGCATGTGCATCGAGCCGTCGCCACACAGCGCCGCTGCCGGCCCACCGCGCCCCCCGGCGGCGCCGACGACGAGCGCACCCGCCGCGCCCATGGCGCCCACGTGCCCTTCGACGAACCACCGGCCCGGCTCCGGATACCGCAGGTATCGGGCGGCGTAGAACATCGCGCTGGATGCGTCCGCGATGATCGGGATGTCCGTGCCGTCCACCAGGACCCGCTGGATCGCCGCCATCAGCGCGACCGGATGCACCGTGCCCGGCGCCGCGACCAGCGGCTCCGCATCCGCCTGGGGCGCACGCTCGGGCCCCGAGCGGTGCACGAGCTTGTCGGCGCGTGCGAGCAGCGCGTCGACCAGCTCGCCGACGCCGGACTGGACGCCGTAGCTCGGCGCGTCCGGGTAGGCCTGACCGAACACGCCGGGATCCAGGTCGACGTGGATGAACCCGCCGGACGGCACCAGCCCAGGGAGCCAGCCCGACGTGGCCTCGGCCAGTCGCGACCCCAGCACGAGCATCCGCTGGACGCCGCACGCCGCGAGCTCCTCGGCGAGCGTCTCGCTCCCGCCATTTCCCGTGACGCCCAGGAAGCTCGCGTGGCGGTCAACGACCCCCAGAGCCCGCGGCGAGCAGATCGCCGGGGCGCCGGTGATATCGAGCAGGCGGTGGATCGCCTGCGCGTGCCGACGCGCCCCCCAGCCGACCCAGACGGCGAACGGCTCGGCAGCCAGCAGGTCGGCCACCTCGTCGGCCACCTCGGGCGCGGGGGCCGGGCGAGAGCGCCGGACCACGGGCACCTTCGGCGCGGCGAACGTGCGCTCCGCCTGCACGTTCGTCGGGATCGCGATGTGTGCCATGAAGCCGTCATCGCCGGCCAGTCCAGCCGCCAGCCGCCCGGCGAGCGCCTGGAGCTGCTTGGGCGACTCGACGTGCGCCACGACGTCGAACAGCCGTCCCGCCAGGTGCAGGTCCGCACTCCAATAGCCGCTGGCGCCCGTCTCTTGGATGCCGAGCCGGCCGCGCTCTGCGACGGGCGTCAGCGGCGACAGCAGGATGACTTTCGCCCCAGTCACGCGCGCGGTCTCCAGTGCGGTGACCACGTTCGTCAGCCCGGGCCCCGTCGTGGTGAACACTCCGACAGGGCGCCCGGTCTGCAGCCAGCTGCCGACAGCGGCGAAGCCGGCGCCGGTTTCGTGCCGGCCGTGGTAGGTCGCGATTTCGCGCTCGGTGCGGGCCGTACTCAGCAGCGCGTGCCAGACGGGGACGATCTCCCGCCCGCAGACGCCGAACGCGTTGCGCACGCCCAGCTTCCACAGCAGCGTGGCCAGGTGCTCGGCCACCGTCGGGGCCCGCTGGATCCGGCTGCTGTCCATCGTGACGTCGAACATCGCCCTCCGTCCTCTCTCCGGCCCGCAAGCCGGATTCGTGGGTTCGGAGGTCAGGACGGACGCCTGACGGGCTGGTCAAGTGGCGCCGTGTCAGCGGTCGCCGAGCACCTCGAGGTCGACGCCGAGCGCGAGGCGGGTCTCGAGCTCGGTGTACGGCAGGACTGTCCGCGGGACGGCGATGAGCACCTGCCCGGCGTCGTGAACCGGAGCGTCGGCCGTTACGAGGTCGAACCGTTGGCTGTTGCGCTCCCGGGCGACGCGCAGCGTGGGATGACGTCCGATGAAGTCGTCGGGCAGGCCACTGATCACGATGACTGCGCCACCCGCGCCGTCGTCATGCACATCGGCGTTGAACGCCACCGCGTGAGATGGGATCTCCGGCTCCAACGTCGACAGTGCGTCACCCGCTCCGTCGTCACCTCGAACGAAGCCCAGGCGCAAGCGCAGGAAGGCGAGGCGAGAGGGTGCCGCACGCGGTGCGCCGGTGTCCGCCGCGGCCTCCCCGGGCACGGGCAGGCCGTGCGCTCGCAGCGTGTCGGCCGCCGCCTCGCGCACACGCGCGTCGTCATCCTGGCCGGTCATGACGGTCAGGCGTGCCGAGACGCGGGGATCGAGATCGACGAGCCGCGCAGCACGGTGCGCCACCTCGGCGCGCGTGAGCGCATCCGGGTCGTCCAGCCCCATGAGCAGCGCCTCGACGACGACGGTGCGATCGAACGCCCTGCGCGTGATCGCGCTGGCCAGCACATCAGCCTGGACCGGTATCCCGGCGACCTCGCGCTGCAGTGCCCGGTCGGCGTCGTCGGCGCTCATCAGGGCCGGTCCATCGCGTATCGGCGGAACACGGCCCCGTACAGCGGATCGACCCGTGACAGCTCATCCCGGGCCTTGCTCCGATGGGACTTGACCTTCACGGGGCTGGACGCGGCGCGCGCAGCGAGCACCGCGATCGCCTCGTTGTCATCGACCACACCCGGGAGACGATCGAGCATCGCGCAGACCGGCGCAAGCAGCCTGTCCCGTTCACCCGGGCGCACTTGCAGCTCCTGCAGGGCGGTCAGGCGCGAAACCGGAACCGCCTTGCCGTCTGCGACCTTCTGCGTCTGGCGCACGAGCCCCGGCGATGGGTGGCGAGTGTCAGCCACGATCACCCGCATCCGATCGCGGAGCTCCTGCACGACGGCCGCGTCGAGCACCCGGCGCCGCAGCGAGAGCACGGCGACGTGCTGCTGGACCACGGCGGTCCGCATCGCAAGGAGCAGGAAGGCGAGCATGCCGGTCACGGCCGCCTGCTCGCGGCGCAGGCGGTCGGCGACGTACAGCAGAGCGGCCCGCAGCCGCACGAACAGGCGCGACTCGTCAGGGCTCGCGGCGTGCCGGACGGCGAGCTGCGCCTCCCACCCGTCCGCGCGATCGATGACGCCGCGGAGCAACTCGCGGGTCTCGGCCATCCGCCCGACGTGCGCGAGCTGGACTTCCAGCACGTCTTCAGCCTGCTCGGCGATCGCGTCCACGACCGCCGCGAAGTCCCCCTGGCCCACCGCGTCCTCCGCGACGATCCGATCGTCGAGCGGATCCGTGTCGCGCAGCGCCATGATCCGCCGCGAGCCGGTTCGGATCCATCGGTCGAGTGGTGTCTGAAAGGCGTACGCGTCGCCGGGAGGAAGCCGGCGCCGGAGCAGGTCCGGCGCCATCTCGTCGGCGCGCGGGCCGCCCGCGAGCACAACCATCAGCCGCGAGGCGGCCTCGTCGATCAGATCGTCCGCGCGCGAGCCCGGGACGAGCCGGCGCAACGTGTCGATCTCGTATCGGTCCGCTTCGTCCTGGATCGCTTGGTGCGTGTCCCCCCACGCACGGATGTTGCGTGCCACCTCCGCCGCCCAGAACGCCAACCGCTCGGAGAAGTCGTCCGCGCCGACGTCCAGGCGATAGTGGCGCTTGCCCTTGCGCACCGGATCGTCCTTCAGGACAAGCACCGCGAGGCAGTACGCCACCGCCTGCTCGCGGCCCGCGATGCCGCCTTCCCGGCAGGCGCTCTCGGCAACGTCGAACAGCCCGCTCCCGCGGATCAGGCGGTCGATCAGGTCCGCCGGTTCTGCCGCGGTCGACACGTCCGCCATCATACGGTTCCTTCCGAGCGCTTGACGATCCTCTATTCGGTCTGATTGGGTAGACCGACCGGCCAGGCCCGGCATCCAGCGGTGCCCGACCTCGACTACTCCATTCTCGGCCCCATCACCGTTCGGCACATGCCGTCTGGGGAGGCCATCCCGCTCGCCGACAAGCCAGAGCTCGTCCTCGGACGGCTCCTGGTCCAGCCGGGAGAGCGGGTCACGTCCGAGCGCCTGCTCGCAGACGTGTGGGACGGTGCCAACGACAAGCGCAACACCGTCCAGCAGACGGTGGCCCGCCTGCGTTCCACACTCGGGGACGCAGGGCGTGCCATCGAGCGAGACGGAACCGGCTACCGCCTCATGGTCTCGTCCGCCGCGATCGACGCCGAGCGGTTCCGCCTGCTCGCCCGCGGCGCGCGAGACCTCGTCACCGAGCGTCCGCAGGCCGCTCACGCGATGCTCAGCGAGGCGCTGTCGTCCTGGCGCGGACCGTTGCTCGGCGATCACGCCGAGCTGCCGTGGGCCCGGGGTGCCGCCCGAGAGCTTGAGGTCCTGCGCGCCAACGCCGAGGTCGACCTCAACGATGTGCTGCTGGCCTTGGGCGAGTACGACGAGGTGGAGGTCGCGGTCCGGCGGCAGCTCCAGGAGCACGAGCTCGACGAACGGCGGCACCGGCAGCTGATCTTGGCCCTGATCGCCGCGGGGCGCAACGCCGAGGCCACAGACGCCTACCTCAGCGCGAACAGGGCGTTGGTCCAGCCCGGCCCGCAGCTGCGGGCGCTGCGCGACGCCCTCGGCCGGCGCGAGCTCCCGTCGAGACCGCCGGTGCCGCGGCGCGCGCCTCGTGCGGAGGGGCGCAGCGATTGGGTGCTGCTACACGCCCGGATCGGGGCCGAGCGGCCCTGGGACCCGGGTCCCCGCGGGAGCGCCGTGCTCGCCGTCGAGCAAGCCGGCGGTGACGCCTACCCGGTCGGCGACGACCAGCTCGCGGCGATCTTCCCCGGCGCGAAGGCCGCCGAAGAGGCCGCCGTCGCCCTGGCGGGCGACGTGCGCCTGGAGTGCCGGGTCGGCGTGCATGTCGGCGCGACGGTGCCCGTCGGCGAGCATCTGCTCGGCCCGGGCCCTGCCCGCTGCCGCCTGCTCGCCGACGCCGCACATCCGGGGCAGATCCTGGTCTCCGCGGCTGCACAGGCACGGGCCAGCGACCGAGAGGCGCTGCGCCCGCTCGGCCGTCAGCGCTACGAAGACCTCCTCACCGACGAGGAGGCCTTCGAGCTTCCGGTGCCCGACCACCCCGACGCACTACGGCTGCCGCAGACGCTGAGCCGACACCCCCACAACCTGCCGGTCCAGTCCAGTCGGTTCGTCGGCCGCGGACCGGAGATCGCGGGGCTGTCGCGCCTCGTCGCCGGCCAGGAGCTCATCACCCTCACCGGGCCGGGAGGCTGCGGCAAGACCCGGCTCGCCCTTCAGGTCGCTGCGCGCCAGATCACGTCGTTTCCGGACGGCGTGTGGTTCGCAGGCCTGGCCGACCTCCCGCCGGGCGCCGACGCGGAGATCGTCGCAACGTCGATCGCGAGTGCCGTGGGCGCGCGCCCCGTCGCTGGCGAGATGGCGGCCGACGCACTGCGACGGCACCTGTCAGATCGCGCGACGTTGCTGCTGATCGACAACTGCGAGCACGTCGTCGACGCCTGCGCCGGCCTGGTCGCAGACCTGCTGGCGCACGCGCCCGGGACGTGTGTGCTGACCACGAGCATCGCACCGCTCGGCCTCGGGGGAGAGCGCGTGGTCGAAGTCCCGTCGATGGCGACCGGCGTCGACGGCGACGGCGAGCTGCCGGATGCGGTCGAGCTGCTGCTCGAACGCGCGGGATCACTGCCCAGCGTCAAGCAGCGCGACGGCGAGGTGTTCCGGGAGGCAGGCGAGATATGCACGCTGCTCGACGGCCTCCCACTCGCGATTGAGCTGGCCGCCGCACAGGTCGCGCAGCGCGGGCTTGCCGGGCTCGCCGTCGAGATCGCGGCGATGCTCGAAGGCAAGCGCCGCCTCGCGTCGCTCTCCAGCCGGGATCCGACGAGTGCCGCCCGCCACCTGACGATCGAGGCGGCGATCGACTGGGGACACCGACTGCTCACGCCGCGCCAGCAGGAGGTCTTCCGGCGCTTGGCTGTCTTCCGGGGATCGTTCGGCCTGGAGGAGGCGCACCTCGTCGTCGCCGGAGACGACGTCATCGACGTCATCTGGACGCTCGTGCGTTGCTCGATGGTCGCGTCCCAGCCGCCCATCGACGGGGTGACCCGCCTGCGGCTGCGATCGCCGATCCGCGCGTTCGCGCACGAGCGCCTCGAGGAAGTCGGCGAAACTGCAGAGATCCGGCGTCGCCACACCGCGGTCTACGGTGACGTCGCGGCCCGGCGGGCTCCGGATCTCTTCGGCGCCGCAGAGGACGCGACCCTCCGCGCCCTGGAGGCCGACCACGACAACTTTCGCGCCGCGCTCGCCCACCTGGTTGCTGAGCGCCGCGCGGAGGACGCGTTGCGCCTCGTGTCCGCGCTGTGGTGGCTGTGGTTCTCGCACGGGCACTTCGAGGAGGGCGGCGCGTGGGTGGACGCGGCACTCGCGCTCGACGGGACGCCCTCACACAGCGTTGTCCGCGCTTTGCGTGCCGCGTCGCATCTGTCGTGGTGGCGCGGTGCGTACGACGCGACACAGGCGTACAACTTCCGCCTTGAGGCCTGTGCCGGCGCGATCGACGACGCCTGGGGGCTCGCGTGGGCGCCGATGGGCCACGGCGCCGTGCTCATGTTCCCCCACCCCGATCT
>JAEMSV010000306.1 GCA_016462625.1 Solirubrobacteraceae bacterium | reverse complement strand
CGACGACGCCGCTCAGCGTCTCGAAGAACTCCCCGCCGCGGACGTCGGAGACGACGGCGGCGTGCTCGACCTTGGAGCCCTCGTGCATGAAGAGCTCGATGAGGCCGCGGATCATCTCCGGCGGCAGGTTGTCGACGCAGAAGTAGCCCGCGTCCTCGAACACGTTCATCGCGGTCGATTTCCCAGCGCCCGAGAACCCGGTGATGATCACGAGCTCGCGAAATGCGCCCGCGGAGGACTCCTCAGTGGTGGTCGCGTCGGCGTCGGCCACGGCGCGCCGGACGTTAGCGCCCACGGCGGGCGGTCTGCTCTGGTGTGAGCGCCATCACGAGGTGGCGTGTGACCCACCCGGGCCGACGACCCGGTTGCGCCCGGTCCGCTTGGCGACGTACAGCGCTTGATCCGTCGCTGCGACGAGGCGGTCGGCGGCGCCGTCCTTCCCCGGGTCTGAGAGGACACCGACGCCGGCAGAGGCCGTTACCTGGCCGATGTTCAGGAACGGCTCCTCGGCGATGGCCCGACGAGCGCGCTCGGCCGCAGCGACCGCCGTCTCCTGGTCTACTCCCATCAGGACGAGGGCGAACTCCTCGCCACCGATGCGCGCGGCCAGCTCGTTTGCGCGCGCGACCGTCGCAAGGCGGTGGCCGACCTCGCGCAGCACCGCATCTCCCGCGGGGTGGCCGTGCGAGTCGTTGATGGCCTTGAAGTGGTCGAGGTCGACGAGGATGAGCCCCACGGTCCGTCCGTCGCGCGCGCCCTGCGCGACACACCGCGCGAGTTCCTCCCGGTAGGCGCGATGGTTCGGCAGACCCGTCACCGCGTCGGTTGTCGCGTCGCGACGCAACGCCTCCCAGGCCTGCGCGTTGCCGATCGCCAGGCCGACGAGCTCGCTCACGCTGCTGAGCCTGTCGAGCAGCGCGTCGTCCATTGCCGTCTCGTCGCCGGAGGCGAGGACGAGCGCACCCCACATCTCGCCGCGGACGCGGATCGGCGCGGCCCCGCCGACCCGCAGGCCCATGTCGTAGAGGCGTCGCGCGACACCTGCCGACCGCTCGTCGTAGCGCAGGAGCGCGGGATGGCCGGTCCCGAGGACCAGTGCGACCGCGGTTCCGTCATCGATATCGATCGTGTCGCCGAGCTTCCGGCTGGGTGGGCTGGCAGCGAGCACCTCCGCGGTGTGCGAGCCGTCGAACCGCAGGAGTCCCACGTCATCGAGCCCGAAGATCTCATGCAGGATCCCCGTGATGCGCGCGGCGACCGCCTCCAGCGGGCTGGCCTCCGCCGCGACCTTCGCGAGCGCCGTGACCGCCTGGGCGATCGTGGCGCCGCGGCGTTCTTCGGTGACGTCGGTGCAGACCACGACGCCGCCCGTCACATGGCCCTCGGCGCCCTGCACCGGCGCGGCGGTCAGACTGAAGACCCGGTGGCCGATGACGCGGTCCCACGTCGTCGCCTGGCCCGCCAGCGCGCGCGCATACCGCGGCTCCAGCTCGGTGACCAGGGCCGGCGGCATGGCTTCCGCAAGCGTGTGCCCCTCGAGGGACTCCCGCGTGTAGCCGAAGACCTGCAGGGCCTCGCCGTCGGCGACCGTAAAGCGCAGCTGGGAGTCGAACAGCAGCACGAAGCCGCCGGGCATGCTGCGGATCAGGGCGCGGTAGCGCTCCGCCGCGTCCGCCGCCTCACGCTCGGCCTCGACGCGGTCCGTGATCTCGGTGACGAGCACGAAGAAGCCCTGGGCCTCACCGTCGACCACGTCCGGGATGTAGGAGGCCTGGGTGTGCCGCGTCACCCCCTCGGCGTCGATGAGCGTGCGGTCGAACGTCTGGCGCTCGCCTTCCAGCGCCCGCGCCATGTAGGGATAGTTCCGCTCGAAGAGCTCTGGGCCGAGGAGGTCCCGGATGTGCATGCCACCCATCGTCTCCGGCCTACAGCCGAACCACTCCATGTACGCGGAGTTCGCCATGCGGTTGTGCAGGTCGCGGTCCCAGTAGCCGACCATCGCGGGAAGACCGTCGAGGATCGCGCGGAGCAGATCAGCGGGCAGCGCGGATTCCGTCAGGTGCGCTGGCAAACCGCCCGTCGCATCCGCTTGCCTGAGCCCCATCTGTGAAGCATCGGCGCCAGGTTCGCAATCTTGAGGCTCGATGGCTCGTCCGTCGCCTGTGCGGTGCAACGACGAGGACACGTCGCGGCCGCGGGGCTCAGTGCTCATCGCCCGCTGCGACGACCCGGTCGCGCCCCTGCTGCTTCGCGGCGTACAGCGCACGGTCCGCGATATCGAGCAGGTGGTCCGCGTTCGCGCAGTTCCCGGGCCCGCACGCCGCG
>JAEMSV010000305.1 GCA_016462625.1 Solirubrobacteraceae bacterium | reverse complement strand
GCCAGCGGCATGAGCGGCGCGTAGTACCAGTAGTGCCGCCGTCCGCCGGGCAGCCGGCCGAGGAACGTGCTCTGCACGCGCCGCCCCTCGAGCACGTGCGCCCGCTCGGGATCGAGATCCTCGACGAGGCAGAACACGTCGGCCTCCGGATAGGCCAGGAGCATCTGCTCGAGCACGCGCTCGGCGCCGCCCCACGTGACGAGCCAGTCGTGGACGATCGCGACGCGGCGCATCAGTACGCACCCTCGCCGGTCAGCACGGCGCGCGGGGTCCGAGCGAGGATCCGCAGGTCGAGCGCGAGCGACGCGCGCTCGACGTAGGCCAGATCGGTCGCCTCCATCGCCGCGAGGTCGACGTCGCTGCGACCCGACACCTGCCACAGGCCGGTCAGACCCGGGCGGACCACCTGCCGCGCCGCGACGAACGGCGGCGGGAGCGCGGCGATGACGTCGGGTGGCAGCGGGCGCGGCCCCACGAGGCTCATGTCGCCGACGATGACGTTGTAGAGCTGGGGCAGCTCGTCGATGCTCAGCCGGCGCAGGAGCCGTCCGGCCCGGCCGGCGATCCGCGGGTCGTCGGCGAGCCGGAAGTACCGGTCCCACTCGACCCGGGCAGCGGGGTCGTCGCGCAGGCGCGCCTCCAGCAGCGCGTCGCCGCCGTCGACCATCGTCCGGACCTTCCAGAGGAGGAACGGGCGTCCGTCGCGCCCGGCTCGCTCATGCGCGTAGAGGAGCGGCCCGGGGGCGCGCCTTCGGACAGCCAGCGCGCCCGCCAGGATGACCGGCGCCGCGAGGACGAGGCCGACCGTGCCCAGGACGATGTCCAGCGCGCGCTTCATGGGTCAGCGGTACTGGCGGACCGCCACGAACCCCTCGGCGTGGGTGCGGCCGATCTCGGCGCCGCGGGCCTCGATCCGCCGGCGGAGATCCTCGGGACGGCGCCCGATGTCGTGTTCGACGGGATAGAGGGCCATGGCTTCGACCGCAGCGTCGCAGTGACGCTCCTCGAGCACGACGTACGTGTTCGGCGAGTACGTCTGCACGAACGCCTGCTCCGTCGAGGTGGGCGTGTCGAACAGCCAGACCTCGCGGTGCCGGCGAAACGGCCGCGTGGCGATCTCGACGGCGTGCGCGAGCGCGCGATGAGCCTGGTGGACGTCCCCGTGCCAGTGCGTCAGCACGACGTCGTGCTCGTCGACGTGCGGCAGGATCACGTCGTAGACGTCGGCGACCGCCGGCTCGGGCTCCAGGAGCATGGGCTCCGGGAGCGCGACCACGGCGCCGAGCCGCGCGCAGGCGCCGTGGAGTGCGGCGAGCAGGTCATCCCAGTGCTCGACCCCGCGGGGATCGGTGCGCCGGCACGGCAGCAGGACTGTGACGCGAGCGCCCTCTTCCGCCAGCTTGGCGAGGGTCCCGCCGCAGCCGAGGGTCTCGTCGTCGGGGTGGCCGATGACGACGAGGACCGATCGGTCACGCCAAGACACGGGCCTCCTGCGGCACCGCGGCGCGGGCGTGCCGGTCGGCGTACCAGTCCAGCGTGCGCGCCAGCGAGGCCTCCCAGTCGCTGAAGCGCAGCGGGCCCAGCACCGCCTCAAGCCGCGCGGTGTCGGCCACCAGCTCGGTGTGCGGGTCCTCGCCGCGGCGCATCGGGAGGTGCCGGATCTCGACCCGGCCCCCTGCCCAGGCCGCGACGGCCTGAGCGACGGCGTTCACGGTCAGCGGCACCCCGCGACCACAGTCCGGCGCCTCGCCGCCCGGGGCCACGTCCGTGAAGTCGACGGTGAGCCGGGCGATGTCGGGCGCGTAGATCATGTCGACGACCTGCTCACCGTCTCCGTAGACCTCGAGAGGGATACCGGAGAGCGCCTGCAGCGCGAACGTCGGGACGAGCTTGCGCACCGGATGCGTGTGCTGTCCGGGGCCGTAGCCGTTGAAGTAGCGCAGCGAGCAGATCCGCGTGCCGACCTGGGAGGCCGCGTAGAGGTTGCCGAACCGCTCGGCGGCGTGCTTGCTCACCGTGTACGCGTTGAGCCACACGTTGGGCTTGGACGCGTGGAACACCCGGTCGACGCCCGCGTCGATCGCGCACTCGAACACGTTCATCGACCCGAGCACGTTGACCTCGGCCGCGGTCCGCGGGGTCTCGTCGAGCTCGCTCGTCCCGAGCTGGCCGGCGAAGTGGTAGATCTCGTCGGCCCCGGTGAACACCGCACGCAGCGCCGCACGATCCAAAACGTCGCCTCGGGTGACGCGCACCGCGGACCGGCGCCCGAACCGCCCGCGGCCGGTGTGCAGGGATGCATGCTCGGCCGGTGGTGCCACGAGATC
>JAEMSV010000136.1 GCA_016462625.1 Solirubrobacteraceae bacterium | reverse complement strand
GCCCGCCACGACGGGTGGCCCTCGAACAGCACGGTTTCGCCGGGGTGGAGTTCCATGGCGCGAGGGTATCGCGGCCCCCGGCGAGCCTGGGTCATTCGGTGTCCACCTGTCGGACAGGAAACGACCAAGCCGCCGTGAACGACATTCACGATGAGCGCGTTCCGGGCGCATACGTTCTCCACGGGTTCCACCACACATGGAGGCTTCATGCGCAGGACAGGATGGGCGGCAGTGGTGGCGGGGTGCGCACTGATGGCGCACGCCGGGACGGCGGGGGCGGCCCCGATCGACGCGGTCGCCGAAGAGGACTACTCGATCTTCACCAACTGGCCCACGGTCGGGACGCTGATCGGGAACACCAATCCGCAGCCTGTGGGGGACATCAACGGTGACGGCCTGGACGACGTCGTTCTCTCGACGACGAGGAGCGCGGACGCCTCCACGCCGTTCTCCTTCCAGCCGCGGGTCGTCTTCGGCCGGCGCGGCGTCCGGACAGACATCGACCTCACGGCGCTGGGTGGCCGTGGCTTCCAGATCGTCGCAAGTGGTTCGCGCGGGATCGGCGGGGTCAAGCCGGCCGGCGATCTCAACGGCGATGGGCGCGACGACTTGGTAGTGACCCTGAGCACGTCGGGCGAGGACGCTCCGCGGTCGCGCGTCGTCCTCGGCACCGCGGCAACGAGCACCATCGATGTCGATGCGCTCGGCAGCAAGGGGTTCGTCGCTCCGGATGACGTGCTTCTACCCGGGGCGGGCCGGGGCGACATCAATGGCGACGGGTACGACGACGCGCTGGCGCTCCGTGTTCTCGACTGGTCGACGAACGACTTCCGCCCTCTCGTCTTCTACGGTGGACCGGCGCTGGCGGGCGCCAGCGCGTCCGCGATCAACACGCGGCTCGTGACGTTCACCGGCCCGTCCCCCGCGGCCATTCTCGGTGACGTCAACGACGACGGGATCGACGATGTCGCGGCGGGCTTCGACGCGGAAACCAGCGGCGGCGCGTCCACGGGTGCCGTCGTGTTTGGCCGCCGCGTCTGGGGCCCGGGCGCGACCAACGACATGACGTCTGCGCCCCGACTGCAGCTCAAGGTTGGATACCGCTGGGGGCAGGAGCCATGGACGCCCTACCCCGCGGGCGACGTCAATGGTGACGGCAAGGTCGACATCGCGGTTCCCATTCTCGGGAGTTGGGATGGCATGACGGGTGAGATCCAGGTGGTCTTCGGCCGGGGCGCAGGGAGCCTTGATCTGGATCAACTGGGCTCGGCGGGTCTGCGGCTCACCGGTTTCACTGCGGCGGACTACGGCGATCCTGGGCTGCTGTCGCCTGTCGGTGACTTCGACGGTGACGGCCGCGACGAGCTCGCTGCGACCGGCGGCCGGGTGCCGAGCCAGCTCGTGTCCGGCCGTACGCAGGGCGGCACCATCGATGTGGCTCATCCCAACCAGACGACGCAGCGCACCCTCGTCGGTGCCGGAGGGTCGCCGACGCTGTTTGGGCCGGTCGGTGACCTCGACGGAGACGGGGCCGGGGATCTCGCCGCGGTTCCGGACGACAACGACCCGCCGCGGCTGGCGGTCATCGCCGGCAGCGATCGGATCGCCCCGACCGTGACCGGCTTCGGGCTGAGCGCCACGACGTTCCGCACCGGCGCGACACCGACCTCGGTGCCGCTCGGCACGACGGTGCGCGGCACGCTCAGCGAGGACGTCACGCTGCAGCTCTCGCTGCGCAAGGCGGACGGGACGAAGCTCGCGACGTTGAAGATCCCCGTGCGCCGCGGCGCGCGGTCGTTCTTCTTCGACGGCAAGGTCAACGGCGTGCCGCTGGCCCCCGGCCAGTACCAGCTCATCCCGGTGCCGACCGACGCGGCGGGCAACCAGTCCGTCGGCACGATCGCCCGCTTCACGGTCGTGAGGTAGGGGTTAGGGCCGGGCGCCCGTCGGCGCCCGGCCCTATCGTCGCCCTCCGTGATCGCGCGCGTGCAGCCACTCACTACCGCGCGGGCGCTCCGGGGGCCCTTCGACTACCTCGCGCCCGAAGGGGCGGGAGTCGGCTCGATGCTCCGGGTGCCGTTCGGCCACCAGGAGCTCACGGGCGTCGTCGTCGGCCTCAGCGACACCACCGAGGTGCCGGCCGACAAGCTCGTGGCGCCCAGGCGCGTCCTCGAGGAGTCCGTGCCCGCCGAGCTCGTCACGCTCGCCGAGTGGATCGCCGACCAGTACTGCTCGACCGAGGCGCGCGCGCTCGCCCTCGTCACGCCGCCGAGCGGGGCGAAGGCCCGCCGGGTCGCGTGGGCCACCCTGAAGCGCGCTCCCGCAGACGACGACCGCCTGACGGCGTCCCAGCGCGCCCTGCTCGATGACCTGGCCACGACCGGTCCCCGCCCCGCGGGCACCGAATTGGGCGCCTTCCGGCGCCTGGAGCGCAAGGGCCTGGTCGCGCTGGACCAGCGCGCGAACCGCATGACGCTGATCCATGACGCCGTCGGCGCGCGGACCACCACCCCGCCGCCGCTCACGGCCGAGCAGACGAAGGCGCTCGTGGAGATCGAGGGGGCCATCGCGACCGAGGCGTCCAAGCGGCTCCTGCTCCAGGGCGTCACCGGCTCGGGCAAGACCGAGGTCTACCTCCAGGCCGCTGCTGCCACGCTGAAACAGGGGCGCACCGCAATCATCCTCGTCCCCGAGATCGCGCTGACGCCGCAGATCGTCACGCGGTTCGCCGACCGCTTCGGGGATACCGTCGCGGTCCTGCACTCCAAGCTCACCGCCGCCGAGCGCCGCGACGAGTGGCACCGGCTCAGACACGGCGAGGCGAAGGTCTGCGTCGGTCCGCGCAGCGCGGTGTTCGCCCCCCTGCGCGACGTCGGGCTGATCGTCGTCGACGAGGAGCACGACCCGTCCTACAAGCACGAGGGCGACCCGCGGTACGACGCCCGGCGCGTCGCCGCCAAGCGCGCGCAGGACGCGGGAGCACTCCTGCTGTGTGGCAGCGCGACTCCGCGGCCCGAGAGCTACCGCGCGCTCGAGCGCATCCGCCTGACCCGGCGGGTCGACGGCCAGCACCCGCCGCCCGTCAAGACGATCGACATGCGCGGCACCGACACCCCGCTGCATCCCGACACCGTCGACGCCCTCGCGGCCTCGCAGAAGTCCATCGTGCTGCTGAACCGCCGCGGCTGGTCGAACTTCATGGACTGCCGGACCTGCGGGCATGCGTGGATGTGCCCGAACTGCGACGTCGCGCTCGTGCTGCATCGCGCCGCGCACCATCTTGCCTGCCACCACTGCGGCCACCGTGAGCGGATCGCCGAGCAGTGCCCGGAGTGCGGATCGGTGAGCGTGACGCGGCACGGGGCGGGGACGGAGCGCCTCGAGCACGACCTCGCCCAGCTCGGGCTGCCGACCTTCCGCCTCGACGCCGACGTGAAGAACCCGGCCCGGGCGCTGCGTGCGTTCGAGCAGGCCGATCGCGGCGTGCTCGTGGGCACGCAGATGGTCGCCAAGGGGCACGACTTCCCCGACGTCACCCTGGCCGTCGTCGTCGATGCCGACGCCACGCTGCGGTTCCCCGACTTCCGCGCCGAGGAGCGGACGTTCGCGCTCGTCGCACAGCTCGCCGGGCGCGCGGGCCGGGGCGAGCAGGGGGGACGGGTGCTCGTGCAGACGCTGGCGCCCGACGCGCCTTCGATCGACGCCGCCACCCGCCACGACGCCGATGGCTTCCTCGCCGGCGAGCTCGCCCGGCGGGAGATGCTGCGCTACCCGCCGTTCTCGGCGCTGATCCGGATCGTGTGCTCGTCGGTGGAGCAGGCTCCGGCGCTCGCGGCGGCCACCGAGCTGGCGGAGCGGCTGCGGCCGGCATCCGGGACGCAGATCCTCGGCCCCGCGCCGCTGTTCCGCCTGCGCGAGCGCGAGCGCGCGCAGCTCATGGTCAAGGCGACCGACCGCATGCCCGCCGTCCACGCGTGCGGCGCGGCCGTCGACGCGACCGCGGGCGTCAAGCCCCACAAGGGCGTCGTCTCCTTCAGCGTGGACGTGGATCCCCAATGACCCTGCTCGAGATGATCGCCGTCGTCCTCGCGGGAGCGGGGGCGGGAATGATCAACACCGTCGTCGGCAGCGGCACGCTCGTGACGTTCCCCGTGCTGCTGTCGGTCGGCTACCCGCCGATCGCCGCGAACGTCGCGAACAACATCGGGCTCGTCCCGGGCTCGGTCTCGGGCGTGATCGGCTATCGGCAGGAGCTCGAGGGGAAGTGGCGCCGGGTCGGTCGGCTCGGGGTCGCTTCGCTGTTCGGCGGAATTACCGGCGCGATTCTGCTCTTCGCGCTGCCGCCGGAGGCGTTCGAGACCATCGTGCCGGTCTTCATCGTCATCGCGCTGGTGCTGATCATCCTGCAGCCCCGGATCGGCCCCTGGCTGGCCAAGCGCCGCCCGCCGACCGAACACGGCGGCCCGGCGCTGCTCGCGGGCGTGTTCGTCGCGGGCATCTACGGCGGGTACTTCGGTGCGGCCCAGGGGATCCTCCTCATGGCGCTGCTGAGCATTTCGCTGGCCGACGACCTGCAGACCGTCAACGCCTTCAAGAACGTCCTGGCGGGGATCGTCAACGGCGTCGCGGCGATCGTCTTCATCATCGCGGTCGACGTGGAATGGCTGCCTGCGGGGCTGATCGCGGTCGGCGCAATCGTGGGCGCGCAGCTCGGTGCGCGCTACGGAAAGCAGCTCTCCCCGACCGCTCTGCGCGCAGTGATCGTGGTGGTCGGCATCGTCGCGATCGTCCGACTGCTCGCGTTCTAGACTTGTCCGCCATGGCGCACGAGCCCGAGATCGACGACTACGAGGACGAGGACGAAGAGCGCCAGCTCGACCCCGAGGTCGTCGCGCGCCGCGAGGCCGCGATGAGCCGCATCGTGCGCATGGGCGACCCGGTGCTGCGCAGCGTCGCGCGCCCGGTCGACGGCTTCGACGGCGAGCTGCGCGAGGAGATCCGCTGGATGGGCCAGCTCATGCACGACGCGCTCGGCGTCGGGCTGGCCGCCCCGCAGGTCGGCATTTCGCACCGGCTCTTCGTCTACCGCGTGGAGCCGGACAGCCCGATCATCGCGGTCATCAACCCCGAGCTGGAGTGGACCGGCGACGAGACCGAGCTGGGCGAGGAGGGCTGCCTGAGCATCCCCGGGATCCAGGTGGACGTCGAGCGCCCGGTGCACGTCCGGATCGGCGGCGTCGACGAGCACGGGGACGTCGTGCGCGTCGAGGCCAGCGGGCTGGAGGCCCGGGTCATCCAGCACGAGATGGATCACCTCGACGGGGTCCTGATCCTGGACCGGACGAGCAAGGATCAGCGCAAGGCCGCGATGCGCGCGATGCGCGACCGAGAACGCGCCGGCGCGGCGTAGTAGTGCCGACCGTCTACCTCGGCACGTCCGAGTTCGCCGCGGCGGTCCTCGACCGGCTGGCGGGCTCGGCGGCCCACCGCCCGTCCCTCGTGGTCACCCGGCCCGACCGCCCGAAGGGGCGAGGTCGCAAGCTGCAGTCCCCGCCGGTCGCCGACACGGCGCGCGCGCTCGGGATCGCGCTCGCGCAGCCCGACGACGTCAACGCCCCCGACGCGGTGGCGCAGATCGCGGCTGAGGCCCCGACGGCCGTCATCGTCTGCGCGTTTGGCGCCCTGTTGAAGGAGCCGCTGCTCTCCGACTTCGAGCTGGTCAACGTCCATCCCTCGCTGCTGCCGCGCTGGCGCGGCGCCGCGCCTGTCGAGCGGGCGATGATGGCCGGTGACGAACGCACGGGCGTCGCGATCATGCGCGTCACGGCGGGGCTCGACAGTGGCCCCGTCTATGCGGTCGCCGAAGAGCCGATCGCCCCGGACGACACGTACGGCACGCTCGCCCCACGGCTCGAGGAGCTGGCGGGCGATCTGCTGCTGGACGTCCTCGACCGCGGCCCCGAGCCCGTCGAGCAGACCGAGGACGGCGTGACCTACGCGGAGAAGATCACCGCCGAGGACCGGACGATCGATCCGTACGCCGACCCGCTGGCCGCCGAGCGCACGGTTCGCGCGCTCAGCCCGCACATCGGCGCCCGGCTGCCGTTGCCGAGCGGCGACATGCTCGGCGTCCTGCGCGCGCGTGCCGACGGCGACGCGCCGGGCGGCGAGGGCCTGCGCGCCCGCGATGGACGCCTGTTCGCCGGCGGCCTCGAGCTGCTGGAGATCCAACCGCCGGGCAAGCGCCCGATGGACGCCGCGAGCTACGTGCGCGGCCACGACATCCCCGAGGCGTAGATGAGCACCGTCACTCCGGCGCGCCGCGCCGCCTTCGCCGTGGTCCGCCGTGTCTTCGAGCAGGGCGCCTACGCCGACCGGGCGCTCCACGGGGAGGCCGAGGGGCTGGACCCGCGCGAGCGGGCACTGGCCATGCGCCTGGCCTTCGGGACGGTTCAGCGCCGCGGGTCCCTCGACTGGATCATCGCCCAGCTGGCGCGGCCGCCGGGTGAGCTCGACCCGTCCGTCGTCGCCGCCCTGCGACTCGGGCTCTACCAGCTGCTGTTCATGGACGGGATCGCCGATCACGCGGCCGTCGACACCTCCGTCGAGCTCGCCAAGCAGGCGGGCGGCGGTGGCGGGTTCAAGCTCGTCAACGCCGTGCTGCGCCGGGCCCAGCGCGAGACGCCCGAGCTCCCGTCCGACGCCACGGCCGCGGGCGCGGCGGTGCGACACTCCTACCCGCGCTGGCTCGCCGAGCGGTGGTTCGAGGAGCTGGGCCCCGAGCGGGCGCGCGGGCTCATGGCCGCGGGCAACAAGCCAGCTGAGCTCGCGGTGCGGGTGAACACGCTCGTCGGGGACCGCGCGACGATCGCCGCGAAGCTCGGCGTCCCCTGGCACGAGGCGACGGACCTTCCGGAGGGCGTCATCGTCGAGCAGGGCTTCGACGCGCACGGGCACCCGCTGTGGGCAGAGGGTGCGTTCATGCCGCAGTCGCGCGCCGCGATGCACGTCGCGCATGCCGTCGACCCGCAGCCCGGCGAGCAGATCCTCGACCTCTGCGCCGCCCCCGGGGGCAAGACGACGCACCTCGCCGCCCTGATGGGCGACGAGGGCCGGGTCGTCGCCGTCGAGCGGCACGCCGGGCGCGCCCGGGCGCTCGCGCAGACCGCGCAGCGCATGCGCGCCGGCATCGTGCGCGTCGAGGTCGGGGAGGCCGAGACCCGCCCACGCACGGAGCGCTTCGACCGCGTGCTGCTCGACCCGCCCTGCTCTGGCCTGGGCACGGTGCAGGGACACCCCGACATCCGCTGGCGCGCGAGCCCGGAGCGGACGGCGCGCATGGCCGAGCACCAGCGGGCGCTCCTGCGTGCGGCCGAGGCGCTGGTCAAGCCCGGCGGGCGCATCGTCTACTCCACGTGCACGCTGCTGCGGACCGAGAACGAGGACGTCGTGGCGAGCAGCCCGCTGCCGCTCGTCGCCGCCCGGACCTTCGCCCCCGACACCGACGCGACGGACGGCTTCCATGTCGCGACCCTCGGGGCATGACTGCGCCCGATCCGGTCAATCTGCGACTGTGAGTGACGTGGAGTCCAGCCAAGCTCTCCCCGACCGGCCCGTGTGCCCGAACTGCCGCGAGCCGTGGCTGCGCCCGGCGAACCTGCCCGGCCGGTTCCGCTGCGTGAACTGCCTGCATCGCTTCGAGCTCGTGTCCGTCTGCCCGACCTGCGGTGAGCACGGGACCATCGTGCGCATGTCGTCCTCCGCGACGATGATCTGCAACAGCTGCAAGGGCTCCATGCTCCGGGAGATATGAGTCCCCTCAAGCACTGCCACATCGCGCCGTCGATCCTCTCGGCCGATCTCTCCAACCTGGCCGTCGAGGTCAAGCACGTCGTCGACGCCGGCGCCCAGGTCATCCACTTCGATGTGATGGACGGTGCATTCGTGCCGCCGATCACGGTCGGCCCGGTCGTCCTCAGCGCCCTGCGCGACGCGCTGCCCGAGAACGTCTACCTCGACGTCCACCTGATGATCGAGAACCCCGACCGCCAGATCGAGGAGTTCGCCCGCGCCGGGGCCGACGGCATCACCTTCCACGCGGAGGCGACGCCGCACGCGCATCGCGTCCTGCACCAGATCCGGGAGGCGGACTGCCGCGCGGGGCTTGCCGTGTGCCCGGCGACATCGCCAGCGGTGTTCGGTGAGGTCGCCGATCTGCTCGACCTCGCGCTGGTCATGACCGTGAACCCGGGCTGGGGCGGCCAATCGCTGATCCCGTCGACGCTTCAGAAGGTCAAGGCGGTCCGGGAGATCCTCGGGCCCGACACCGCGATCCAGGTCGACGGCGGCGTGGACGTCGACACCGCGCCGTTGTGCACCGAGGCGGGCGCCAGGTGGCTCGTCGCCGGTTCTGCCGTGTTCGGCGCGGACGATCCGGGCGCGGCCTACCAGTCGATCGCCGCCGCTGCCGGCGTCTGATCGCGCAGCGGACCACTTTCGGGGGTTACCCGTACCGGTTTCGCCCTGCGTACCGGGCACAATGACCGTGTGGCGACCACCGTCCTCATCGTCGATGACCATCCGAGCTTCCGTGCGACCGCGCGGATGCTGCTCGAGCTCGAGGGCTACGTCGT
>JAEMSV010000304.1 GCA_016462625.1 Solirubrobacteraceae bacterium | reverse complement strand
CCTGTTGGCCAGGCGATGGAGGTTGGCAGGCGCAATGTGGTGCCGCGCAGCGCGACGTAGGTCACATGGTCGCGCTGCAGGTTCTCGACGACGGACTGGGCGACGAAGGCCCATCCGAGGCCGGCGGCGACGAACCCGAGGAGCGCCTGGAGACTGGTGACGTGCGCTGCGATCTTTGGCGAGAAGCCGGCACGCGCGCAGGCCTTGAGATACATCGAGCTGGTGTCCGCCTCGCGCTCGGGCGCGATCAGCACGAGGCGCTCATCCTGAAGTTCAGCCAAGCGGAGCGCGCGGTGCGTGGCAAGCGGGTGATCTGCGGGGAGCGCGACAGCGAGGGGCTCGGCGTACAGGGACTGGAGTTCCACGCCGGCAGGAGGTTCGGCGGCGTCGGCGTGCAAGACGCCGAGGTCGAGTCTGCCGGCCCGCAGATCTTCGAGTTGCCGCGCGCCCGTCGCCTCGGAGAGCTGCAGCTCAAGCTCGGGATGGACGGCGCGGGTGTTCCGGACGAGGGCCGGGAGCAGTTCCAGCATCGCCGTGCCCACAACACCGAGGCGGACGACCCCGAGTTCCCCGCGCGCGGTCCGCGCCACGAGGTCGGTGACGCTGTCGGCATCTGCGAGCAGCGCGCGGGCACGATCAACGAGCGCGGCGCCGGCGGGTGTCAGGTTGACGCGCCGGCTGGTCCGGTCGAAGAGCTGGGCATCGAGTCGTCGCTCGAAGCGCGCGATCGCCTGGGTCAGCGCGGGCTGTGAGAGGTGGACCCGCCGCGCGGCACGCCCAAAGTGCAGCTCCTCAGCGACCGCGACGAACAGTTCGAGCTGGCGAAGCTCCATCCGGCGATTCTATAGGCCAATCAATCAACTATCAATATCCATTGGACTGATCGTTGCTGGGAACGTACGTTGCGGTTCATGCAGTTGAGCCCAACGTCTTTGCCTGCCATCCCGCCGGCTCTCCCGACACCGATTCACCGACCGGTTGCTGCCGGCTCAGGCGTGCGCGTCTGCGTGACGCACGTGACCGATCCGCTGTGCCCATGGGCCTACTCCTTCGAGCCGGTCATGCGGGCGCTGGAGGCGCGCTACGGCGATCAGCTGGAGGTGCGAACCGTCCTCATCGGGCTCGTCTCAACCGTGGAGGAATCCCTCGCCCGCGGGTCTTCGGCCGAAGGACGTGCGCTCACGTCGCTGCGCTTCCGTCGCTTCGGCATGCCGATCACCCCGCATGTCCGCGAGCGCGTCATCGCCTCAGCGCCGGCCTGCCGACTGGTCAAGGCCGCCGGCCTGCAGGGCGAGGCGCATGCCGCGGCGCTGCTGCGCGCGCTGCGCTTCGCATGGTTCACGACCCCCCTGTTGCTCGACGAGGATGACGCTCTCTCGGAGGTCTGCGACTGGGTCAGCGGGCTCGATGTCGATGAGGCGATGCGTGCGTTCCGCGGCGATGCCGCGCGAGCTGCTTACGAGGCCGATCGGATCGAAGCGCGCACTGCCAGTCCGGTCGCCGTCGCGCTCGGCCGGACCTCGCGTTCGGACGGGCCGGTCCGCCACACCGCCCCGACGCTCATCTTCAGGGCTCAGGACGGTCGCACGGCCGTCGTCCCGGGCTTTCAGCCGTTCGAAGCCGTCGAGGTCGCCCTCATGAACCTCGAACCGCGACTGACCCGCCTTCCCGTCCCCGACCTCCCGCACCTCCTGCACGCCTACCCGGGCGGACTCACCAGCCAGGAGATCGCCCGCGTGCTGGCGGACACCACCGCGCCGGTCGACCGGCCCGCGACCGAGATCGCGCTGACCAGGCTGGTTGGCGAGGGACGCGCCCACCGATCGGCACTCGGCGACGACGCCCTCTGGACCTCGTCCTAGCCCCACCCCAACAACCCACGAACGGACCCTCATGGATCTCTCAACCGCCGTCCCAGTCGTGACCGGCGCCTCCCGCGGCCTAGGCCGCAGCCTTGTCGATGAGCTGCTCGCACGCGATGTCCCCAAGGTCTACGCCCTGGCCCGCGACCCAAGCCGGGTTCGCCGGGACCCGCGAGTCGTCGCACTGCCGTTCGAGCTGCTCGACGCCAACACGATCGAGTCCGCCGCGGCGGCCGCCGCTGACGCGACGCTGCTCATCAACAACGCCTCGACCGCCGCGTTCTCCGGGCCGCTCGAGGCGAACCCCGAAGACGTGCGCCGCGAGATGGCCGTCAACTACGACGGCACCTACGCCACGATCCGCGCCTTCGTGCCCGTGCTCCAGCGCAACGGCGGCGGCCACATCGTCAACGTGCTCTCCCTCCTCGCGCTCGCCAGCACGCCGCCCATGACCGGCTACTCGGCCTCCAAGGCCGCCGCTCACTCACTCACCCAGGCCCTCAGG